>NZ_CP027762.1:787500-1089940 GCF_003852315.1 Pseudomonas sp. LBUM920
TAAAGGCAAAAGCGCGCTTGACTGCGAGACAGACACGTCGAGCAGGTACGAAAGTAGGTCTTAGTGATCCGGTGGTTCTGTATGGAAGGGCCATCGCTCAACGGATAAAAGGTACTCCGGGGATAACAGGCTGATACCGCCCAAGAGTTCATATCGACGGCGGTGTTTGGCACCTCGATGTCGGCTCATCACATCCTGGGGCTGAAGCCGGTCCCAAGGGTATGGCTGTTCGCCATTTAAAGTGGTACGCGAGCTGGGTTTAGAACGTCGTGAGACAGTTCGGTCCCTATCTGCCGTGGACGTTTGAGATTTGAGAGGGGCTGCTCCTAGTACGAGAGGACCGGAGTGGACGAACCTCTGGTGTTCCGGTTGTCACGCCAGTGGCATTGCCGGGTAGCTATGTTCGGAATAGATAACCGCTGAAAGCATCTAAGCGGGAAACTAGCCTCAAGATGAGATCTCACTGGAACCTTGAGTTCCCTGAAGGGCCGTCGAAGACTACGACGTTGATAGGTTGGGTGTGTAAGCGCTGTGAGGCGTTGAGCTAACCAATACTAATTGCCCGTGAGGCTTGACCATATAACACCCAAGCAATTTGCATGCTCTGCGCTGAAAAGCAAAGAGACCAGATTGCGGTGTGTGAAGACGAAATGAACCGAAAGTTCGAATCTCACAAACACCGAAAGCTATCACATACCCAATTTGCTGAAGCGAGGCCATCTGGTCACGACTCAGTACCCGAATTTCTTGACGACCATAGAGCATTGGAACCACCTGATCCCATCCCGAACTCAGCAGTGAAACGATGCATCGCCGATGGTAGTGTGGGGTTTCCCCATGTGAGAGTAGGTCATCGTCAAGATTAAATTCCAGAGCCCCTGTTTGCTAACGCAAACAGGGGCTTTGTTTTGGGCGGTCGAAAAGTGCAGGTATGAAGGCATCGCGATGCGCCAACGATAATGTGTGCTTTCCTGATAGGCCCAGCTCCCAAACTTCCCGCTACCTCCGGGCCATGGGCGCTAAATCCCGGCCGTACAAAAGCCCAACCCTCTCCCCGAAATCGCCAATATCAGCAAACGCTACGTCCTCCCATTATTGCGCCGCATGCCGCGACGGCCTGCTTGACCAGCGGTTGAATCCGTCCGACAAATTTGCACAGTTATTTCTGAACCAGACCATTAGAATAGGCACCTAACCTTTTTTAGAGTTCGAGCCCTAACTATGCCCGATCCGGTTGATACCCCAGCGGTGTCGGATTTACCCCTGGACGATCTGGTGGCATGCCATGAGTGCGACTTGCTGATGCGCAAGCCCACGCTCGCTCGAGGCGAAAAGGCTCAATGCGCACGCTGCGGTTACGAGCTCTATGCTCACCGCTACAATGTCGTTGAGCGCAGCCTCGCCTTGGTAATCGCCGCACTTTTGCTGTATATCCCCGCGAACTTTTTACCCATCATGCAGCTCAATCTACTCGGGCAGTCCTCAGAGGACACCGTTTGGAGCGGCGTTGTAGGTCTGTTCGATACCGGCATGCAGGGCGTCGCCGCAGTGGTGTTTCTGTGCAGCATGGGCATCCCATTGCTCAAATTGCTCTGCCAATTGGCTGTGCTGCTGAGCATTCGCTGGAAGATCGGCCGCAGCTATGGGTTGTTGCTCTACCGCATTTACCATCACTTGAAAGACTGGGGAATGTTGGAGGTCTACCTGATGGGCGTGCTCGTGGCGATCGTCAAACTCGCCGACATGGCCTCCATCACGGTCGGCCTGGGGCTTATCTGTTTCGTCAGTCTATTAATGGTTCAGGTGCTGCTTGAGGTGGTGATGTCGCCCCACCAGATCTGGCAAGCGTTGTCAGGAGAGGATGATCATGCGGGCGATTGATGCAGGCATTCTGATTTGTACCGAATGCCATGAGCTGAACAAGCAAGAAGCCGACACCGATGAGCAGCTCTGCACCCGTTGCGGTGCGCTGGTCCACGCCCGTCGTCCCAATAGCCTTACGCGTACCTGGGCGTTACTGATCACGGCGGCGATCCTGTATATCCCCGCCAACCTGTTACCAATCATGACCATCAACTCCCTTGGCCAGGGCGATCCAAGTACCATCATGGCCGGCGTGATCCAGTTGGTGCAGCACGGCATGTTCCCTATCGCTGCTGTGGTGTTTATTGCCAGTATTCTTGTACCGACATTCAAACTGGTGGGCATTGGCCTGCTGTTGTTCTCGGTGCAGCGTCGTCAGCCGCTGTCCGCGCAACAACGGATTATCATGTACCGCTTCATCGAATTCATTGGCCGCTGGTCCATGCTGGATATCTTCGTGATCGCCATCCTGGTAGCGGTTGTTAACTTTGGGCGACTTGCCAGTGTCGAGGCTAATCTCGGTGCTGCAGCGTTCGCCAGTGTGGTGATCTTGACGATGCTTGCCGCAGTAACTTTTGATCCCCGACTGATTTGGGACAACACGGAGTCGGACGACGACCATGAGTGATTTGCCAAAAGCTAAAACCCGCCCGGCCTCCAACTGGTCGGCCATTTGGGTGTTGCCCCTGATAGCCCTGATCATCGGTGGTTGGCTGGGATGGCGTGCCTATTCCCAACAAGGCATCGAGATCCAGGTGCGCTTTGAAAGTGGCGAAGGCATCCAGGCCAACAAGACCGAAGTGGTCTACAAAGGCATGCCCGTGGGCAAGGTCAAGACCCTGGCCCTGGACGACGAGGGCAACAATCGCGGGGTGATCGCCACCATCGAGATGAACAAGGATGTGGAGCAATACCTCAAGACCAACACCCGTTTCTGGCTGGTCAAACCCAGCGTCAGCCTCGCCGGTATCACCGGTCTGGAAACCCTGGTCTCGGGTAACTACATTGCGGCCAGCCCTGGCGACGGCGAGCCGTCGCGCAAATTCAAGGCCCTTTCCGAAGAGCCGCCTTTATCCGACGCCAAGCCCGGCTTGCACCTGACCATCAAGGCCGATCGCCTGGGCTCGCTCAACCGTGGCAGCCCGGTGTTCTACAAGCAGATTCAGGTTGGCCAGGTCAAAAGCTACCTGCTGTCCGAAGACCAGAGTACGGTCGAGATCAAGGTCTACATCGAGCCCACTTACGCCAGCCTGGTGCGCAAACATACGCGCTTTTGGAACGCCAGCGGCATCAGCATCGACGCCAATCTCTCCGGCGTGAAGGTGCGCAGCGAGTCGCTCTCGAGCATCGTTGCCGGCGGCATCGCTTTCGCTACACCCGAGAACCGCAAGGACAGCCCTCCCACCGATCCAAGCCTGCCGTTTCGCTTGTACGAAGACTTCGACGCAGCGGCGGCCGGTCTCAAGGTCAAGGTCAAACTCACCGACTTCGAAGGCCTGCAGGCCGGGCGCACACCGGTCATGTACAAAGGTATTCAGGTCGGTAGCCTGAAGACCCTGAAGATTGACCCTGACCTGTCCAGCGCCAATGCCGAGCTCACCCTCGACCCGCTTGCCGAAGACTACCTGGTGCAAGACACCCAGTTCTGGGTGGTCAAACCGTCCATCTCGCTTGCCGGTATCACCGGCCTGGAAGCGCTGGTCAAAGGTAACTACATCGCCATTCGCCCTGGCGACAAGGGCAGTGCGCCGCAGCGCGAATTCGTCGCTCGGGCCAAGGCACCACCATTGGACCTGCGTTCCCCCGGCCTGCACATGGTGTTGTTCACCGACAGCCTAGGCTCGCTGGATGTCGGCAGCCCGATCCTCTACAAACAGGTCAAGGTGGGTTCGGTACAGAGCTACCAGTTCTCGCGCAAGAACAAGCAATTGGTGATCGGTGTCCACATCGAGAAGGAATACGAAAACCTGGTCAACGGTTCGACGCGCTTCTGGAATGCCAGCGGCGTCACGCTGACAGGCGGACTCACCGGGGGCATCCAGGTCAAGAGTGAATCCCTGGCCAGCTTGATGGCCGGCGGTATTGCCTTCGAAACCCCGGAACCGAACGTGCCGCTGAAAAAACGTATCCCGCGTTTCCGTCTGTTTGCCGATCGCGAGGCCGCCAATCAACACGGTACGCTGGTGACCATCAAGGTCGATCGTGCCGACGGCCTGCGCCCCGGCACCGCGGTACGCTTCAAAGGCCTGGACGTGGGCAAGATTGAAAGCGTCGACCTCAGTGCCGACATGCAGTCGGTGTTGCTCAGCGCGCGCATCACCCAAGTGGCGGATCGGATCGCCCGCGCCGGCAGCCAGTTCTGGGTGGTCAAGCCTGAGTTGGGCCTGATGAAAACCTCGAACCTGGAAACCCTGGTCACGGGCCAATACATCGAGGTGCAGCCATCTGCGAAAAACGCCGGCCCACAAAAGAGCTTCGTCGCGTTGGACAAGCCACCGGAGGCGGCCCGTCAGGAGGAAGGCCTGAGCCTGGTACTCAGCGCCGCACGCCGTGGCTCGTTGAAGGAAGGCGTGCCGGTCACCTACCGTGAGGTCACCGTCGGCAAAGTCACAGGCTACGAGCTGGGTCAAACCGCCGACCGCGTGCTGATCCATATCTTGATCGAGCCCAAGTACGCGCCACTGGTGCGCAGTGGCAGCCGCTTCTGGAACACCAGCGGTTTCGGTCTCGACTTCGGCTTGTTCAAAGGCGCGACAGTGCGCACTGAATCCCTCGAGACACTGGTCGCCGGCGGTATTGCCTTCGCCACGCCAGACGGCGAGCGCATGGGCAATGCTGCCCGGCCGCAGCAGACCTTCCCGCTGTTCGACAAGTTTGAAGATGAATGGCTGACGTGGGCACCTAAGATTTCGCTCGGCAAGTAAACCGAGGCGCGGCCATCGCGGGCAAGCCCGGCTCCCACATTCAAGCGCATTTATCCTGTAGAAATGCGGTCACCTGTGGCAGCGGGATTGCCCGCGAAGAGGCCATAACCGGCGAAAAAAAAGGCCCCTGGGTGCTCACCCAGGGGCCTTTTTTGCATTTCAGCTCAGTGGCTCAAACCTCATCCAGCTCCGGCTCATCCGCCTGCACATTCACGGTCGCCTTTACCGCATCGTGACGACGGATGTACTTCCAGTCCGCCTCATCAATGTAGATGCCGTTCGGCCCGCTGCCACCTTCCAGGTCGATCGCCACCTGGGCGGACACCTGCGGCTTCACACTGGCCAGAATCGGCACAAAACCCAGCTGCAAACTGGTTTCCAGCAGCGCCGCCTGGTTCTTCTCATCGATGTCCGCTGCCTCATCGAGGTAGTACGGCAAACGCACGCGCCCGGCCTGATCACGGTCCATCAAGTGCAGCAACAAGTACATGTTGGTCAGCGCCTTGATGGTCATGGTGGTGCCGTTGGATGCCGCGCCGTCGATGTCGGTGTGAATCACCGGCTGGCCATGCACCTTGGTGATCTCGAACGCCAGCTCGAACAGGTCCTTGAGGCCCAACTGGTTATGGTTGGCGGCCACAAGGCGGGCCAGGTATTCCTTGGCCTCTTCGTTCTTGTTGTCCTGCTCGGCGCTCTGGCTGAGGTCAAACACCGACAACGTCTCGCCTTCTTCATACTGACCGGCACTGTGGATGATCTGGTCGATATGCTTGAGGGCTTCCTTGTTCGGCGCCAGCACAATGCGGAAGCTTTGCAGGTTGGACACCTGGCGCTTGTTGATCTCGCGGTTGAACAAGGCCAACTGGTGTTCCAGGCTGTCGTAGTCGCTGCGGATATTGCGCAGGGTGCGCGCAATATCGGTGACGGCTGCACGGCGCGCCTTGCCCAAGGTCAGGGCTTCGTCAGTGCGGTGCGCATACGCGTTGATCAGCAGTTGCAGGCGACGTTCAACGTCATCCTCGCTGTCAAACTTGGCCACGCCTTTAAGGCGAACCTGCGCATACAAGGCTTCGATCTGGCCGTCGGCGCGCAGCAAACCCTGCCAGCTGTCCTGATAGTCATTGAGCAGCGGCAGCAGGTTATCCATGGAGTCATCGACCGGGTCCATGAACGGCGTGCCGAACGGCAAGTCTGCCGGTAGCAGCTGGCGACGGCGCAACGCGTCATCCAGGGTGCGTTGCTTGGCTTCCATATCGCCAATCTGGCGCCCAACCAATTGCAGCTTGGCCGACAGCTGCTGCACGCGTTCGGTGAAGGCGTCGCTGGAGCGCTTCAACTCATCCTGGGCGGCTTCCATTTGCGCCAGGTTTTCCAGCTTCTCGCCTTCTTCAGCGCTCAGGGTCTGGGCGCGACGGAAGTCCTCCAACGCTTTCTGCGCATCCAGCACTTGCTGGTACAGCGCTTCAGTCTGGGTCTTGCTGGCTGCGCGGTCGGAGGCTACGGCCTGCTGGGTCTTGAGTTGCTTGAGTTCTTTTTCCAGGCGCTCTTTCTGGTCGCGCAACGCCGCGCGGTCCGCCAGGGCCTGCAACGCCGGTGGCTCAATGTGCGAGATGTCGATGGACAGCCCCGGCACTTCGAAACGCTCGCCTTTGAAGCCGTCGAGGATCTGCTCCAGGGATTTGACCCACTGGCCGTCCTCATCCAGCGTAATGCCGTGCTCGCCCAATGGCAGGCTGAACAACGAGCTGTTGAACAGGCGCATCAGACGCTCGACATCCTGCTGCGAAAACTCTTCGCGCAGTTTGGCGTAGCTGTTGTTGTCCGCGTGGTCGAGCTGCTGCTTGACCGACTTCAAGCGTTTTTCCAGATCGCGCAAGCGCTCGTCCAAATCCTCGGCGCTGAACTGCCGCGACTGCGCCAGGGCGCCCGCCAATTCATCGTGAGCATCCTTGGCCGCCAGCAGCTGCTGCTCCAGCACCTTGACGTCATCCACCAGGGCGAAGCGATGCTTGAGCACCGACAGCTCGCCCAGCCAACGCTGAATGCCGCTGATTTCCCGCTCCAGACGCATCAGCTCCTGGGTGCCACCGCGCTGATCGTTTTGCAGCGCGTCCTGCTCATTGCGGTAATGCTCGGCCTGGATCGTCAGCTCTTCCTTGCGCGCGCTGGCGTAGTCCGACCAGGTGCCCAGCAACGAATCCAGCAAGGGCGACAGGCGATGCAGTTTGCCGCGCAGAACATCGCGCTGCCGAACGCCATTGGCCAACGCCTCAACCAACGGGCCGGCAGCCACCAGCGAGTTGTAATCCTGCTCCATGCGTCGTACATCACGGAACGCTTCTTCGCACGCCGCGATGTAGTCCACGCTGCCGGAACGCAGGCTGTGTTCAAAGGCATCCAGGAACAATTGCTTGAGCTTGGCCGCGGTGATTTCGCGCATGTGCAGCAGGTTGATAAACAGCGCGCGGAAGGTTTTCAGGCTCTGCTCGCTGGTGGAGCGCAGCGGAATCAGGGTCAGGTCCAGCGGGATCGAAGTGTGGCCGCCCACCAGCAAACGGCGCAGTTCGTCCGGCTTGAGCTCGTAGGCTTTCAGGCCTTCGCGCTCAAGGTTGGTGAACAGCTCTTTCTGACGCAGGCAAGTGTCGTTTTTCTGGTAATGCGCCAGGTCCAGCTTGCCGGCATAGGCAAAGAACTGGTGCCCGAAACCACCGCCCGGGCCACGCCCGACCACGCCGATCACGTGCGGGCCGTGGGGCAGCGAGACTTCCACGAGGATGTAGCTGGTGTCGGTGGCAAAGTAGAAGCGCCGCGATTGCTCCAGGGTGTACTTGCCGAAACTCATGTCCGACATGCGCGCCAGAATCGGGAACTGCAGGGCGTTGATCGAGGCGGATTTACCCAGGTTGTTCGCGCCGTACACCGACAACGGTTCTTCCAGCGGGAACAGGCCCAAACTGTAACCGGCGGTGTTCAATAGGGCGAAGCGGCGGATGCCGTAGCGTTCCTTGCTCATGCGTCGGTCTCCTGTTCTTCGGCAATGGCGCGGGCCAGGGCGTCTTCTTCGCTTTCTTCGTCAAAGTCGCTCAAGTCCAGCGGGTCGTCGGTCTTGAGCAGTTTTTCATCGCTGTCTTCGTCGATGATCACCGGCGCCGGCAAAGGCAGCACGCTGTGCACACTGGCGGCGAGGTCGCGGTCCTGCTGCACCGACAGGCACACGTCGAGGAAACGGTGCATCGGCGGCAGGAAGCGATACACGCCGTTGTCTTCGCTGGCAAAACCCAGCTGGGTCATGCGGCGCATGATTTTTTCTTCAAGTTCTTCCTGGGTCTGCACTTCGGCCTGGATAAACAGATCGCGGTACTTCTCCAGCAACGACGGCAATTCGTCGCGGCCCAGGCTGCCGCCGTCGAGCACGGCGATCGGGTCGCGGCCCTGGTCGGCCAGGTGCTCGACAAGGATGAAGGTGAACAGCGCCAGGCGTTGGGCAGTCTTGTTCACTTGCGCGCTGGCAATCGCCGAGTCCGGCACAAAGTAATAGAAGCCGCGTGTATCGCACACCAGCTCAAAGCCCAGCGCCTTGAACAGCGTGCGGTACTGGTCCTGGAAGTTCGACAGTTGCGCGTACAGCTCCGGGTCGCGGCGGCTGACGTGGTAACCCTTGAACAGCTCGCGAAAGATCGGCGCCAGCTGGGACAGTTCGGATAGATCAAGATGCATGAGGTGTACTCGCAGAATGCTCGGCGGCATCGGTGCCGGCCGGGAGCAGGGCGAAGGAGCGCAGGCTGACCTGGTGCTCGTGTGTGTGGTAGTCGCGGCGTTCCAGGCGTTCGCGCTTGAAGCGTTTTTCACGCGAGAGCCGCGAGAACCAGTACAACAATTCGTCGGTGGCGCCGTCCGGTTCCTGCTCCAGCAGCCAGGTCATCAGGTCTGGCATCGGCAGCGCGTCTTCGCAGCGCTCGAGCATTTCCTTGACCGTGCGCGGTGCACGCTGGGCGTCGCCCTTGTGGGATTTGTGCGCCTTGGGGAAACGCGCCGGTTTCGGCTCGAAATTCGCCAGCGCGTACACATAGGCCTCGACCTGGCTGGCACTGCCGAGAAAGGTGCTTTGCGGTCGCGTGAACATCGGCATCGCCGCTTGCGGCACGGCGTCCAGACCTTTACGGCGGATGGCCGACAAGGCCAGCGCGGCGCCACGGGTCACGGCGTTGTGCCGGCGTGCTTCTTCACGCAACGGCAGCAGCAGTTCGCGCGCATGACGCAAGGTCAACTGGGCGCTGGTCTGCATTTCGAGGATGCGCGCGTGGGTGCGCAGCAGCATGTCGTCATCGACCAGGTGGCCGAGGCGTTGTTGCTCGGTGAGCATGCGCAACAGCACGTTTTCGACCTTGCGCACGCCTTGTTCAAAGGCGCCGTCGGCGTTCACCAGCTGGATCATCGGCTCGACGTATTCGTCCCAGGTCGCCAGCACTTCGGCATACCGCTGGCGCAACGGAATCTGCCGGTCGCTGGTCTTGGCGCGGTCGGCCACGGCCGCGAGGGCTTGCTCGTCGTTGGCGAGTTTTTTCAATACATCGCGTACGCGCATGTCCAGCAGGCGCAGTTGGCGGGCCAGGTCGTGGCCATCCCGGATGTCGAAGGCGTCCTGAATGTAGCCGGCCAGGCGCTCGAGGTGGCGCAGGTAGGCTTCAATTTCCAGGCACAGGCCAAGCCGGTGCTCCTTGCGAAGATAGGCCAGGAAGTCGTGGATCTGTGCGTTGAGCTCGAAACGGTTCGGGCTCTTGGCGACAGGCACCAGGATATCCAGGCGAATCCACACGTCCAGCAGGCTGGTGATGTCCTGGGGCGTGCTGTCCAGTTGTTGGGCGGCCAGTTGCGCGCGCAGTTCGCCAAGGCTCAAGGTGCCTTGGTCGAAGTGTTCGCACAGTGGCTCAAGTAAGGCCCAGTGTTCGGCGAGGGCGCGCAGGACGCGCTTGGGTTCGATCATGGGAATGGCCGGCTGGTTGGCGATTAAAAGTCGCGATTGTACTGCATCAGGCGCGGGATTTATCCACAGCCGGTCAGTGCACAGTGGGCGATTGTTACCGAACAGCGGTAGAATCCCCGCTCTTTAGTTATCCACAAGTGGCCGAGCTGTGCTTATCGAGTCCCGACGTCGCGCTTACTTGACCGCCATGCAGGTGGTCAACTGGCTGCCCCGCACCGAACTGCCGTTTGCCGCCCCATCGCGGCCCGAGCTGCTGCAGGCGCTTGAGCCTTATGAGGCGTTCGACGTGTCGGGGGAAGAGGCGGCTGCGCCGGTGGCCGTGGTCAAGCCCACGCCTGAATCGCGCCCTGTCGTCGAGCGGGTGAAGGTCGAAGTGCCGCGCCCGGCGCCAATGGCCAAGCCGGTGGTGGCCGAAACGGTTGCGCCGGTGGCCAAGGCGCCGGTGGTGCCGCCGCCGCGCTTTGCCCTGCAATTGCTGCGGGCCGGGCGTTGTCTGCTATTGGTGGAGTTACCCACAGGCGAGCGCTTCCAGACGCGCGACCCGGCTTACATGCTGCTCAAGGACATGCTGCGTGCTGCCGGCCTGCCCGACAGCCCGCAAATCGTTGGCGATCCGGTGCGCTGGCCGCTGCTGGTGCGTGGCAACATGGACCAGGGCCCGGAAGCCGCGCGGGATTTTGTGCAAGGTTTTGTTTCGGCGCGCCTCGAAGACGAGCCGTGCGTGTGCCTGTGGTTGATCGGCCTGCCCGCCGTGCGGTTTGCCGGCGAGGCGAATGCCGAGGCCTGGTACCGTGAACTGCAGGTCGAAGGCCTTGGGTCGGTGTGGGCCCTGCCGGGCCTGGAATTATTAATGGAAGAGCCACAGCGTAAGGCTGATGTATGGCAAGCCATGCGCCGGCTGATGGCGCGCTGGAAAAGTACCGATGAGTGAAGCTTTATCTTTCCGCCCAATGACCGAGGCGGACCTCGACGCTGTACTGAAGATTGAATACGCGGCGTTCAGCCATCCCTGGACCCGCGGGATTTTTCTCGACGGCTTGGGCAAGTACCAGATCTGGTTGATGTTTGAAGGTGAGCAGCAGGTAGGCCACGGCGTGGTGCAGATCATCCTCGATGAAGCGCATCTGCTGAACATTACCGTCAAGCCGGAAAACCAGGGCCGGGGTTTGGGCCTGGCGTTGCTGGAACACTTGATGTCCCGCGCTTATGCCGCCAATGCCCGCGAGTGCTTCCTGGAAGTACGCGACAGCAATACGGGGGCGTTTCGCCTGTACGAACGTTACGGTTTCAACGAAATCGGCCGTCGGCGCGATTACTACCCCGCCGTGGGTGGCCGCGAAGATGCCGTTGTGATGGCCTGCACGTTAGTGGACTGAATACACACGCCAATGTGGGAGCGGGCTTGCTCGCGAATACGGTGCATCAGTCAAAAATTTACTGACTGAACGACCGCATTCGCGAGCAAGCCCGCTCCCACAGGTTGAACCGCGCTGTATCAGCGGTTGCCGTCGACGGGGTCGATGTCGGCCAGCTCAGCCTCATCCAGCCCGTTGCCGCCGCCGATCTCATCTTCATCGACGATGCTTAGATCGTAATCCGCCGGGTTATCCTCGCCTTCTTCCCGCGCATCCCGCGCACCGTCCTCATGGATAAGGGTTTCGGGGCTCATATCGTCGTCGGTCGGCTCATGGTCCTGCGTAGAGGCCCCGGTCATCCCGGCTTCGCGTACCCGTTCGTCGGGCATCAGGTGCTCGCGCTCGCCTGCCGGGATCTCATCGCCGATTTCCGCGGTCGGTCCGTCCTCGTCAAAATCCAGCTCGCGCATCGAGCCCATGCGGTCTTCGTTATCGTCAATCGGTTCCGGCTGCGTAGCGCCGTAGGGACGTCGTGATTCAGTCATGGCCAATCCTCATACTGTGGGGCTTATAGTGTGTGGACAGGCACGGCGCCCTAAAGATTCAAGCTAATTACGGCTTGGCGTGACCCGGACGAGCGGTTGTCTGTCACACAGCTGCGCATCATTCCTGAGGCTTTCCCTGATGAACGAACTACAAGACCTGCTTGATAACAACGAACGCTGGGCGGACGCGATCAAACAGGAAGATCCCGAATTCTTCGCCAAGCTTGCCCGCCAGCAAACCCCGGAATACCTGTGGATCGGTTGCTCCGACGCCCGCGTACCGGCCAACGAGATCGTCGGCATGTTGCCGGGTGATCTGTTCGTGCACCGCAACGTCGCCAACGTGGTGCTGCACACCGACCTCAATTGCCTGTCGGTGATCCAGTACGCAGTCGATGTGCTCAAGGTCAAACACATCCTCGTCACCGGCCACTATGGCTGCGGCGGTGTGCGCGCGTCGATGCAGGACCGCCAGTTCGGCCTGATCGACGGCTGGCTGCGCACTATTCGTGATCTTTATTACGAAAACCGTGACCTGCTGGCCCAGCTGCCGACCGAAGAAGAGCGCGTCGATCGCCTTTGCGAGCTGAACGTGATTCAGCAAGTGGCCAACGTCGGCCACACCAGCATTGTGCAAAACGCCTGGCACCGTGGGCAGAGCCTGTCGATTCATGGCTGCATCTATGGCATCAAGGATGGCCGCTGGAAAAGCTTGAACACCACCATCAGTGGTTTTGAGCAGCTGCCGCCGCAATACCGCCTACGCCCGTTGGGCGAAGCTTAAGGTCGTTTGCGTTCACGCCACCGGGCCATGAACGCCTGACCTTCGCTGTTTAACGGCTCCTGGTTGCCGGTGATCCAGCCCCGGCAGTTCAGCTCGCCGCACAGGCAAGCGAACTGCTGGGGCAGCGCGTCCTCGGTACTGGCGTAATCCAGCGTCAGCAAGGTGCCCGGAGCGATCGGCTGTACGGTCCAGAGCTCCAGGTCTGTGGTGTCGAAAAATACATTCGGGTCACAGGAGTGCATCAACAGGCCGCAGAACCAAGAGTCATACAGGTGGATACGGGGCGATAGCTGCAGCGTATGCGGGCGCCGCTCCCCCACGGCGTAGCCGGAAACCTTGGCGATGCGCACCCGGCTGTCGAAGGCGATACGAGCCTTGACCCCGGCAGGCAATCCGTTAGCGTCCTGAATGGGCTGGAATTGCTCGGTCGAAGGATAGCCCGGTTCAAAAAGCAGGGTTTTGAAAGGGTAAAGACAGTCCTTTGTGCTGGTTTTAGCCTTATCCATGGCTTGAGTTTTCATAACTCTCCTGGCTTAGGCTGCATCGACCTACTGAGTTGTCTGACGGCCAGTCTTGCAGCGAATGTGTGCGGCCCCAGACTCGCCCAAGTTGAATTCGATTTCTACTGTCAAATCTGACAGTAGAAACCGTTTTGTTTGTGCGTTTTATAGCGCTGGCGCGGTGAGCGACGCTGCCGGCACCACGCCTTTGAGCTGTTTCAACTGGGCCTTGATCGTAGGCGTGGCGCATTTGGCGTTGGCCTGTTCCGGGGTCAGGTTGCGTACCGAGGTGTAAAACAGCTCACAGGTCTGCTCCTTGCGCGTGACCTGCCAGGTGTTCATGCACGCCTTTAGCAACACATTCGGATCGCTGGCGGGCTTCTGCCCCATGCCGGCTTGCCAGCAGGCAGCGCTCAAATCCTGGCCCATCACCTTCAAGCCGGCTTCGTCGGCCTTTTGTTCATTGCCGTCGTAGGTGGCAGGGTCTGCCGCGTACCAGATGTAGCTGGGGTGGTTGGCGCCCAGCACCGACACGGGTTTGCCTTCGGTCGGGCTGATCTGCGCCAGGCCCAGCACCGCCACCGTCTGACCATACTGTTGTTTGATCCAGCTGCGCACCGGCGCACCGAACGCCACCATCGGCAATGAGCCGTTGGCGTGCAGGCTCAGCTCCTTGACCATGCGGGTCTGATAGTCGGTGAAATAGCTGTAAACCGTTTCCAGGTCCTTGCCCGCGTTGGACGGCGCGGCGATGGGGGCGATATCGATGATGGTCTGGTAGGCCGGGGTTTCGGTGGCCGGGATGCCGTTGTCGGTGAGCAACGTGGCCCAGCGATCGGTGGTGGCCGATTCCAGGTAATCCTGGGCCTGGGTCAGCGAGTAATCCGGCGGGAAGTGCAGCAGCTCGATGCTTTTGCGGTTTTCCAGGGCCATGCCCAGCGGCAGGAACAGGTACCAGTTGTAGGCCCATTTGCCGTCGGTGTTGAGCTTGCTGGCGCCTTGGTAGGCCAGGTCAGCGGTGTTGAGCAGCGTGGTGAGGGGCTGGCCGTAGTGGTCGGGTACGCCGCTGAAGGTCGCCACGACCTCGCCGTCATGGGTTTTCACGCTGACCTTGGCGCGGCTGTACCCGTCGCGCTGCAAGCTCTGGTTCAGGTAGTGCTCGGCGGTCTGCTCCAGCGTCCATGGCCGAAAGCAGATCACGTTGCAATTATTGGGAAACGCGAACAATTGGGTGACGCGTTGCGTGCTGCCCAGTGGTACTTCGATATCGGCGTGTACGACCGCACTGGCCAGCAGTGCGACCAAGGTGAAGGACAGCCTGGTCGGTTTGAACATAGTTGGTTCCTTGTCAGCGAAAGCCCGTCTGCGCGGGGTGAAAGCCCACCTCCACACAGTAGCGGCTGACCAGGAAAACCGCGTGCTAAATCGCCAGGCGTGTCGCTATTGGATAAGAAAACCTACACCTTGAATTGCAATGCGTTGCTCAAATCGCCCATGGGCGTCTGGCCGCGGGAAATCATCGCGTCGTCGCGCTGCTTGAGGCCGTCCAGTTTCTCCAGCTGGAACACCCTGGTGATCAAACGCAGGATCGATGCCGTGTCGTAAACCGTGTGGTCCACGGTGCCTTTGCGCGCAAACGGCGACACCACCAGCGCCGGAATTCGCGTGCCCGGGCCCCAGCGATCGCCTTTGGGCGGCGCCACGTGGTCCCACCAGCCGCCGTTTTCATCGACGGTCACCACCACCACCATGTTTTTCCACTGCGGGCTTTCCTGCAGCACTTTCAAGGCGCGAGCGATATGGCGATCGCCCGAGGCTACGTCGGCGTAACCGGCGTGCATGTTGAGGTTGCCCTGAGGCTTATAGAAGCTCACGGCAGGCAGCTTGCCGGCCTGGGCGTCGGCGAAGAATGTGTTGGTGCTGGCCTCATCACCCAAGCCGCCATCGCGCAGGCGTTTATCACGCTCGGCGCGGTTTTCTGGCCCTTGTTGCTTGAAGTAGTTGAACGGCTGGTGGTGATACTGAAAGTTGGGGATTTTCGGGATGCCGCCCGAATCCTTGAACTGGTCGAGGGTCGCTTGCCACGCCCCGGCGTACCAGGCCCAGTCGACGTTCTTTTTCGACAGCTTGTCGCCGATGTGTTCGTGGGTTTGCGGCACGAGCACGTTGGGCAGGTCGGGTTTGGAGTAATCCGGGTTTTGCGGGTCGCGGATCCAGGTCGGCCAGTACGGCGGGGCGAGGGTGTTCACGCCGTAGCCGTCCGGCGTCAGTGCGCTGGGGCCAAACTGCGGTGGGCCGGTCATGGCGCTGGCGGGTGACTTGTCCAGCGGCTTGAGACGCGGGTCGGCAGGGTCATCGCTTTGCAGCGTGGCAATCTGCGCCTTGGCCACCGACTGCGCGGCGTTTGGATAAAACGGCGCCGTGGCGCTGATCAGGTACTGGTGGTTAAGAAACGAGCCACCAAATGCACCCTGAAAGAAGTTGTCGCACAGCACAAACTCCTTGGCCACATCCCACAGGCGCAAGGAATAACGGCTCTGGGCGTAATGGCCCATCACCAGGCCACCGGAATCGCCCCAGGCCACAAAGTTGTCGTTCTTGCCGCCGTTGATCTGCATCTGGTTCTGGTAGAACACGTGCCACAAATCGCGCGTGACCAGGCTCAAAGGCAGGTCTTCGGCGTTCGGGCCTTTGAGGGCGAACGGTGCGTTGGGCAGGTTTTCCTGGAATTGCACTTCGCTGGGGTAGGTCACCCCATCCACGCTTTGCGGGCCGACTTGCAACACACCGCCCCAGGTTGGCGGCAGGCTGGTCAGCAGGCTGCCGTCGCGGTCGCGTTGCTGGGCCTCGGCGCCGGAGAGTGCCGAGAGTGGTTTTTCCACGCCAGGGAAATCAGCAAACAAATTGTTGAAGCTGCGGTTTTCGGCATAAATCACCACCACGGTTTTCACCTGGTCGTGCAAGGCCTTGTCCAGCTCTTGAGGTGTGAGCGGTCGCGTCACCGGTGTGCTCGGTGTTTCACCGGTGTGGCCGCAGGCACTCAAGGTCGCGCCGACCCCCAGCACTGCCGCGCCCCCCAGGAAACGCCGGCGGCTGGTGTCTACCGGCGGTTGGGCGATGGAATCGGGGGAAGGGCGGTCTTCGTGCTCGTCACTCATTGCTGGGAGTCCCTGCGCGGTGGTTGTTTCAAGATATTTCGCAGGACGGTAGCAACGCAATGTGACGAAAAGAAGACAGCCGGGTTAAAGCCGCAGATCGAAATAGGGCAGCGGGCTTGCTCGCCAAAGCGCTGTGTCGGTCAACCGTTTCACTGACCCCGCGCATTTTTGCCAGCAAGCCCGCTTCCACCCTGACCCTGTTATGGCATGACGGGTGGCAAATACTTCAACGTCGTCCCTAACGCCCACAACAGGAACAACACCAGCGGCGTGTGCACCAGCAACTGCACAAACGAAAACCCGATCAAATCCCGCGCCTTGAGCCCCAACACGCCCAGCAGCGGCAGCATATAAAACGGGTTGATCAGGTTCGGCAGCGCCTCGGCCGCGTTGTAGATCTGCACTGCCCAGCCCAGGTGGTATTGCAGGTCGTTGGCCACTTGCATCACGTAAGGCGCTTCGATGATCCACTTGCCGCCGCCCGACGGAATAAAGAAGCCCAGCACCGCCGAGTACACGCCCATCAACAGCGCGTAGGTGTCGTGTGAAGCAATAGAGGTGAAAAAGGTCGAGATATGGTGCGCCAGGGTTTGGCCGTCGCCGCCCTTGACCACCGTCATCAGCGCCGCGATGGAGCCATACAGCGGAAACTGGATCAGCACGCCGGTGGTGGTTGGTACGGCGCGCGCCACCGCATCGAGGAAGCTGCGCGGGCGCCAGTGCAGCAGTGCGCCGACCATGATGAACAGGAAGTTATAGGTGTTGAGCCCTGAAATTGCGCTGATCGCCGGCTTGGTCGAGAACTCATGGAACAGCCAACCGGCCGCCAGCAACGCCAGCAGAATAGTCAGCAGCGGGCTATGTTCCAGCCATTCGCCCGGGCGGGTGGGCGCTTGAAGCTTAGGCAGGTTGAACGCCGGGTCGACGCCGCAGGCCTTTGCATCACGGGCGCTGTTCGGGCCGGGCGCGGTGGCGTAGGCGATGATCAACGAGACCACGATCAGCGCCAGCAACATCACCCCGGATTGCCACAGGAAAATCGTGTCGGTGAAGGGGATCACCCCCGTAATCGACAGGATCGACGGCGGCAGGCTGGCCGGGTTGGCCTGCAATTGCGCGGCCGACGACGACAGCCCCAGCGCCCACACCGCGCCCAGGCCCAGGTAGGCCGCAGCACCGGCTGCGCGGTAATCCATGCGTAAATCCGTGCGGCGGGCCAGTGCGCGCACCAGCAACCCGCCGAACACCAGCGACAAGCCCCAGTTGAGCAGGGACGCGACCATGGAAATCAATGCAACCCAGGCCACCGCCGAGCGGCCGTTTTTGGGGATACGTGCCAGGCGGTCAATCAGTTTCACCGCCGGTGGCGAACTGGCCACCACGTAACCGCCGATCACCACAAAGGCCATCTGCATGGTGAATGGGATCAGGCTCCAGAACCCGTCACCAAAGGCTTTGGCGGCTTCGGTGGGTGCGGCGCCCATGCCCAGGGTTGCCACGGCGACGATGATCACCGCGAGGGCGGCAAACACCCAGGAATCCGGAAACCAGCGTTCGGCAAAGTTGGAGCAACGCAGGGCAAATCGGGCATAGCGGCTTTCTTCGATAGCATCGGCCACGAGTCATTCCTCTTGTATTTATTATGGTGTTGGCAGTTTTACGGCATGTTCCGCTACGGCCATTGATATGGGAATGCAGTTATCTTCATCGATCCATGAGTAAAACAAATATATCCGTCGCGATTGCCATCACCGGACTCAACTCATAACCTGCACGTCATTTTGTTTGTCTGCCGAGCTTGCACATGACTGCCACCTTTTCCCCACAGGCGCAGCGTTTTTCCCGCTCCGACTACAAAACCCTGGGCCTGGCCGCCCTTGGTGGCGCCCTGGAAATCTACGATTTCATCATCTTCGTATTCTTTGCGCTGACCCTCAGCCAACTGTTTTTCCCGCCCGAAATGCCCGAGTGGCTGCGCCTGCTGCAAAGCTTCGGCATCTTCGTGACCGGCTACCTGGCGCGCCCGCTGGGCGGCATCCTGATGGCGCACTTTGCTGACCACCTGGGGCGCAAACGCGTGTTCAGCCTGAGCATCCTGATGATGGCGTTGCCGTGCCTGCTGATCGGGATCATGCCGACCTACGCGCAAATCGGCTATTTCGCCCCGCTGATCCTGTTGGTGCTGCGCGTGCTGCAAGGCGCCGCAGTGGGCGGCGAAGTACCCAGCGCCTGGACCTTCGTTGCCGAGCACGCACCGCGTCATCATCGCGGCTACGCGCTGGGTTTCCTGCAAGCCGGCCTGACCTTCGGCTACCTGCTGGGCGCACTCACTGCCACGCTGCTGGCGCAAGTCTTCACCCCAGCCGAAATCCTCGATTACGCCTGGCGCTTCCCGTTCCTGCTCGGTGGCGTATTCGGCGTGATCGGCGTGTGGCTGCGCCGCTGGCTCAGTGAAACTCCGGTGTTCCTCGACATGCAGGCCCGCCGTCAGGCGGCCGCCGAACTGCCGCTGCGCACCGTGCTGCGCGACCATCGCGCCGTGCTGCTGCCGGCCATGATCCTCACCTGCGTGCTCACCTCGGCCGTGGTGGTGCTGGTCGTCATCACCCCGACCCTGATGCAAAAAACCTTCGGCATGAGCCCCAGCCACACCTTCGCCCTGAGCGCGCTGGGTATTGTTTTTCTGAATATCGGCTGCGTCCTCGCCGGCCTGCTGGTGGACCGCATCGGCGCCTGGCGCGCGGTGCTGGTCTACAGCCTGTTGCTGCCAGTGGGGATTGCGCTGCTGTACGCGAGCCTTATCAACGGCGGCGTGTGGCTGGGCGCGACGTACGCCGTGGCGGGCTTGAGTTGTGGCGTGGTGGGCGCGGTGCCGTCGGTGATGGTCGGCCTGTTTCCGGCGCATGTGCGAGTGTCGGGGATTTCCTTCACCTACAACATTGCCTACGCGTTGTGGGCGAGTACCACGCCGTTGTTGCTGATCGCGCTGATGCCCACGCGCCCGTGGATTTGCGTGGGCTATTGCGTGGTGATGGGCGCGGTCGGGGTGGCGAGTGTGGCGCTGTTTGGCAAGCGCCACACCTTGGTTACCTGAGGCTCAGGTCAGAAAGTGCCAGAGCAACAGCGTGCCGACCAGCCCCACCACGGAAACGATGGTTTGCAGCACCGACCACACCCAGATCGTCTGCTTCAATTGCAAGCCAAAGTACTCGCGCACCATCCAGAACCCGGCGTCGTTGACGTGACAGAAGAACACCGAGCCGGCACCAATCGCCAGCGCCACCAGTGAACTCTGTGTCGCCGCCAACCCCGCCATCATCGGCGCGAGAATGCCCGCCGTGGTTGTCGTGGCGACGGTCGCCGAACCAGTGGCCTGGCGCAGGGCCACGGCAATCAACCAGGCCAGCAGCAGATACGGCATGTGCGCGCCTTCGGCGACTTTACTGATGGTCTGGCTGACGCCGGCATCCAGCAACGTTTGCTTGAGGCCGCCGCCGGCGCCGATGGTCAACAGCAACACGGCGATGGGCGCGAGGGCTTTGCGCAGCGTGTTGCCGACCTCGGCGCGTGGCATGCCGGCGGCCCAACCCAGGCAGATCACGGCGGCGATGACAGCCAGGCCGAGGGCGATCAGCGGTTCACCGAGAAACTTCAAGGTCAGTGCCAGCGGGTTTTCCGGCGCCATCGCAACTTTGGCCAAGGTGCTGCCGAGCATCAAAATCACCGGCAACAAAATGATCAGCAACGACACCCCGAAACTCGGCTGGCGCGGTGCCTTGGGCGGTGCGCTGAACAGCGCGCCGATGTCGGCCGGTTCATCTACCTGCATGCGCTTGGACAGCCAGTTGCCATACAGCGGGCCCGCGAGAATCACTGCTGGCACCGCCAGGCAGAAGCCCAGCAACATGGTCAGGCCCAAGTCGGCGTGCAATGCGCTCACCGCAATCAGCGGCCCCGGGTGCGGTGGCATCAGGGCGTGCAAGGTGGTCATGCCCGCCAGCGCCGGAATGGCGATTTTCAGCAGCGGCTGATTCGAACGTTTGGCCATTACGAAGATGATCGGCACCATCATCACCAGCCCGACTTCGAAGAACAGCGGCAAGCCAATCACCATCGCCACCAATGCCATCACCCAAGGCAACGACTTGCCTTTGCCCAGCCCGAGCAAGGTGGTAGCGATACGGTCGGCGGCGCCGGATTCGGCCATTAACGCACCGAGCATCGAGCCCAGAGCAATGATGATACCGGCCTCACCGAGGATCGCCCCGGCGCCTTTGCTGAAGGCCTTGGCGACTTCTTCCGGCGGCAACCCCGCGCCGACGCCGGCGATAAACGTACCGATCAGAATCGATAAAAATGGCGGCAGCTTGGTCGCGCTGATCAACACAATGATGCTGGCGATGGCCAGCAGAACGCAGAACATGAGACGGGTGTCGTGAACCATCCACGCGGCAGTCGATAACTCCAAAACGGGACTCCTTATCGAACAGGTTGGCTAATTTGTTTCTTTTTGTTTCCTGCTCGAAAAGCATACCTGATAGAACTGTTGCAGAGCGTCCATGTGCGATTTTGGTGCGCGCGATATAACGACGAGCTGTCGCGCGGATGACAAATTTGCAACCCCTGCGCGGGCATCTGGCCTATAGCTCTATGATCAACGAACCCCACTTATCGAGGAATTTTCATGAGCGCAGGACATAACCACGGCCAGGTACGCGCCGGCCACGAGCGTCTTCTATGGATCGCCCTGGGGCTGACCAGCAGCTTCATGATTGCTGAGGTGATCGGCGCGTTTATCACCGGCAGCCTGGCGCTGCTGTCCGACGCCGCGCACATGATGACCGACGCCCTGGCGCTGGCGATTTCTCTGGTGGCCATCCAGGTCGCCAAGCGCGCGGCCGACCGCAAGCGCACCTTTGGCTACGCGCGTTTCGAGATCCTCGCGGCGGCGTTCAATGCGCTGCTGTTGTTTGGCGTGGCGTTTTACATTCTGTATGAGGCCTATCAACGGCTGCAGGCACCGGCTGAGATCCAGTCAACCGGCATGCTGGTGATTGCGTTTTTGGGGCTGATCGTCAACCTGATCTCGATGAAACTGCTCAGTGCCGCCAGCGGTGAAAGCCTGAATGTGAAGGGCGCATATCTGGAGGTTTGGAGCGACATGCTCGGTTCCATCGGCGTGATGATCGCGGCAGTGGTGATCATGTTCACCGGCTGGGGCTGGGTTGACTCGGTGGTGGCGGCGGCGATTGGTTTCTGGGTGTTGCCGCGCACTTGGACGCTGCTCAAGGAAAGCATGAACGTGCTGCTGCAGGGCGTGCCGGACGGCATCGATATCGATCAGGTCGAGCAGGCCATTCGCGGTGTGCCGGGGGGCAAGGACGTGCACGACCTGCATATCTGGGCCCTGACCAGTGGCAAGAATGTGCTGAGCACGCACTTGGTGGCGGATGCTGCGCTGAACACGGAGCAAAAAATCCTTAGTCAGGTGACGGAATTGCTGCACGAACAATTCGATATTTCCCACGCCACGATTCAGGTGGAAGGCGAAGGTTTTGTGCACGACGAGCATGACGAGGTGCATGCCTGAGCCCGGCTAACGGATTTGTAATGTTTCGCCCACGGCCCTGATAAGTACCGAAAGCTACATTGCCCCCCGCTGGGAAATCTCAGCGACTTCATGGGCGTGGAACTTTCGTTATGGCACTTTCCGTTAGAACACTTTTGGGGGCAGCAGCGTTGTGGGTGGCCGCAGGCGCTGCCCAGGCGCAAACCCTCTCTCTGGATGCAGCCCTGCAAGCCGCCTTCGCCAACAACCCTGACCTGGCCGCTGCGCAATGGGAAATCGACATTGCCCAGGGCGGTCGCCAGCAGGCCGGCTTGATCCCCAACCCGGTGGCTTCCTGGGATGCCGAAGACACTCGCCGCAGCACGCGCACAACCACCCTCAAACTCAGCCAGACCCTGGAACTGGGCGGCAAACGTGGCGCGCGCATTGACGTCGCGACGCGCGCCCAGGACGCCGCGGCGCTGACCCTGGAGCAGCGTCGCAATGGCCTGCGCGCCGACGTGATCGACAGTTACTACAGTGCTTTGCGTGCCCAGCAGCGCCTCGACTTGGCGCAACGCTCGATGGCCCTGGCCGAGCGTGGCCTGGTGGTCGCCAAAGGTCGCGTCACCGCCGGCAAATCATCGCCGGTGGAAACCACGCGCGCGCAGGTGCAGGTGTCGCAGATCCGCCTGGAATTGAACCGCGCGCAAATCGGCCTCAGCGATGCCTATCGGCGCCTGGCCGCCAGCACCGGCAGCGCCACGCCTGACTTTGAGGCCGTGGCCGCGCAAAGCCAATCCGCGCCGCCCTTGCCGGCCGCCGCGCAACTGCTCGCGCGGCTTGAGCAAACCACCGAACTGCGCCTGGCCGACCTGCACATTATTCAAAGCGAAGCCAGCGTGGGCCTGGAAAAGGCCCAGCGGATTCCCGACCTCGATGTGTCCATCGGCAGCCAGTACGACGCCAGCGTGCGTGAACGCGTGAACCTGGTGGGCGTGTCGATGCCGATCCCGCTGTTCAACCGCAACCAGGGCAATGTGCTCGCCGCCAGCCGCCGTGCCGACCAAGCCCGCGACTTGCGTAACGCGGTCGAACTGCGCCTGCGCACCGAAACCCGCCAGGCCCTGGACCTGTGGCAAACCGCCGATACCGAAGTGCGCGCATTCAACCAACACATCCTGCCCGCCGCCCAGAGCGCGGTGGACAACGCCACCCGTGGCTTCGAGATGGGCAAGTTCAACTTCCTCGACGTGCTCGACGCCCAGCGCACCTTGATCGCAGCCCGCACCCAATACCTGGTGGCGACCGCTCAGGCGACCGACGCCTGGGTGCGCATCGAACGTATTTACGGCGACCTCGCCCGGTTTTGATCTTTTCTGGAGTCTTTTATGAAGCCTAAACACGGTGTGGCGCTCGCCGTCGCCCTGAGCCTGATGCTGTCTGGTTTTGCACAGGCCGAGGAGGAGGAAGGCACACTCGAACTCACCGAGCAACAGATCCAGGCGGCCGGTATTCAGCTCGCCCAAGCCCAACCGCGGGCGATCAGCACGCTGCTGACGTTGCCGGGAGAAGTGCGTTTCGACGAGGACCGTACCTCGCACATCGTGCCGCGTGCGGCCGGTGTGGTGGAGGCGGTAAAGGTCAACCTTGGCCAGTCGGTGAAAAAGGGCGAGGTGTTGGCCGTGATCGCCAGCCAGCAGATTTCCGACCAGCGCAGCGAGTTGGCCGCCAGCGAGCGACGCGTCGAGCTGGCGCGTACCACCTTTGAGCGTGAGCGCCAGCTGTGGAAGGACGAAATCTCCGCCGAGCAGGATTACCTGCTGGCGCGCCAGACCTTGCAGGAAGCGGAAATCGCGCTGAACAACGCGCGTCAGAAGATGACGGCGCTCAGCGGCAGCGCCGTACTGGCCGGCGGTAATCGCTACGAGCTGCGCGCGCCATTCGCCGGTGTGGTGGTGGAAAAGCACCTGGGCGTGGGCGAAGTGGTAGGCGAAACCAGCAACGCCTTCACGCTCTCGGATTTGTCCCAGGTGTGGGTCACGTTCGGCGTGTTTCCCAAGGACCTGAAAAAGGTGCGCGTCGGTAAACCGGTGAAGGTCAGCTCCACGGAAATGGGCACCGACGTTCAAGGCACCGTGGCCTACGTCGGCAACCTGCTCGGCGAGCAGACGCGCACCGCTACCGTGCGCGTGACTGTGCCCAACCCCGACGATGCCTGGCGGCCAGGGTTGTTTGTGACTGTGCAACTGGCCACCGACACCTACCAGGCCAAGGTCACCGTGCCGCAAACCGCCATCCAGACAGTCGAGGACAAACCCTCGGTATTCGTGCGCACGGCGGACGGTTTCATCACCCGCCACCTCGAACTGGGCGTGAGTGAAAACGGCTACGTCGAAGTGCGCCAAGGCCTGGAAGCCGGTGCGCAAGTGGCGACCGAAGGCAGCTTCATCCTCAAGTCCGAACTGGGTAAAGGCTCGGCCGAGCACGCCCATTGATCCTGCGAGTGATTCCCCATGTTTGAGCGCCTTATCCAATTTGCCATCGAGCAGCGCATCATCGTGCTACTGGCGGTGCTGTTGATGGCCGGTGTCGGCATCGCCAGTTATCAGAAGTTGCCCATCGACGCGGTGCCCGACATCACCAATGTGCAGGTGCAGATCAACTCGGCGGCGGCCGGCTTCTCGCCGTTGGAAACCGAGCAGCGCATCACCTTTCCCATCGAAACCGCCATGGCTGGCCTGCCGGGTTTGCAGCAGACGCGTTCGTTGTCGCGCTCCGGTCTGTCCCAGGTCACGGTGATCTTCAAAGACGGCACTGACCTGTTCTTCGCCCGCCAATTGGTCAACGAGCGCCTGCAGGTGGCCCGCGAGCAATTGCCCACCGGCATCGAAACCGCGATGGGGCCGATTTCCACTGGCCTCGGGGAGATTTTCCTGTGGACCGTCGAAGCCGAAGACGGCGCGCTCAAGGAAGATGGCACGCCTTACTCGCCGACCGACCTGCGCGTCATCCAGGACTGGATCATCAAGCCACAGCTGCGCAACGTGCCGGGTGTGGCCGAGATCAACACCATCGGCGGCTTTGCCAAGGAATACCAGATCGCGCCGGACCCAAAACGCTTGGCAGCCTACAACCTGACGCTGACCGATTTGGTCACCGCGCTTGAGCGCAACAACGCCAACGTTGGCGCCGGTTACATCGAGCGCAGCGGCGAGCAGCTGTTGATTCGCGCACCGGGGCAAGTGGCGTCGATCGATGACATTGCCAACATCGTGATCACCACGTCGGACGGCACGCCGATCCGCGTGCGCAATGTGGCGCAAGTCGACATCGGCCGTGAGCTGCGCACCGGCGCCGCCACCGAAAATGGCCGTGAAGTGGTGCTGGGCACGGTGTTCATGCTGATCGGTGAAAACAGCCGCACCGTGTCCCAGGCGGTGGCGAAAAAACTCGAAGAGATCAACCGTTCGCTGCCCCAGGGCGTGGTTGCCGTGACCGTTTATGACCGCACCAACCTGGTCGAAAAAGCCATCGCCACGGTGAAGAAAAACCTCTTCGAAGGTGCGCTGCTGGTGGTCGCGGTGCTGTTTCTGTTCCTGGGCAATATCCGCGCGGCGTTGATCACCGCGATGGTGATTCCGCTGGCGATGCTGTTCACCTTTACCGGCATGTTTACCAACAAAGTCAGTGCCAACCTGATGAGCCTTGGCGCGCTGGACTTCGGGATTATTGTCGACGGCGCGGTGGTGATCGTCGAAAACGCCATTCGCCGGCTGGCCCATGCGCAGCAGCGCCATGGCCGCTTGCTGACCCGCAGCGAGCGCCTGCACGAAGTGTTCGCTGCGGCCAAGCAAGCGCGGCGCGCACTGATCTTCGGGCAACTGATCATCATGGTGGTGTACCTGCCGATCTTCGCCCTCACCGGGGTGGCCGGGAAGATGTTCCACCCCATGGCGTTCACTGTGGTCATCGCTTTGCTCGGTGCGATGATTCTGTCGGTGACCTTTGTGCCGGCCGCGATTGCGCTGTTTGTCACCGGCAAGGTCAGGGAAGAGGAAAACCTGGTGATGCGCACGGCGCGTCGGGCCTATGCGCCGGTGCTGGATTGGGTCATGACGCGCCGCCCGCTGGTGTTCGGCCTGGCGGTGCTGACCATCGTCGCTTCGGGCGTGGTGGCCAGCCGCATGGGCAGCGAATTTATCCCCAGCCTCAGTGAAGGCGACTTCGCTCAACAGGCCCTGCGCGTACCCGGCACCAGCCTCACGCAATCGGTGCAGATGCAGCAGCAGCTGGAAAAAACCTTGATGGCCCAGGTGCCGGAAATCGAGCGAGTCTTTGCGCGCACCGGTACCGCGGAAATCGCTTCCGACCCGATGCCGCCGAATATTTCCGACAGCTATGTGATGCTCAAGCCCAAGGACCAGTGGCCTGATCCAGCGAAATCCCGCGAGGCGCTGATCGAAGATATCCAGCGCGCCAGTGCGATTGTGCCGGGCAGTGCGTATGAGCTGTCGCAGCCGATCCAGCTGCGCTTCAACGAGTTGATTTCCGGGGTGCGCAGTGACGTGGCGGTGAAGGTGTTTGGCGACGACATGGCAGTGCTCAACAAGACCGCCGCAGAAATCGCCGAGACCTTGCAGACGCTTGATGGCGCCTCGGAAGTGAAGGTGGAGCAGACCGCTGGCCTGCCGGTGCTGACCATCAATATTGATCGCGACAAGGCCGCGCGATTTGGCCTGAACGTGGGCGACGTGCAGGACACCATCGCCGTTGCCGTGGGTGGGCGCCAGGCCGGCACGCTGTACGAGGGTGACCGCCGCTTCGACATGGTCGTGCGTTTATCCGATGCGCTGCGCACCGATATCGACGGCTTGTCGCGGCTGTTGATCCCGGTGCCGGCGCTGGCCAGCAACGCCTCGGGCCAGTTGGGTTTTATTGCCTTGTCCCAGGTCGCCAGCCTGGACCTGGTGCTGGGCCCGAACCAGATCAGCCGTGAGAACGGCAAGCGCCTGGTGATTGTCAGCGCCAATGTGCGCGGGCGTGATATCGGTTCGTTCGTCGAAGAGGCCGAGTCTGCCATCAGCACTCAGGTGAAGGTCCCGGCGGGTTACTGGACCACCTGGGGCGGCCAGTTCGAACAGCTCAAGGAGGCCTCCGAGCGCTTGCGTATCGTGGTGCCGGTGGCGTTGCTGCTGGTGTTCGGGCTGTTGTTCATGATGTTCAACAACCTCAAGGATGGCTTGCTGGTGTTTACCGGGATTCCGTTCGCGTTGACCGGTGGGATCATGGCGCTGTGGCTGCGTGATATTCCGTTGTCGATCTCGGCGGGGGTGGGGTTTATTGCGTTGTCGGGGGTGGCGGTGCTTAACGGGCTGGTGATGATTGCCTTCATCCGCAACCTGCGTGAGGAAGGGCGTCCACTGTCGGTGGCGATCCATGAAGGGGCGCTCACACGTTTACGCCCGGTGTTGATGACTGCGCTGGTGGCATCCCTGGGGTTTATCCCCATGGCCTTGGCCACCGGCACCGGCGCCGAAGTACAGCGCCCGCTGGCGACGGTGGTGATCGGCGGGATTATTTCTTCTACGTTGCTGACCTTGCTGGTGCTGCCGGCGTTGTATCAGTGGGCGCACCGCAAGGAGGAATGATGCGGGTGGGGTGAGCGGGCATGTTGTGGTGAGCACGCTTACTGTGGCGAGCGGGCATGTTGTGGCGAGCGGGCTTGCCCCGCGTTGGGTGGCGAAGCCGCCCCAAATCTTTCGCCGCGGTATATCAGGGATACCGAGGTGGGCCTGATGGGGTCTGCTGCGCAGCCCAACGCGGGGCAAGCCCGCTCGCCACAACAAGCCCGCGCCACAACACGTTCGCTTGGGGCAGGAAGCACGCTCAGCCTTGAGGGGCTCATACCTGAGGAAACACCAGGCGAAACACGGTGAAAGCGCCGGGCGAACTGCGCACGTCGGTTTGCCCCTGGTGCAGGGTCATGATCGATCGCACGATGGCCAGTCCCAGGCCGGTGCCGCCCTCGGTGCGCGCGCGGCTGCTGTCGACACGGTAGAACCGTTCGAACAGGTGCGGCAGGTGGTGCGCTTCAATCCCCGGGCCTGGGTTGCTCACAGACAACGACACGCTGTTGCCGTAAGCCTCCACTCGCAACGAGATATGCGCGCCCGCTGGGCTATGGCGGATCGCATTGGACAGCAGGTTGGAGAGCGCGCGTTGAATCATCAGGCGATCGCCGTGCACCTGGGCCTCGCCGCTGAGGGTCAGGGCCAGTTGTTTGTCTTCGGCACTCAGGGCGAATAAATCCATGACCCGATGAGCTTCGTCCGCCAGCGATACTGCGGTAAACGAAGCACGCGCTGCCGGGTGGCTGACCTGGGCCAGGAACAACATGTCGGAAACGATGCGGGCCAGGCGCTCCAGCTCTTCGGTGTTGGATTCCAGCACTGCTTTGTATTCGTCCGGTGGGCGTTGGCGCGACAACGTGAGCTGGGCTTTGCCCATCAGGTTGGTCAGCGGTGCACGCAGTTCGTGAGCAAGGTCGTCGGAGAATTGCGACAGTTGCTGCACCCCGGCGTCCAGGCGGTTGAGCATCACATTGAAGCCTTGCGCCAACTCGCCCAGCTCCTTGGGCAGGTTGTCGACGGACAAGCGATGGGTCAGGTCCTGGGTGGTGACTTTGGCCGCCACATGGCTGAACTGCTTCAACGGCGCAAGCCCGCGCTGCACCAGCCACCAGGCGCCCATGCCGATCAGCATCAACAACATGGGCAAGGCGATCACTGTGGCGCGCAGGTAGGCACTGAGCAGCGCCTGATCGTCCATGCGGTCCAGCGACAACAGCACGCGTACGCGTTCGCCGCTGGCCAGGCGCATCAGGCTGGAGGCGCTGAGCACCTGGTTGCCATTGCTGTCGGCCCAATTGAGGTAGCCGAGCGTTTCTCGCGGTGTGAAGTTTGTCAGCAGCGGCTCCTGAGGCTTGGCACCGATGCTCAGCAGCACTGTTTCATCGGGCGCGGTGCCGACGATAGTGAGGTAAAAATTGTCATGGCCGATCACCAGGTCCATCAGCGAATGCGGGCGCGCCCGGATGGCGTGGGCGTCGAGGCCTTGAGACAGGCTGTGCTGGATCTGTTCCATCTTGCTTTCCAGGCCTTTGCGCGCCAGTTTTTCCAGTTCGTGGGTCAGGGCGAGATACGCCAACGTCGCCAGCAACAGCACCAGGCCCGCGCCCATGAGGCTGACCGTCAACCCCAGGCGCATCGACAGACTGCCGGTTTTCATGGCCGTGCTTCCAGCACGTAACCCACGCCGCGAATGGTGTGGATCAGCTTGACCTCGCTCTGATCGTCCACCTTGGCCCGCAGGCGGCTGATGGAGACTTCCACGACGTTGGTGTCACAGTCGAAATTCATGTCCCACACCAGCGAAATGATCTGCGTGCGCGTCAGCACTTCACCGGTCTGGCGCATCAGCACCTGCAGCAGTGCGAACTCCTTGGTGGTCAAGTCAATGCGCCGTGTGCCGCGGTACGCGCGATGGCGGCGGGGGTCCAGTTCCAGGTCCGACACGCTGAACACTTCCGGCTGTGGGATGTGCTCGCTGCGCCGCAGCAGGGTGCGTACCCGCGCCAGCAGTTCGGGAAACTCGAAGGGTTTGACCAGGTAATCATCGGCGCCCATGTCCAGGCCCTTGATCTTGTCGGCCAGCCGCCCGCGGGCGGTCAGCATCATCACGCGCTGGGTGCCGTTGCGGCGCAATTGCTCCAGCACTTCCCAGCCATCCTTGCCCGGCAGGTTGACGTCAAGAATCACCAACTCATAGGCGTGCTGCTCAGCCAGGTGCAGGCCATCAATGCCATTGGACGCGCAGTCCACGACGTAGCCACTTTCATTCAGGCCTTGCTGCAGGTAGTCAGCGGTTTTTTGCTCGTCCTCAACCACAAGGATACGCATGGGGATTTACCTTTTACTGAAAGAGAAGGGTTCCATTTCCCTATGGAATCGAGTGTGTTGTGAGTAGGAAAATTCTGAAGTGTGAAGCAGCTTCAGGGTCAACTGCGGCAATGGGTCGCGACTAAGCCTGCGCGCAAAAAAAACGCCCCAGAGGGGCGTTAAAAAAATCATCTCTTTCCAAAGGAGCTAAAAAAAGCTTCAGAGACGAATGTTGCTCGGTGCTGACAAGCTGAAGCGAGTATAGGAAGTTCAACTTAACGGGAAGCTGGGGCCAATGTTACAGTTTTGATAGATAGCAATTTGTGAACAGATGTTAGTCAAGCGCGAACGAATGTAAGCACTCGACTGGGCGATTGTTCAAAGTGCGACCAATGGGTATTGCGCAATCAGGCGAATTTCTTCCAGGTCTGACTCAAACGCACTGGAGCGCACGGTGGCCTGGCGCAAGCGCAATGACAAATCTTTCAGGCTGCCGCTTTGCACCACGTACTCGGCCTCGACATCCCTTTCCCAGCGGCGTTGATCTGTCAGCGGGTTGCCGGATGCATCGCGGCGCATGTACACCGCGCTGGCGTGGCTGTAATCGGCGCCGGTGCCTTTGGCATAACGGGTCATGAACGACAGGCCAGGTATACCGAACGCCTGCATGTCGAGGTCGTAACGGGCCATCCACGAACGCTCCTTGGGCGAATTGAAGTCGCTGTACTGGATCGAGTTATTGAGGAAAATCGAGTCCGATTGGCGCAGGTAATCAAAGTCGTCATCGCCGTTGTTGCGCTGGTGCGAGAGGGCCACGCTGTGAGCACCGACCTTTACCCCGAGCCTGGCACTCCAGATATTGTTGTCGAATTTGCCCAGCAGCTGTTTGCCTTCGTCCACGGCCTTGTAATAGTTGAAATCGCCGAATAACGACACGTCGTCGGTCAGTGGGTAACTGGCGGCACTGCCGACGTAGTACTGGTCCCAGGCGTCCTTCAGGCGGCTGCTGTAGAGGCTCACGTTCAGGTGTTTGTTGACGGCGTACTCCCCCCCGAAATAGCCGATCCAGGGTGAGTCGACCTTGCCCGCGTAGAAGGTCGCGAAGCCCTTGTTCATCCCGCTTTCGCTTGGCTGGCTCATGCCGCTCAGGCGTCCGCCTTGCAGGCTCAAGCCCTCAAGGCTGGTGTTCTGCGCGGTGACGCCGCGAAAGCTTTCCGGCAACAACCGCGAATCGCCGTAGGCCACCACCGGCGTAAGCGGGAACACATCGCCGGCCTTGATAACCGTGTCCAGCACGCGCAATTTCGCCGCGCTGCCGACTTTGCTGTAGCTGCCTTCGGGGTGATTGTCGCTGTCCACCGGCAGCACGCCGAACGAACCCTTGCCGCCGCTGCGACCGGTGCCCGAGTCGAGTTTCAGGCCGTACATGGCAAACGCATCCAGGCCAAAGCCTACGGTGCCTTGAGTAAAGCCGGATTCGAATTTGCCGATCAGACCCTGCGCCCAGGCTTGGGAATACCCATTGCCGGTCGGGCTGGACTGGCCCTTGCGGTCATCGCGATTGAAGTAAAAGTTGCGCGCCAGCACGGTTACGCTGCTGCCTTGGGTAAAACCATCGGGCGTGTCTTCCACCGCCGCGGCTGCCAGAGGCAGTGCAACAATCAATGAAAAGGGAAGGGTGTAGTAAGTAATGCTCATGTTTCGCTCCTGGGTGTTGGCAGTTTTCAGCTTCTTATAGGTAGGGGCGTTTTTATTGATCTGGCCCCGGCTGATAGTTGCAAACAGTGGATAACGGTCAGGTGGCGCGAACATTACAATTCTGGAAGCTCACCGCGATCTAACAGATAAGTAATGTTTTGGTGAACATGGCGACAGGGTTGGTTGATTAGTCTCGTGACTGAACTTATCAACCGAGGAACCTGTAATGACATTTTATAAAATTGGCTTGGGTGTATTAGCTGCAGTCCTGTCACTGAGTGCGATGGCCGAAGGCGGAGGCGACCGCACGTTTGCGCTGATGATGGAGCGTAATCAAAAAGCCATGGCGGCTTACGCGCAAAAAAACGGCCAGCCAGCACCCCAGGTGCAGGCGTATCGCTATGGCATGGCGCTGGATATTGCCAAGGTCGTCAACGTTACGCCGCCGATCAGTTCGTGCAATGCCGTGCCTTCACGCATGACCTATGAAGACTCCAGCGGCAAACTCAATACGGTGGAATACAAGGTGATGGGTGTTTGCCGAAACAACGGCAGTTAATGGATCCAAAAAAACAGTTGGGCACGCCACAAAAAAGCGCTTCAGAAAACCTCGTCAGCGCCGATGCAGGTCAGATCCATCTCCCAAATGACCATCGGTGCCCCATGTTCAACACCCGTTTGAAGCAGGAGCTGTCGGCTCTTCGCGAAGAGTTGTCTAGCTTGCAACAGGTCAAGGAGAGCCTGGAAAGCGAAATGCTGTGCCTGACGCTGGACGCCGAAGGCCGGGTGGAGTGGGCGAATGCCAACTTCCTGCAAGAGCTGTCGTACCAGGCCTCCAACATAGTGGGGCGGCACATAGACGAGCTGGTGCCCACGCACCTGCGCCAGGACGAATTCCAGCAGCGCTTTCGCAATGCCCTGGTGCGCGGCGAACACTTCGCCGGCACCGTGCGCCTGATGCGCGGCAACGGCAAAGAGGCATGGTTGCGCTCGATCCTGCAACCGGTGCGCAGTTCTGACGGGCGCATCAAGCATTTTTCGATTTACTCCAGCGACCTCACCCGCACCATCGAGGGGTCGCGCGAGCATGAGAACCTGATCACCGCGCTGGTGCGTTCCACTGCAGTGATCGAGTTCGACCTCGGCGGCCATGTGCTGACCGCGAACGACCGGTTCCTCGGTGGCATGGGCTACAGCCTGGCGCAGATCCAGGGCAAACATCACCGTATGTTCTGCGAACCGGAGGAATACAACAGCGCCGAGTACCAGCATTTCTGGAAACGTTTGAACGCCGGTGAGTTTGTGGCGGCGCGCTTCAAACGGGTCGACAGCCATGGCCGTGTGGTGTGGCTGGAGGCGACCTACAACCCGGTGCTGGATGCCAATGACCGCCTTTACAAAGTGGTCAAGTTCGCCACGGTGATCACCGACCAGGTCAACCAGGAACAGGCCGTGGCCGAAGCCGCAAACATCGCCTACAGCACCTCGCTGCAAACCGACAACAGTGCCCAGCGCGGCACCACTGTCGTGACGCAGGCGGTGGATGTCATGCGTGATCTGGCCAGGCACATGCAGCAGGCCGGTGATGGCATCGAGGCGCTGAACGCTCAGTCCCAAGTGATCGGCACCATCGTCAAGACCATCAGCGGCATCGCTGAGCAAACCAACTTGCTGGCGCTCAACGCGGCCATCGAAGCGGCGCGGGCCGGCGAGCAGGGCCGTGGCTTTGCGGTGGTGGCCGATGAAGTGCGTCAGTTGGCCTCGCGCACCAGCAAGGCCACCGAGGAAATCGTCGGCGTGGTTCGTCAGAACCAGGACATGGCCCGCGATGCGGTGTCCTTGATGACCGAGGGCCGTTTGCAGGCCGAGCAAGGCTTGGCCCTGGCGGCCGAGGCGGGCACGGTGATTGTGGAAATCCAGGACGGTGCACAAAAAGTGGTGAGCGCGGTCGGGCAGTTTGCCAATCAGCTGTCGAGCTGACCCGCAGGGCTTGTGCTTGAGGTATCGTAGGTTTTTTCTTGCTTGAAGAGCCGTCCCTCCATGAGCCCTACCCACCGACGTCCCGTACCTTTGTCCAAGGCCTACCGTTTGCTCAATCACGGGCCGACCGTATTGGTGAGCGCGGCCCACGATGGCAAGCGCAATATCATGGCCGCTGCCTGGGCCATGCCGCTTGATTTCGAACCGCCGAAGGTCGCCGTGGTGCTCGACAAGGCCACCTGGACCCGCCAGCTGCTGGAAGCCGCCGGCACCTTTGTGCTGCAGGTGCCTTGCGTGGCCCAGGCCGATCTGGTGCAGACGGTCGGCAACACCACGGGCGCAGACACCGACAAATTCGCCACCTATGGCTTGCAGACATTCAGCGCTGAACACACCGAAGCGCCGCTGCTGGAAGGTTGCGTAGCGTGGCTGGAATGCCGCCTGCTGCCCGAGCCTCATCACCAACAGACCTACGATTTATTCCTCGGCGAAGTCGTCGCGGCCTATGCCGACGCGCGCGTGTTCAGCGACGGGCACTGGCATTTCGAAGGCCATGACGAATTGCGCACCTTGCACCATATCGCGGGCGGAAATTTCCTGAGCATCGGCGAGCCGGTGGTCGGGCGCCAGCTGTAGGCTTTACCAGCGGGCGTTTGCCAGTGCTTGGGCAAACGCCATCAGCTTGGGCGAATACTGCCGGGACGGCGGATAGACCAGTGAGATCGCGCGACTGCGCCCGGCCATGTCTTCCAGCAACGGCACCAGGCGCCCGGCGGCCATGGCCTCGCGCACCGCAAAATCCATCACCTGGGCGATGCCGAACCCCCCCACCGCGCCGTCTACCAGCGCATCGCCGCTGTCGAAAATAAGCCGTCCCTCGATGCTCACGTCCTGCACTTTGCCCTCGCTCATGAACTGCCAATCCACCATGCGTCCGCTGCGCAAGTTACGCACAGTGAGGCAGCTGTGGTCCTTGAGCTCGTCCACCGTTTGCGGCGTGCCGCAACGCGCCAGATAAGCCGGCGAGGCCACCGTGACCCAGCGCAACGGCGGCAGGGCACGGGCGATCAGGCGTTGATCCTGGATCTCGCCCGTGCGCAACAGGGCGTCGAAACCTTCGTCGACGATATCCACCAGCCGGTCAGTCATCACCGCTTCGATGCGCAATTGGGGATGGCGCAATGTCAGTTCGCCGATCACCGGCATCACCACCTTGCGACCGAACAACGACGGTGTGCTGATTTTCAACAGGCCGGACGGGCTGCTGCGTCGGTCGAGCATCAGCTTTTCGGTTTCAGCCAGTTCTGCCAGTAACGGCGCGCTGCGCTCGTACAGCATCTGACCGTCGGGCGTAAGGCTGACGCTGCGCGTGTTGCGCTGCAGCAAGCGCACACCCAGTTGGCTTTCCAGGCGCGAGATGGCGCGGGACAGCCCAGACTGCGTCAGCCCCAATTCACCGGCCGCGCGGGTAAAGCTGCGGGTTTCGGCCACGCGGACCAAGAGTCGAACAGCGTTCAGATCCATGATTAAAGTCATTACTGAAAGAGTGATAGCGCTATTTATCATCTGTCGGGCATGAAAGAAACTGGCACCTCTTATTTTCGGACTGGACGCTGTGATGTCTCCCTCTCGACCCTCTGGCTGGATGCTTTTATTGCTGGCCACCGCGCAACTGATCATCGCCCTGGATGCCACCATTGTGTTTGTCGCCCTGCCGCAGATTGGCGCGCACCTGGATTTTTCCGCGCAGCAATTGCAATGGGTGGTGAGCGCCTACAGCGTGGCGTTTGGTGGCTTTCTGTTGCTGGGTGGCAGGGCGACTGACTTGCTTGGCAAACGCCGTTTTTACCGGGTGGGCCAGTCGCTGTATGCGCTGGCCTCCCTGGCGGCGGTGCTCGGCGGCAGCGCGGTGTTGCTGGTGCTTGCGCGGGCGGTGCAAGGCGTGGGCGGGGCATTGTTGTTCCCGGCCACGTTGGCGTTGATCAACACGCACTATGCCGAAGGCCCTGCACGCAATCGGGCGTTTGCGGTGTGGAGCGCAGCCTCGGCAGCGGGGCTGGCACTCGGCGCATTACTGGGCGGCGTGCTGACTCAGGTGTGGGGATGGGAGTCGGTGTTTCTGGTGAATGTGCCGTTGGCGGGCGGCTGCGCGTGGGCGGCGCGTTACTGGATTCCAGCCGATGGCGAGCGTGTACGTGGGCGCAAATTCGACATCGTCGGCGCCTTGACGGTGACCGTCGGCGGCACGTTGCTGGTATTCGCGCTGGTGCAAGGCCCCGAGTGGGGCTGGTCGGCGCCGCAGACGCTGGGCTGCATCGCCTTGGCGCTGGCATTGCTTGGGTTGTTCGCGTGGATCGAGCACCGCGGCAGCGATCCGCTGATGCCGCTGCGTTTGTTTGCCTACCGCGAACTGCGCATGGCGATGGTGCTTACGGCGGTGTTCATGAGCAGCTTTGGCGTGCAGTACTACTTCCTGGCGCTGTATTACCAGCAGGTCTATGGCTACAGCGTATTGCAGGCCGGTTTGGCGTTTTTACCGGCGACCCTGGTGTGCACGTTCGGCATCTGGTTGGCAGAGCGTTCGCTGGCCAGGCTGGGGCTGCGCAACACCTTGGTCAGCGGGCAACTGGCGGGCGCGGTGGGCATTGCACTGGTGTGTTGGGCGTTGCCGACGGGCGTAGGGTTTTGGTCGCTGTTGCCGGGCATCTTCATTTTGAGCATCGGGCAGGGCATGACCTGGACAGCGATGTGGGTGGCGGCGGGGCTGGGTATTCGGCCTGGGGAGCAGGGCGTGGCGGCGGGGATGGCGTCTACCAGCCAGCAGATCGGCGGGGCGTTGGGCCTGGCGGTGCTGGTCTCGGTGGCGAATGCGGGCGGGATCGAGCTGGCGCTGTGGTGGAGCGCGGCAATTGCCTTGGTCGGCGCGGTGTTGGCGTTGCGGCTCAAAACGCAAGCGCCCGAGCCGAATGCGATAGTGGAACCAACATAGAACCCATGTGGGAGCGGGCTTGCTCGCGAAGGCGGTGGGTCAGTCACTCATAAGTCGACTGACACTGCGCTTTCGCGAGCAAGCCCGCTCCCACATTTTGAATGCGTTTCACATCAGCGCCCGAGCATCTTCACCCAGCGCGACGGCGGCATGCCGTAGGTGCTGCGAAACTGTCGAGTCATATGGCTCTGGTCGGTGAAACCGGCGGTCAGCGCCGCGTCCACCAGCGATTGGCCCTGGGCCAGCAAGCCGCGCACCAGGTCCAACCGTCGCATGGTCAGGTACCGATAGGGACTGGTGCCGAACAACAAGCGAAAATCCCGCGACAGCGCCCAGCGATCACGGCCGCAATGGTCGGCCATTTCATCCAGGGTGATGCTGCGGCCCAAGGCGCTGTGGATAAATTCCCGCGCGCGCTCGGCGGCGACGTAATCGAAGGATTTACGGCTGATGATCACCCCCGAGGCCGCGCTCAGGGCTTGCGCCAGGTCGTACAGCGCGTCCTGTTCCTGCATCGGGTCAATCGGGCAGTCCAGGCTTTGCAGCAACACCTCGCTGGCGCGGAACAGCCGTGGGTCAGTCGACAAGCCGTTGTGGATAAACGGCAACGGCCGGCCGCCGAGAATCTGCTGGATCAGCGCCGGCTCCACATAAATCATGCGGTACTTGAAGCCTTCCACACTGCTGGCGCGGCCGTCGTGGGATTCATCGGGGTGAATCACCATGGTCGTGCCCGGCAGGCTGTGGGTCATGCAGCCGCGGTAGTGGTAGCTCTGCACGCCAAACAAGGTGCGCCCGATGGCGTAGGTGTCATGGCGATGCGGGTCGAATGCAAAGCCGGCAAAATACGCTTCGATACGGTCCAGGCCGCTGGCGTGTGGGGCGCGGTGCAACCAATCGAGGGTGGAAGTGGGTTGGCCCATGGTGACTTGTCACAAATAGAGGTGGGAAACACGTTAACCCAGTCTGGCGTGCCGTGTCTGTCGAGGTCTTGAACGATTGTGCGTGCTTGAGAGGAGGTATTCGCCAGCGCAAATGTTGATCTGGGTTAATAAATGATTGTTTTACGATAATTAATCTATTATTTTTGCGACCTCACTCATTGATCGAGGTTGCTTATGAATACCCAACGTCTGGCTCAACTCAGCCAGCGCATGTCGCTGCTGACGCTCTTGCTGATTGTCGTCATGCTGGTGCTCAACACTGGCGTCTGGCTGTTTCCGGTGCTGGGTTCTTCCGCCGATGGCCTGGGCCTCAGCTTTTCCTTGAGTGACCGGATTCAGGACAGCGGCGTGCAAATCGCGCTGCTCCCGTGGTGGCAAAAACTCGGCGGGATTGTTCTTTCCAGCATCCCGCTGGTGGCCTTGGTGTCGGGCTTGAACCATCTGCGCCAGCTGTTTCGCAACTATGCGCGGGGCGAGTATTTCTCCAGCGCGGCGGCGCAGCACCTGGGTAAAGTCGGTCGCGCCGTTGCATTGTGGGTACTGCTGGACTTTTTATGCGAGCCGTTGCTGGGCCTTTGGGTCTCGATGAACGAGCCGTTGGGCCAGCGATTTTTCACCTTGAGTCTGACCCCGCCGAGCTTTGTCGCGTTGTTTCTCGCTGCCTGTATCGCAGTAATCGCGCGTATCCTGTGGCAGGCCAGCGAAGTGGATTCTGAAAACCGCACTTTTGTTTGAGATCGAAATGCCCATTGTGATTGAACTGGACGTTATGCTTGCCCGGCGCAAGGTCAAATCCAAAGACCTGGCAGCCGCCATCGGGATTACCGAACAGAACCTGTCGTTGCTCAAACAAGGCAAGGTCAAGGGCATACGGCTGGGTACGCTGGATGCAATCTGTGCCTACCTGGACTGCCAGCCTGGCGACCTGCTGGTGCACACGCCTGAACCTGCGGGCGAATAGGTTTAACCATTTACCAAGAGGGATCGCCCCATGCTGTTCTCCGATCTGCCGTATGTCGCGCCGTTGTTGTCGCTGGGGCTGCTTTGGACCGTCGCGGTGGTGACGCCGGGGCCGAACTTCTTCAATACTGCCCAACTGGCGGCGAGCTGTTCGCGTCGGCATGGCGTGGTGGCGTCTGCCGGAGTGGCCACGGGCACGGTGATCTGGGGGCTGGCGGGCGGTTTGGGCATCAAGTCGCTGTTCACTGCGGCGCCCATGCTCTATCTGGCATTCAAGATCATCGGTGGCTGCTACCTGATCTACCTGGGGCTGAAACTGTTCAAGCGTTCGGCGCCAACCGCGAGCCAGACAGTGTTGCCCGACGAACCCACGCGCTCGCTGTTCTTTGCCTGGCGCTTCGGTCTGCTGGGCAACTTGTCCAACCCCAAGGCCGCGCTGTTCGTCGCCACGGCCTTCGCTTCGACCATGCCGCCTTCACCGTCGCCGACATTGTTGGCCCTGGCGGTGATTACCATGGCCACCTTGTCATTCAGTTGGTACACCAGCGTAGCCCTGGTGTTTTCCAGCGAGCGCATGGCCAATCTCTACAGCCGTTCACGCAAGTGGCTCGACCGGTTTGCCGGTGGGTGCTACCTGTTGTTCGGCGCACATCTGGTAGCGAATCGCTGACCGCTCATGGTAAGAAGCCTTACTTTCAACAGTGAGGCCGAGTCATGAGCAAGGTGCGGGTAGGTATTATTTTTGGTGGCCGTTCGGCCGAGCACGAGGTCTCGCTGCAGTCGGCGCGCAACATCGTCGATGCACTGGACCGCTCGCGCTTCGAGCCGGTTCTGATCGGCATCGACAAGGCCGGCCACTGGCACCTGAACGAAACCTCGAACTTCCTGATCAACCAGGAAAACCCGGCCCTGATCGCTCTCAACCAGTCCAACCGCGAACTGGCGGTGGTGCCGGGCAAGACCAGCCAGCAAGTGGTGGAAACCTGCGGGCAAAGCCTGCTGGAACACATCGATGTGATCTTCCCTATCGTCCACGGCACCCTTGGCGAAGACGGCTGCCTGCAAGGCCTGCTGCGCATGGCGGACCTGCCTTTCGTGGGCTCCGACGTGCTGGGCTCGGCGGTATGCATGGACAAGGACATCAGCAAACGCCTGCTGCGCGATGCCGGTATTGCCGTTACCCCGTTCATCACCCTGACGCGTCGCAACGCGGCGAGTAGCGCTTTTGATACAGCAGTGAACAAGCTTGGCTTGCCGATGTTCGTCAAACCCGCCAACCAGGGTTCCTCGGTGGGCGTGAGTAAAGTCACCAACGAGGCCGAGTACCATGCCGCGGTCGAACTGGCCCTGGGCTTCGATGAAAAAGTGTTGGTGGAGTCCGCTGTCCAGGGGCGTGAAATTGAATGCGCCGTGCTGGGCAACGACAACCCTGTCGCCAGCGGTTGCGGCGAGATCGTGGTGGGCAGCGGTTTCTATTCCTACGACAGCAAATACATCGACGCCCAGGCCGCTCAAGTGGTGGTGCCGGCTGATATCAGCCTTGAGGCCAGTGAGCGTATTCGCCTACTCGCCATTGAAGCGTTTGAGCTACTGGGCTGCGCCGGGTTGGCGCGAGTCGACGTGTTCCTCACCGACGACGGCGAAGTGCTGATCAACGAAATCAACTCACTGCCCGGCTTCACCCGCATCAGCATGTACCCCAAGCTGTGGCAGGCGGCAGGCATGAGCTACAGCGAGTTGGTAAGCCGCTTGATTGAGTTGGCGCTGGAGCGACATGCGGGGCGCAAGGGGCTGAAGATCAGCCGCTGATAATCGTTGGGGCCGGACGAACGCTGTGGCGAGCGGGCTTGCCCCGCGTTGGGCTGCGCAGCAGACCCATAACCAGGCTGCTCGTTTCTGTCTGAGACAACGGGGTGAGTTTGAGGGGGCTGCTGCGCAGCCCAACGCGGGGCAAGCCCGCTCGCCACAACAGGCCTGCTTGCCATGACAAGCTCGTTTGCCATAACGAGCCTGCCAACCATCGCAGGGTCAGGGGCTTTTCAGGTTTTGCGGGCGATCCACGAATAGATCAGCGTCTTTGGCTCCTCAGGGTGGTGAGTTCTCCTGCGGTAGCTGGCGAAGGTCGGTGATGTGCAATACGTGCACACCTCGCTGACGTCGATCTGCTCACGCTCAAGGCCCGCCGCTTGCAACAGCATCACCCCGTAACCACTCAAGTCGAACCACGCACTTCCCGCTTGCCGCGCGTGGGGCGGTGCAATCTGCGGTGACAGCCGTGGCGTCGGTTGCTCGAAGCACCATGGCGCCTGACCGTCACGCCACACGTGGCCCTGGCTCGCCTGAAATTGCGCGATAAACTCGGCGCTCACTTCATAACAACACGGCTTGATCGACGGCCCGATCGCCACCCGCAACTGGTCAACGGCAATGCCCTCGGCAGCCAATTGTTTCACCGCGTTGGCGATGATTCCCCCTTGCAGACCCTTCCAGCCGCCATGCACGGCGGCAACCCGATCACCACTGTGTGCGGCGATAAGAATGGGCAGGCAGTCAGCGGTGATCACTGCAATTGGCGCAGACGCGTGCGTGAACACGCCGTCTGCCTCAATGGTATTGGCCACCTGTTCCGCCTGCCATTGGATCACCGAAGCACTGTGCACCTGCTTGCAGATGAACACCCCGTCCGGCCGCAATGGATCATTGATCGAACAAAAACCGTGGTCGACGCCGGGGATGGCGCCGAGATTGTTTGCCTGTTGCAAGGGGCTCTCTCCGCTCAATAAAGTCAGTCGCCGACCGCTTCGCCTTCGCGCCGAGGGTCGGCGCCGCCGCTCAGCGACGCCTTACCCTGGGCGTCTGGCGTGCGAACGATGGCCTGCACGCCGCTGGTCATATCAATCTCGCTCAGTGCATGGCCTTTGTCCCTCAGCGCCTGCTTCAACTCGGGGCTGAACATCCCGGCCTCAAGCTCGGTGGCGCCGTTACGGCTACCAAAGTTGGGCAAGCTGATGGCCGCTTGCGGGTCGAGGTTCCAGTCGAGCATCGCCACCAGGGATTTACTCACATACTCGATGATCTGCGAACCGCCCGGCGATCCGACGGTGGCCAGCAACTCGCCGCTCTTGCGGTCGAACACCAGCGTCGGCGCCATGGCCGAGCGCGGGCGTTTGCCCGGCTCGACACGGTTGGCCACTGGCTGGCCGTTTTCTTCGGGGATGAACGAGAAGTCAGTCATCTGGTTGTTCAGCAAAAAGCCCTGAACCATGACGTGTGAACCAAACGCCGCTTCCACCGTGGTGGTCATCGACACGGCGCCGCCCAGGTCATCCACCGCCACCACTTGCGAGGTCGAGATGCGCAAGGGCGAGCGGTCCGGCGCGTACGCCACCTGGATGCCCGCAGGCGTGCCTGGCTTGGCGATGCCCATGCTGCGGTCGCCGATCAGTGTGGCGCGTTTGGCCAGGTAGTCCGGGGCGATCAGGCCTGCGGTCGGCACCGGCACGAAGTCGGCGTCGGCCACGTACAACCCACGGTCGGCGAAGGCCAGGCGACCGGCTTCGGCCAGCAGGTGCACGGCTTCAGGTGTGGGCTCAAGGCCGGCAGGCGATGTGCTTTTGACCGGCTTCATCGGTGCGATGGCCAAGCGCGGGTCGCGGGTTTCCAATGCCTGCAACGTACCGAGGATCTGCGCGACAGCAATCCCGCCCGACGACGGCGGTGGCATGCCGCACACCTGATAGCGCTTGTAGTCGGTGCACAGTGGCGTGCGCTCCTTGGCGGTGTAGCCCTTGAGGTCCGCCTGCGACAGGCTGCCCGCGTTGCGGTTGCCCTGGACCTTGCGTGCGATCTCATCGGCAATCGGCCCCTGGTACAACGCGTCCGGACCTTCCTTGGCGATGCGCTTGAACACGTTGGCCAACGCCGGGTTTTTCAACAGCGTGCCGGCGGCTTTGGGCGTGCCGTCGGCATTCAGAAAATACGCCGCCATCTCGGGCGATTGCGCGATGTAACGGTCGGCAGCGATCAGCGCGTGCAGGCGCGGGGAAATCGCGAAGCCTTGCTCGGACAGCCGAATCGCCGGTTCAAACAGCTTGGCCCATTGCAGGTGGCCGGTCTTTTTGTGTGCCATCTCCAGCGCGCGTAACACGCCTGGCGTGCCAACCGAACGCCCGCCAATCTGCGCCTCGGGAAATGCCATCGGCGTGCCGTCGGCTTTAAGGAACAAGCGTTCGGTAGCTCCCGCGGGCGCCGTCTCGCGGCCGTCATACGCGTGCACGGTTTTGCCGTCCCACAGCATGATGAACGCGCCGCCGCCGATGCCGGATGATTGCGGCTCCACCAGGGTCAACACGGCCTGCATCGCAATCGCCGCGTCGATGGCCGAGCCGCCCTGGCGCAGCATTTCGCGCCCGGCTTCGGCAGCCAGCGGGTTGGCGGCGGCGGCCATATGGCGCTCGGCGTGGCGGGTGGTGAGGTCGGTGCGATAACCCGAACCCAGCTCCGGCGCGGGCGGTTGTTCATTGACGGGGGTATGGCAGCCAGCCAGGGCGAGGGCGGCGGCAATCATTGACAGTTGACGGCGGGAAATCGAAAACACGCGCTGAACTCCGTTCATTTTGAGAATGATCTGTTGTCCTTGGGTTACGGCTTTTTACAGGTATATCGTGCCTTGCAGGTAGAGCACCGCGTGGCCGGAGATAATCACGCGGTCGTCCTTGAGCTCGCAACGCAGTTGCCCACGGCGCTTGCCGCCTTGTTCGGCGGTCAACTGCGACTTACCCAAACGCTCGGCCCAGAAGGGCGCCAGCGAGGTGTGCGCCGAACCTGTGACCGGGTCTTCATTGACGCCCACGTTGGGGCCGAACCAACGGGATACAAAATCAAACCGCGTGCTTTTGGCCGTCACCGCAATCCCGCGTTTGGGCAGGCCCTTGAGGCGCGCGAAGTCCGGCGTCAGGGCGGCGACTTGAGCTTCGTCGTCGACCAGCACGAGGTAGTCGTCGGTGGCAAACACCTCGGCATGCTCAATCCCCAATGCGCTCAACATGCCGCTTGGCGGCTCGCAGCGCTGGGGCTGTTTGGCCGGGAAGTCCATCGCCAGTTCGTCGCCATTGCGCGTCACGCGAAGCTCGCCGCTGCGGGTGGCAAAGCGCAAGACGTGCGGTGCATCCGCCAATTGATGAATCAGCACCCAGGCTGCGGCCAGCGTGGCATGGCCACACAGGTCCACTTCGACCTCCGGGGTGAACCAGCGCAACTCATAGAAATCGCCACGGGGTACGAAGTAGGCGGTTTCGGAGAGGTTGTTTTCAGCCGCGATATTCTGCAGTTGCTCGTCGGGCAGCCACTCGGTGAGCGGACAGACTGCCGCCGGGTTGCCGCCGAAGGGGTGTTGGCTGAAAGCATCGACTTGATAGATATCCAGTTTCATCGAGGGCACTCCGAGTAGGGAGGCTGGACACTAACAGTGGGTCTGTGAAGCGTCAAAATACAGATGCGGCGTTTTTTTGAGCGCATGAGTCTCGCTCATCCCAGGCGCAACACCATCGCCCCGGCGGCGATCACACACGCGGCCAGGATGCGCACGCGGGTCAGGCGCTCTTTGAGCACCCAGGCCGAGATCACCACGCCAAACAGGATCGACGTTTCACGCAAGGCCGAAACGGTCGCGATGGGGGCTGCGGTCATGGCCCACAGCGCCAGGCCATACGAGGCGATCGTGCCCACACCACCGACGATGCCCAAGCGCCAGTTACGCGCGAGGTAATCACAGAACAGCGTGCGCCGCGAAGCTAACGCCCACGTCGCCAGCGGGACGCCGGTCAGCAGGAAAATCCACAGCGTGTAGGCCACAGGCGCACCGGACTTGCGCACGCCCAAGCCGTCGATAAGGGTGTAGCTGGCGATCACGCCGGCGTTGATCAGCGCCAGAACCAAGCCTTTTCTTGGCCCTGAAGAAGGCGCCAGGGCCATGCTCAAGATGCCCAGTGAGATCACCGCAATGCCAAGCCAGGCGGAGGTCGAGAGCGGCTCGGCCAACACAAACACGCTCACCGTCGCCACCAGCAGCGGCGCTGTGCCGCGCATGATCGGGTAGGTCTGGCTCATGTCGGCAATGCGGTAAGTCGAGGCCACCAGCACGAAATACAGCACTTGGAGAATCACCGACCCGCCGATGAACGGCCAGCTCTCTCTTGCCGGCAGCGGCAGAAACGGGGTGGCGGCCAACGCGATCAACGAGGCGACGGAGGCGATCATGCAGGTGGTCAACAGCTTGTCGGCGCCGCCTTTGACCACGGCGTTCCAAGTGGCGTGGAGCGCGGCGCCCAAAAGGATGATGGCGAATACGCTGAGGCTCATCAGTCGCTCTCTGCGTGGTTGATCAGCGACGTCAACACGTGGTCCGCCCACACGCCGTTAATCTTGAGATAGGCCCGCGCTTGACCCTCGCGCTCAAACCCCAGCCGTTCCAGCAGGCGTGCACTGCGTGCATTTTCGGGGCGGTAGTTGGCCATGATTCGATGCAGTTTCATGGCATCGAACCCATAGGCAATCGCAGCCTTCAGCGCTTCGTGCATCAGCCCCTGGCCCTGAGCCGATTCGTCCAGCGCATAGCCCAGGTGGCAGGCTTGAAACGCACCGCGCACGATGTGGGTGAAATTGCAGGCGCCGATGATCTGACCGTCGCGCTGTATCAGCAGGTGCAGCGCTTCGCCGCTGGCGGTCTTTTCGGCCATGGTTTCGAGGCGTTGAGTGATGGCGTCAAGTGCAAAGAAGTCATCGTCGCGCGTGGGTTCCCAGGGTTGCAGGTAAGCGCGGTTTTGCAGCAGGTAGGTGTGCAGGGCGCGAGCGTGAGACGGCTGGGCGGCTTGCAGTATCAGCCGTTCGGTGGCAATGCCGTGGGTGGGGAAGTGCGTGTTCACCAATCGCCTCCTTGTGGTTGGGGGCGAGTATGCCTGAGGGCTTTTATTCAGGCATAAAAAAACGGCTTACCTTTCGGTAAGCCGTTTTTAGTACTTGGTGGTACACAGTCATTTGAACTAGATCTTCAACTATCTGGTTTTAAAGGGTTTTATTCGTTGCTAGCGAGTTAGGCATACACATGGGCATACACGCCCGTGATTGTTGCCCCTTTCGGAAGCATCAATCGCAATCGCCAGCAGAAGACGTGCATTCATGTTGTATGGCAATCATGGCAACAAAAGTAGCACCCATTGATCCTACTGTTTAGCCAATGCCGCTTGGCATCCGCCACCGCTTCTCTACAGGTCGAATGGAAACCTAGGTCTATTTGATTAACGGGTAAAGGCATGAACTTACACCCAGCTGTATCGTTGTGGATCTCGTAATCGCCGTTGGTTTGGGGACGCTTATTGATGATGAATTTAGGCATTGCTAGTGACTCGCTTCTGCGTGGACGTTTACCAAAAGTCACCCCCAGGTAACGCTCGCTGATCAGTAAGGCGTGCTGCTTTCCGCTCCAGAGTAGCTGGCACAAAGGCTATTGCAATTCGGTCTTTAGGTTTTTCTATTCACATGTAACAGCTTTCCGCCACGTGACGTTATCCAAGGGGCGTATGCCTTCGTTAACTAAGTCATTCCCGACGGGATAAACAGGCAAAAAATCGCTGGGGACCCTGAGCTTTTTCTCATACCACGGGGCATGAAACCCGCGGGATCGAGTTAGTGGGAGGTGCCGGAAGTTACTGAAATTTCAATCGTTGAAATTGAAAGGATCTTGAAGAAAAAGGGCCATCGTTACAGCTTCGGTAAAGGTGGCTGTATCTGTTGCTGATAGTGAACACCTGCATGGCGTCAACCATGGTGATGGGTGTCAACCACGTCAACCTGTCAACCAACTTAAAAAATCCATCCGCTAACACGAACGCGCGGGTTCTATGCCCCGTATCTATCCGAAATGCGCTGGGTCCCCAGCGGCTTTTCGATTCATAGGGCAAATGCACTGGTGAACAGCAGTTCACCCGGTTCACCTGTTCACTAAGCTGGGCACCTTTCCGCTGACACGATCACGCGGGTTTCCTACCCCGTACCTTCAAGAATGCGTCAGGGGCCCCACTATCGAACCAAAGCCAAGAGCATGATCGACCTCACATCGCTGGAGGAGCAATACTAATGGGGCTAGGGGGATGTCCTAATAAAACCGTGTTACGGGTGTTACGCATGTTACGGTTCTATATAAGTATATGATTTTAAATGATTTATTTAGTGTTACATAGCTGTGACTGGTTTGCCGATATACGTGTTACATGGCAAATAGGTGTTACATCAATGAATGCTCTGGAGGAGCGGTTTGTGATGATTAAGGCGGGAGTAATCGGCCTAGGGCTTTCCCTTATTAGGGCCGCTCCCGGCCATGTCCGGGAATTCGTGGCAGGCATGAATGGCTTCGGTTGCAGATCCCTGCCCTGAGTAATGGCGAGCGTATCTGAGTCGCACCCAATCCGCCTCAGAACCACAGCTATCGCATGTCATGTCGCACATAACTGAGCATCTGCGACAGACTGACATGACACCGCAAAGCTTTACCTTGCTGTGCTAGCGAATCGTCGCCTAAATCTTAGGAATAAATCGACAAGTCAGCGTGAGCGACGAACAGCTCTAGGCCACCAGTGGCTGCCGACACGACCGCTAGCGTCTTTCTAAAAGCGATGCATAGAACTCCTAATTGCGAACGAAAACCGACTGCGGCGAAGGGTAGAAACTGCTGAGCTGGTAATCCATTTCAGTAGGTGGCCTTTCGAAATCACAAATCTGTTGCTTACCCAAGAAAATGGTGTATTTTCAAATTGCATGGGCGTATCGCCTATTTGCCGCAATCGAGACATAACATCCGCTGGTTAGCTCAGTAATGAGCGTTCAATGCGAAAGTATTGAACTGATGAGGAGAGGGCCCCGGCAGTCTCCGACCCCCGCGTCCCGCTGGAGTGCTTCACGGTGGGCCTACCATGAGAAAGATGGTGGTTTTCAGCGGATGGTTTCGATGAACGCAACATCTTTCTCTTTACCCTATGTTATGGGTTGGTATGGCTCACATTTATATCCAATGGATTGGCTATCGTGCTTGCAAACCCACTAAAAATCTCAAAAAACTCTGTTAGTAGTCGCGAAAACTTATGCAAACTCCTGCGCGTAACGGATGAGTTTCTTGCTTCTGTTATGACATTGAGTCAAGAGGATCGATATACCAAAAAAGAGCATGTTAAAAAAGCAGGTGGGATAAGTCGTCCTATTTACAATCCTCACAGATTCTTAAGAAAGCTCCAAAAAAGAATAAATATTGCAATTTTCTCCAATCACTACGTAATTCGTTGGCCGCACTTCATATACGGTTCAGTACCAAACCAGAAAAATAATGATGCGTATGATAGTAAGGATTATGTTTCTTGCGCAGGAAGGCACTGCGGTGCAAAAAGCCTTTTAAAAGTGGATGTGTCGAGTTTTTTTGATAATATTCATCAGGATATAGTTTTCTCTATATTTAGTAATTTTCTTAAGTATGATGAAGAAGTGTCTAGAATTCTTACCAATTTGTGTTGCCACAACTCACATCTTGTCCAGGGCGGCTTAACATCAAGTTACATCGCATCTTTGTGCTTGTATGATGTTGAAGGCGATGTTGTCGAGCGGCTCAATAGGAAGGGGTTTATATATACTAGATTGGTAGACGATATAACTGTGTCGTCAAAATCGCTAAACACCGATTTTACGTATGCGCTCAAAATTATTAGCGATATGTTGACCGCTAAAGACCTACCTATAAACGAGAGTAAGACTAGAGTATTCAGGACCTCAACGGAACCATTAACCGTTCATGGATTGAGAGTTAGTTTCAATACTCCGCGACTTCCTGCTGATGAGGTGGGCAGGATTAGAGCAGCCGTTCGCAACTTAGAGTCCCTCGCAGACCAGCCAGGTTATCGAACTACCCACGGCTACAGGCATGATTATAATCGCTGCATGGGCAGGGTAAATAAGCTCCTTCGAGTCGGCCATAATCAACACAAACCGCTTCTTGCACGACTGAATTCTATTAAGCCTTTACCTTCAAGGCGCGATGTGAATCGGGCTAAAGATATGGTTGCACGCTTGGAAAAAGACTTTGATGCGAAAAGGCATACGCACTGGTACAAGTCTAGATTTCATCGGGTTATGGAACGGTTGATAGTTTTAAATCGTGTATATGACATAACATCCAAGCAGTTAAGGTCAAAGTTGAAAAGGTTGAGGCCGGAAAGTGAGGATATAATTGATAAGCATGTATAGGTTTGTAGTGTCATACAGTAGAAAGATGAGAGATGCTTTTTTAGGTCAGCATCCATATTTTAAATACTTGATTATTTTGCTCGCTTCGATCGGGATGATAGGGTTTTGTATTTTTTTGACGGTTTTCGTTACGATTTTTTTTGCTGGTCAGCTTTACTCATTACCACTTTGTTTTTCTAATAAGTGCTTTATAAGTCTGTATGAGAACTATAGCTCGGCCTTTGCAGTTGCTAAGTCGACACTGGATCTTATTGTCCTCATTGCAACGGTCGGTGCAATTTTTGTTGCGTTGCTCAGTTACTTGTCTACATTAAAGTCTTCATATTTCACAAATCACATATCTCATCTATCGCTATTTCAGAGTTTTTTTGTTGAGGAGGTCAGAAAGAGAGACTTGCTTTCAATATCTTCGTTTGATCCTCATAAAATATACAGCCTTATTTATTCTAACTCAAGAAGTGGTGATATGTCTTTGTCTGAGACTTACTTTGAGTTTATCGGTAAGGTGAATAAGGTTATTTCTGACTCTAATTTTAACTCATATAAAGCTACAAAGGGTCCGTTTATTTACAAGGATCACCAAGCAGAAATGATCAGTACCTTAAAAGGGATTGGGTTTAACCTTCAGTTTATGCCAAAGAAAGATTTCTACGAAATTGAAAGCCAGGTGCTTTCGTTACTTGACTCAATTTCAAAGTCTTTCTGCGGAGGTGATGCCAGAACTAAGCTTGAGCCCCGTATGTACAGATAGGAATAGTGAAAGCAAATTTAACTTGATACTAAAGCCCTAATCTCCTGGCTGCAGCTGGGTATCTGCTTTTTGCCGGTCGCAGCACTTCATGAGAGGCAGCAATCGGCCAAAATCAGTCATCAGATCGACCCCACCAAAGTAGGGCCTGCTCAGTTAATTGGACGCCGCATACAGCTATTCCAAATATTGGTGATGATTAATGTGGAGGGAGGCCATAAATTTGTCCACCAATGATGGCATATTGATAAGGTTGACCAACCTCGTCATGCATACCGCTTTCGCCAGATTAGCTAACAAGGACGAACATGCCGATTTCACTGGAATACTACGACCATCCAACCCTCTGTCATGGCCAAGTCTGGACAATCACCGACGAAAATCTACTCGCAGAGCAGATAGCGCGTGTTGCTATGGGCCAGTCTAGACACGTCCAAAAAATCATAGCGGGAACGAATGTTGGGCCGCCGGCATCGAGGGCGAGTGCCGCTCAGGGCGCGATAGGCTTACTTACGGTTCCTGCTGGTGAAGACCCCTGGCATAGAGATGGCTGGATCTTCCAAGTGATATCGTGGATAGCTGCCCAAAAAGCCGATCCGAACGCACTTATCCGGCCGCCTCAAATGATTCACGCCTTGAAAGGATTCGATGGGCTCCGCCTTGAGTTGAGCGGGGGTGAAGTTGTTGCTGCAACTATATTTGAAGACAAGGCTACGGATGATGCGAGAAAAACTGTCCGTGATTTGGTGTGGCCAGAGTTTAGGTTGCTCGACCAAGGAGATAAGGAGAACGTTTTAGTTGCTGAAGTCGTTGCGTTATTGGAAACCAATAGAAATGTTGATCCTGATCTCGCGATCGAAAACATAATATGGAAAAACATTAGACATTATCGCGTTAGCATAACGGTTGGTAAATATCACTCTACGAGCAAGGGGCGAGTTAAACTTTTTAAAGACTACGATAAAGTAATTGACGGTAAGGTGAGCAAGCGCGGCGGGGAAGTATTTTATATAGAGCATCTGCGCCCCTGGATGTCTTCGCTAGCTGAGAAATCGATTGCTCACGTTAACAATATGGTGGCTGCTCATGTTTGATAATGATACCGTAGAATTGATTAATAGTGCTCCAGAATTGGATGGCCTCGATCTTACTGAGTTACCAAAACAGCTAACTGAGGCTTACGCATCAATAGTTTCTGCTCGTATTTGCTTACGTGAAGGAGCGGAGCGGGCGGGATTGCCTGATGAGGTTACTGAAATAGTTAAACGAATGACGCGCCTTGCTTTTTCTCACGAGGCTATAGTTTCCGCTTCAGAAAATATGGAAAACCGAGTTGCTGCAGCCTTCGTTGCCGGCTCTGCTCATCATGTAATACTTCTTGCTCAAGAGTTAATTTCACGAAGTGTTAAATTTAGCACATTAAATGCGTATGGCGTATCTGCTGAGGTTTCTGCAACTTTGTTGTTTCTGATTGCAGAAGCAAGTTCTGACGCTGCCGAAACAGCAAAAAATATTGTGGTTAGGGTTGAGGGGTCTATTGAGGCCACTTTGCTGAAAGCAATTTACCATTTGGCGAATGGAAATCTTCTGAAAATACTTGCTATGCGTGTGCCCAGCACAGAAGACTTTCTGAGCGCTGACAGTATGGGGCAAGCGGTAGAGTCGTTGTATTACATGCTATTGCATGGGGTCCGCGCGATGGCGGCATCATTGCTCGGAACTGAGGATGAATTTGATTTGATAGACCATGACTCGAAAGTGGTCTTCGATAAAGTAAAGGAATTATGTGTCGATGAAATTGATGGTTTAATTAGTTTTGGAAACCACCCAGTACATAATGTGTTTCCAGGGCCACTTCATTTGGCATCACTTTTAGCGATGGTCGCGGACCACCTTATTCCATCGGGGATTATAAATACAGAGCCACCAAAAGGAATTGACTCAACTAAATGGGATGTTATGAAGCAAGGCATAGCGTCAATTAGGCCATACTTATGGAAGAATCATCGAAAGGCTATATCTTCAGGTTATTTAGAAATAGGTGTTTCCTCGGTGATAAGCTTTCCAACTGGGGCAGGAAAGTCTACTCTATCCGAATTAAAAATTGCTACCGCCTTGCTGCGTAATGTAAAGGTGGTTTTTTTGGCACCGACGCTTTCATTGGTCGATCAAACAACTAGGGCTCTAGCTAATACTTTTCCAAACGCAGAGGTTCAGCGAGAAATTTTAGATGAGTTGTTATTTGATTTGGAGAATGACGCACTTCCGGCTATTTCTGTTATGACGCCTGAAAGATGTCTGGCAATGTTAAGCTTTGATCCGGACATATTCTCAAGTGTAGGGTTGTTGGTGTTTGATGAGTGCCATTTGTTGCACCCAAGGGACGCAGATCATAGTCGGCGGTCTATAGATTCTATGCTTTGCCTCCTAAATTTTACATCCGTAGCCCCTAGCGCCGATTTGCTTTTATTATCGGCAATGATGAAAAACTCGATAGAGATAGCAGGTTGGGTCTCGGAACTAACTAAAAGACCTTGCTTGCCCTTGGAGTTGACATGGAAGCCTACTCGTCAAGTAAGAGGGTGTGTGGTTTATGCTGGTGATGAAATAGCCAAACTAAAAAAACGCCTAAAAGTCGTCAGGTCTGAGGTGACGAATATAAATGCGCCTGCCTCATTGAAGCGAGAGCTGTTCGTACAACCTTTCGGTTTTTTTTGCTTGAACCAAACTTGGCACTCAGCAAGTCGTAAAGATTACGCATTAATGCCAGTTCTTAGCGAATCCGTCCAGCTATCAACAGGCACCGTTACAGAGGGAAAAAAATGGTATTTAACGCCTAATGGAAATCAGGTGTCGGCTACGATTGCAACGTCAACGGCTAGGCAAAAAATAAAGACTTTAGTCTTCACGCAAACTATACCGCTTGCGAATAGCGCGTCAAAAAAGATCTCAGATGAACTTGAGTCTCCTGGATGTATTTTGACTGATGAAGAAGTTCGCCTTTTCAAGATGGTAGTCGATGAGTTTGGAGGCGAAGAGCATATTTATATAAAAGTTTCGGATGAAGGTAGGCTGGAGTCCTCTAGTGCTTGCCATCACGGGCTTTTACTAGCTATGGAGCGACATTTGCATGAGTCGCTTTTTAAGCGAGCAGATGGGCTGAATGTTTTAGTGGCGACATCAACTCTTGCGCAGGGAATGAACCTTCCCAGTGAAGTGGTCATTATTAGTGGCGATAGCAGATTTGACCAAGAAGCTGATGCTATGCAACGTTTGGAGGCTCATGAGCTTCTCAATGCAGCAGGGCGGGCCGGTAGAGCTGGCGATAGTTCCTATGGGTTTGTATTGGTGGTGCCGAGTAAAGTTGTTAACTTTGATAATAGCACTAGTCGTATTCATAATCACTGGATGGATTTAAGATCGATATTTTCTCAAAGCGATCAATGCTTGACTATTGATGACCCTCTCACCGCAATTCTCGACCAGATACATAGTGAGGTGTTACCTCTCTCTGGTGTGGCGAGCTATTTTTTGAGCAGGTTACCGGTTGATTCTGACGAAGATCAAGAGGAGCGAAATATATCAGCTCGTGCGACTATTGAACGTTCTTTCTCGGCCTTCCGGGCTAGGAAAAAAGGCGATCAACAATGGATATCATCAAGGATAGAATCGGCAATATTGTCTAGGAACTTGAATCTAGATACCTCTCAAGTTCCCACTTGGGCTGATCGATTGGCAGCAGCATCAGGTATATCGGCAGGGATAATTCGAGAGCTTGGTGAGCCGCTTTCTAAAAATGTCAATCATTGGGCAACTACCGAAGCTTGGTATCAATGGCTTCGCGATTGGCTAAAACTCCGACCTACACTACTTCTAACTCTTATTAGAAAGGAGACTTTGGAAGGTTTTTTAGGAGACGACTATAAGGCGCTGAAAGATGATGCCTCAAAAGGGAGATATGCTGCTGAAATAATATTTCCATTACTAGAACTCTGGATGGCAGGTAATACGTTAGCTAGCATTGAGGTCTCGACCGGTACTCCAATCAAAAAAGTCGGAAAATGCGAGTTTGTTAGGGAGTTTGTTTTGAGGATAATTCCTGAGCTTTCTTATATATTTGGCCTTCCTAATCAGATTTTTAGGGCGATTACCGTTGATAGAGCTGAAGGACTTGAATCACCTGTCGGCCTAAATTGTTTGGCCTTGTGTGTTAAGGAAGGGTTTGATAGCGTTGAGAAAGTGGCCCTGCGCGAAATAAGTAAGAAGCGCTTAGGTAGAAGGGAGTTGCATCGGAAGTATCAGAGTATTGAAGCCTATGCAGGCGTGCTTAAAGATGGTGAAAGCTTCGGTGACGTAGTGGATCGTATCACTCAAGCCTTGGCCATGGTGGATCTTTAACATTCATATGTCTGCATTTCCTCTCCTAGCTGGATATCCAAGCCAGCTTCTGGCTGACTGATGCCGGTGACGAATGGCAGCTATTGGTGGATTCTGTTGGAAAAGTAGGTTTGTCCAAAACGCTCGGATACTGACAGGTAAAAACACCTATTTTGCGTGCTGCTACGTGAAATCCGAGTCGTGAATCTTCTGCCCAAAACACAGATTTCAATCTCGGACGCGAACTTTTCTGCCGTGGAAACCGAAGCCGACTTTTTCAACCGAATCGGCCGAAAGCAGTCATAAGCCCACAGCCGCCACAGATCAGAAGCCAAAAAATCTGAAGCCTTGCTTGTAATGGGAGGATCTGCGAAGCGAAAGCTGCTTAAGCCTCCGCTTCTTCATCAACTGCTCTTTCTTTTGAGCTGGAGGTCAATGAAATCCAGCTCCGCCTTGATTGCGTCAATCGTGAGCGTCTCGACTTTACTGGCTTTGTTTGCTCTTGAATTGAGCTTTTTCGTATTGGCCATGGTGAGAATGATCCCGTTCAAATGGAGCTTTCGGGCCTTTAGATAATCAGGCCTTTGTACGCTGTTCTGTGGTGGTTTGTTCATGTCTGGACCGCTAGTAGGCCCGAAGCAACCAGTCCTCGCCGGTTGCTACGGGAAGGTTTAGGCTAGGCCGCCAATAGATCAATCAGGCTGTGTTGGTGCGAGCGAGCCGCGAGTTCTCGCCAGGTCCAGCTTCCAAAGTGCTCGCCCAGTTCAGGGATATCCAGCTTCATCAGTGCAACCGGGTCACGACTAATCAGGTTGCGTGCGGCCCACAACTTACCGCCTGTTTCCAGCAGCGCTTTCGCGGCCTCATTCCACTTTTCTTCTAATACCGTGTTTGCCAGATGTGCTGCTTCTTTTTCAATCTTGGCATGTTCTTTTTGTGCCTTCGTAATATGCAGATCAATCGTCACCAGCTCCTGCTCCAGGGCGGTGATGAGCAGTTGTTGGCGGCGGTGATGCTCAGCCGCAGCCGTGAGGTTTTTTGCTGCCTTTTGAGCTTCTGCGTTAGCGGCTTTCTCGCCCTCTACATCGCCCCAGGCCACAGCCTGTGCATAAGCGGTGGCCGCGTCCGTTTCAGCTTGTCGAACTTTTGCCATGTCTTCCTGATCGCTCTGGCGGACCTGCTGCAACCGAGTCTCGATGCTGCTGCGCTTTTCGTTGAGTTCCATCTCGTCGGCTTTCCAGTTCGCTATATCGCTGAGATAGCCCGCAGCCAAGCTCTCACGGTTTGCCAATGTCTCAAGGCGATGAATCTTCTGGTTCAGTTTGCTGATCTCGAGGTTTCGCGAGTCGATGCGTCTTTTGTGATCGTTGATTTCATCCTGCACGGCTCGTTGACGGCCCTGCTGGATAACCTCCGGGCTTTCCAGCCCCTCTTCGAAGGGAGCCAGGTCACCCTGAATGCTCTCCACTTCGAGGGTCAGTTGGTCGCGGCGGTCTTTCAATTCTTGGATAGTGTTCATCTGTATTGTCTCTGAGCATTACGTTTGATAGGAGTGGTTGAACGGCTGGCGAGGCCGGGAATTAGCCGGCGCTACCTCGATCAGCAGGCCTGTCGTCAGGCGGCCTTGGCCTCGCTTTCATCCGTTCCAGGGACTGTCTTCACCACATAGCAGCGTTGAGGTCCTAACCCGGGCAGGCGAATCAAGCTGTACGCCTTTCCATCACTTCCCGGCTCGAGCACGCCCCGTTGCAGCAGCTCCTTGTTCACCGCACTGATATTCATGCCCTTGAAGATCTCGGCCCTCCAGGCTTCAGGCAGCACGTAGTAGGTGTTGGTGGTGTGCAGGGCGTCGCCCATGCCGTGTTCCAGGGTCTTGCGAAAGCCCAACCGATCAATCGTGCGTGGGCCGTGCTCATCGATCTTGGCGGCGGCAGATTCCCAGCGGGTAAAGCGGCTTTCTCCGAATCGCTCGATGACCTGGCGTAGTCGTGCCAGGATCGCATCGCCCTCGAAGTTACCGGCGCCGCCGCGTTCGGCCAGCCATGCATGCAGGCACACACGTGCGGCGGTCGTGGCCGTACCGTCCGGCCAGCCGGTGACGCCGAAGGCGGTGGCCAACTCTCCGGCCGCTGCTGCGAGGCCAAAGCGAAGGGCGGCACGCTGGGCCTGGCCGCTGGCCGAGGCGGGCAGGTTTTGAGTGATGAACTGCTCCACCGTGCGGCGAACAATCACCGCCCATCTGAGCATTTCTCCAGGCGCACATAGTGCGTGCAGGAAGGCGGTGAGGGGCGTGCCGTAGTACTTGGCTACGCGAGCCTTGAGCGCATCGGAGAGGGCAGCAGCATCCTCAAAACCGTTCAACACATCGAACATGCCGAGACCTTTGCTCGCATCGGCTGGGACGGCGAGCATGCGCACCTCCATACCGGCTTTCAGCTCCTTGTTGGCATCTGCCATGTGCTGCGCCAACGTCTTCTCGCCGGTCGAGAGAAACAGCAAGCGCCACTCTTGCACCTGTCGGCCCGCTTGTCCCCGATCATTAGCCCGGGCCTTACCGGTGCCATTGCCGAGCATGTACACCGTCTCGCCAATAATGCGCGGGTCACACATGCCGATTTCATCCAGCACCAGGAGGCCATCTGAGTGTGCGGCTGCGATGGACTCAAGGGCGTTATCGGTCGAGCGCCATGAACGCACCAGACGCGGCCCGCCATAAACCGACGCAGCGACTTGCAGGTGAGTGGTCTTGCCCCCGGAGCTATCGCCATACAGGTGGAAGCCACCCGACTCATGACCAAGCAGGTTCAGCAGAGGCCCTGCAAAGGCCACAGAGACGACAAACGCCAAGCGATGGTTACCAACGCACAGGGCGCCGATTTGCTGCTGCCACTGCTCCAGAGAGCCCGCCTCGCTGATCAGAGGCAGCTGGGCACCGGCCTCATAAAAATGCAGGTGCTCGGCGTGCGAGCCAATCTGTTGTTCGGGCAATAGAAACGCCTTGTCGTGCCAGCCCAAGCGCGTTACCAAGCGTGCGCGCTGGGCGCTGTCGAAGCCGCCGAGATAACTCTGCAGATCATTGCGTGCGTTACGCCCGGATCGACTTCCTGCAAGGCGCAAACCCATATCAACCAGTGGACCAAGTACATCCTTGCCGAAGTCGCCGGTCATGGTTCGGGCTGGAATGTTCCAACGTTTTTTAGCGCCGTCTGGGTCATCGAATTCGACCAACAAGCCCCAGTTGTGGCCTTTGTCGTCGCGAGTGCGAGCGATGATTTCGAGAGGCGAACACACGGGGCGCGCCTCACCATCATCGCCGGAGTAAAACACCCCCTCAGGCGTCAGGCGAAAGCCGCCCGGCAACAGGTCATTTTTTGATTTCGCAGGACGTTTGGCGGGCGCCTTGGCCTTCGGTTGTTGAGGTTCAGTTGGCTCAGCGGCACTGCCGAAAAACTCACGGCTGCCCACCAGCTCGGCGACGTGGCCAGCGGTCCAGCCTTTGGCTATCGCATCCGCTGCATCGTCGCCGTCTGCCCATTTTCCACCCTTAATGAGCGTGGGCTTTCCGCCTTTGCTGCTTGGCTTGAGCTTGAACACGTCGAGGGAGATTCGTTGTACCGAAGCGGCGCCCAGCTCAATCAACTTGAGCTCGATGGCGTCCATGCAGGTCTTGCCGCTGGCATCGTTATCGGGCCACAGCACCACCTCGCGCCCTTTGAGTGGCGTCAGGTCGGCCTTGTGCCAAGAGTTGGAGCCGTTCGGCCAGCACGTGGCTACATGGTCGGGCATCAGTTCAGCGGCGGCATCAGCAGCCTTCTCGCCTTCACACAGCACCACAGGCGCATCGGCCCGCTGTGCCAGCTCATCCAGGCGCAGCAGTGGCCGGGGCTCAGGCAGGCCTTGCCAGCGCCATTGGGTGGTTTGACCATCGGAGCGCTTGCACCAGGTCAACGGTGCAAAGACCTTTCGCGGTTTGCCGTCTTCGTCGGGGCCCAAGTCGAAGCGATACAGCGCCATTACCGGCTGGCCCTGAGGATCGCGATAGATCCACACCTTGGACGGAACACCGTGTTGCCGGTGCTTGGCAGGGCACTTGTTCATGGCCTCGACCGGGATCGGCTGTATTGCAATCCACTCCGGCGCTACAGGCTTGACCGGTGCGCTTTTGGCAGTCGCGGAGCCAGCGGAAACGCTGAGCAGATCCGCTAGCTTTTTACAGGCCTCAACGTCTGTGCTGCCCTCGATGTAGCGCACCAGGTCGATCAGGTCACCGCCCTTATCACCGGTGGCAAAATCCGCCCAAGTGCCTTTGCTCAAATTGACCTTGAGTGAGCCCGCACGTTTGTCAGAGCGGGTAGGGTTTGGTGCGGTGTATTCCTTGCCGCCGTCGACGCGTTTGCCGTTTGGCAGCCAGTGAGCAAGCACACGGTCGATGTTCTTGAGAGCAGCGCTTTTTACGTCTGCAAAGCTGGGGTGTTTTGAGGTGTTGCCGGTGCGCTGAGTCATGGCGTTGTCCTCGTTGCATACAGCGCATCGTTGACGTCATCGATCAGCGCTTTTGCCATTTCGCCTAGGTAGAGAGCAGGCCAGCTGTACCGCTCGCCCTCGTTACTCATGGCTGCGTCGAGGGTCAGTTGATTGGCGTAGTACTGAAACAGCGATATGGCCTCAAGTGCGTCCTCGATTGGCACGCCTGCATTGACCCTAAACAGCTTTTGAGTACCGCTGGCAACGCATGAGAATTCGGCACGCCCGAGAGTGTTAGCAGTGTTCACAGCGCACCGCCTTTCTGGCCCATTGGCACAGAGGTGGCATCACCGTATAAGGTGAGTGTTTTGATCAAACCCAAGGTGCCGCGCACGTCCCAAATCACGGAAGACAGCACGCGGTTGGAGAGCGCGGGTTTGTCGCCGTCGAAGTGATCTTCCAGCAGCATTAGAACTGAGTCGGCACGGTCGAGGGCGCAGGTGATGGCATCGATGGGAATACCGGCTTCGGCTTCCTGGCTGACGCAGAGCAGGTCCTCGGGCAGTGAAAAGCCTGGGAGCATGCTCATTGGGCACCCCCTGCGGTTTCCAGGGCGCGAGCCTTGGACATATGGGCGTTGTAACGGGAAAGGCGTGAAGCGAGGCTGGAGTTGGCGTGTAAAGCGGCGAGAGCCATTGCTCGATGAGCGGCGGCGCGAATTTTGGACGGATTGAGGGCGTGCATGTGTGGAGCTCCTTCTTAAGTGAGAACTGCCACGGTTCGTCGCCAAACGAATTAGGGTGGCAGCTGTGCGCAGGTTGGCGAACCGGGTAAGAAGGAACCCGGCAGACCCGAAGGTCTCCCGCGCACAGCCGCCATAAAGCAGGAATGCGGGCACAAAAAAAGCGCCTGCAATCGTAATGGGGGCGCCTATGCGCCTTCTTAAACTCGGGTCGCCAAACCCGGTCGCTGAATTTGCAGCGACGGCCAGAGAGTAACGTCCATTTTTTGAAAGTGCAACCGTGCAGATCACTTGCGGATTTTTTCGACGCGGCATAAATTGATCAGGCATGTAGATTTACCTCAACGCCTCCGGTTGCCGCCGGGGGCGTTTTCGTTTCAGGCATGTAGGTCCCAGCGTAGGGAGACAAAGGGCAACAGGTCGCTTTCAAGGCACGCGCGCGCATCCTCATAGGCATCGATTTGTTGGCCTTCGTCGACGATGATTGCTTGAGGGGCTTGGCAGGGAACTGACAATGCGCACCAGATGCCATCTCTCCATCGCATCACCATGACGTCCCGGTTAAGGCGTTTTTGCTCCGTGCGGTAACGTTCAAAACGCTGCATACCGCGTGATGAGAAACCCACTTTTCTGAGTACAGAAAAGGGCTGCAGGATTGCCCAGTTGGCGGCTCGATTTTTCATGCTGCCACCTGATCGCGGGCAGCGATGCGTGCACGTGTCCATGCCTGGACTTCCCCCAATACCCACGCAACCGGAGCGCTTCGGGCATTGCTGTTACTCAGCTTTACCGGCAACGGGAATCCGCTTTCAGGTTGACGCATCAGCTTGTAGATAGTCGGGCGTGCGAGCCCTACGATTGAAATGACCTCGGGCATGCGGATGAGGGTCATTGAGGGATCATGCGAGGGAATTGCTTTTAAAACGGTAGTCATAGCGAGCTAACCCTTTGTTAATTGAGACAACGGGTCATACGCTACGCCGGGGAGGGAGAGTGGACTGTGTCCGCTCCCTTGTTATTTCAGAGGTCTGAGGCCCAGGGCGGTCAAATGCTCTCGAATGGTTTTTTTTATGCCGAAGCCTTCCCGTTTGGAAAGAATATTGGTCAGTTCAGCATCGGTCAGACTTCGCATTTCAATTTTCCGGCCGTTAATGATTTGCTCAGCAGCCGCCTTGATTTTTGCTCGTCTATCCATTGTGTCGGTCTGTATTTTTGAGCTGGGATCTCGGTTCCCCTTACCGGCTTCCTGACCTCGTCTTGTCGCCTTTGTTGAAAAGGCGTCGTCGAGAATTCGATGCATCAGGTTTGATGTGTTGAAGCCTTTTTTAAACACATCCATCCGCTCCACCTGGCGATAAAGGCTCGCCATCAACAGAGCCTGATTCGCTTCGCTTAGTAACGTCGCGAATTCTTCTCGTGCCCTGATTTCGTTCCCGCTGCTGCGGTCCCGCTCTTTTTCGATCAGGGCAAGGTACTGGCGGGGTGAGTCATGTTTCAGCTGCTCTATCAGGTCTGCATCAATGTCGTAAGTGGTGAGCTCAAGTTCGAACAGCCAATTTGCAAGCGTCTCCACAGCCTGCATTCCCATTACTAGGGCAAAGGTAGCCGCAAGCTGTGAGTCTGCTGCGGAATGACTCACCCCAAGAAACTGTCGAATGACACTGGGCAATGAGCCTGCCTCTGCATAACTGGCATGCTCGCTAATTGCATCGCGAAGTCGATAAAGGGTTCTTGTTACCGACTCTGCGCACGGAGCGTAGGAGCCGTCCTCAAGCCAGAATGATGTAGCGGTGTTGATCAGATCGAAGGCATCTTTGAAGTGTTCGTTGAACTGCGGAAACAGCGCAAGACTGCGAACGGCTGCCTCGACATCGTCCTGATCCCAGACCAGGCACGTTACGTCGAAACCTGCGATTTCGAGCTCGAGTTCTTCTGCCTCGATGCCCCGCTCAAAGTCCATTTAGATCTCCCCGCCGCCCCGAAGCCGATAGGCTGTTACAGCGATTTGCAGGTGGAGGCGCCAATGCCAGCAGGGTTGAGGGCGTGGCTTTTCTGTAACACGACTGCTCGATGTAACACGTGGCGCTCAGGAGCTTTGCTGCGCGTGTAACGCTAAATATATTCAATAAATACAATGAGTTATTGGTGGGCGTAACACGCGTAACACCCGTAACACGATTTTTGAGGGGGTGTAGGGTTAACGCCTTCACACGGCCTTCCCAAACTGACCTTGCACTACATTTCCTGCCTCTAGGGAATCAAGATGGTCGGCGTACCATTGCATCATCTGCGTACGCTGCTCAAGGTACTGAGCCTTGTTGTAAATCCCTCGAACACCTTGTGCCTTGTGGCTGAGTTGGGCCTCGATGTGGTCTGCGGGATAGCCATGCTCGTTGAGGATTGTGCTGGCGATGTGGCGGAAGCCGTGACCTGTCTGGCGGCCTTCGTAACCAAGGCGCCGGAGTGCCATTAGGAACACGGTATCGCTGCGGGGTTTAGTGCGGTCGCTTCTACCTGGAAACAGGAGTGGGTAAGCGCCGGTGAGTTGCCGAAGCTTCAATAGGGCTTCGACTGCTTGAGTGCATAGTGGTACCAGGTGCTCACGACCTTTCTTACGACCCTTGCGCTCGACTGGAACGGTCCACAGCCTCTTGTCGAAATCGAACTCTACCCAGTGTGCTTCTCGGAGTTCGCTGGGGCGTACAGCCATCAGGGTCAACAGCCTTAGGCCAAGCTGCACATCTTTGGCGTGGGGATAGGAGCGTATCGCTCGGAGTAACCCTGGAAGTTCATCAGGGGAGACGTGGGCGTAGTTCTCTGCCTTTCCCGAGGACAGAAATTTATGCACACCCTCCAATGGATTGTTGACTGCTCTGCCGGTCACTCGAGCTAGATCATAGATATCTTTGCAGTAAGCCCTCACACGGCTCATCTGTTCCAGAATCCCCTGACGCTCAAGCCCTCTCAATAGCTCCATCCACTCCATCGACATGATTGAGGTGTAGGGGCGTTTACCAAGCGAGGGGAATACATGGCGTTCAAGTGCGCCAAGTATCCTTTTAGCCGTTCCAGCATCCCAGCCGCTAAGGCGAGACGTGTGCCACTCCCTTGCCAATGCTTCAAAGGTGTCGTTGGCCGCATCGATCTCGGCGGCTTGGCGAGCTTTCTTGGAGGTGATCGGGTTCTTACCTTCCGATGCGTCGGAGCGTAGATCAGCCGCTTTCTGTCGAGCGAAAGCGCCACCCACTTCCGGGTAGCCGCCAAGACCAAGCCATGACCATTTGCCGTCCGGCTTCTTGTAGCGTAATTCCCAGGACTTTTGGCCGTTTGGCTTGACCCTGAAATACAGCCCTGGGCTGTCTAGTTCGCGGTATGCTCCCGCCTCAGGCTCCAGGCTGGAAAGTGTCGTGTCAGCGAGAGGGCGTCGCTTGATATCTGTGCGCTTCATCCTTGTATGCCTTCAGTTCAATTACTTATTAAGCATACACGTGGGCATACACGGAGGGGAAGGATAGGGATAGATAGAGATGGACAGCCAGAAACAAGAAAGCCCGCACTAGGCGGGCTTCTTGAGGTGATTCATAGACTGCTGTAGACATCTATGGATCGGTACTTGGTGGCTACACAGGGACTTGAACCCCGGACCCCAGCATTATGAATGCTATGCTCTAACCAACTGAGCTATGTAGCCAAGTGGCGCGCATTATTCGCGTAGAACGGGAATGCGTCAAGCACTTTTATCGAAATTTTTTCTACGCTTTCAATTGTTTAACCGGAATCGCCAGCTCTGGCGACGAGTGGCTTGTCATTCGTCCGCCTGTCGGGCCGCGTGGGGGCGCGGGCTTTCAATTGAGCGACCCTTCACGGTCGTGGTGATTTTCTGCAGATGCCATCCGGCGTCGATCGTGGCGTTGCAAGAGCGTGCCGCAGTCGAGAACGGTAGCGCAAGCGCTGAGCATCAGGTGGGAAAGGTAGGGCTGGACGTCTTCGCCGCTGAGGTTGTTATCGGCGCTGAGGCAGTCGGTAGGGGATGGGGTGTTCGGGCGGTTGGCGATCGCGTCGCGGTGAACGAAAGAAGCAAAATTCGGTTGGGCAGATATCCCTGCCGCCCAACAATTACCCTCTAGAGGGCCTTACGGTTGCGACGGGTTATGCGTGACGCGCTTGAGGTGTTCACGCGCGCGTGACAAGCGTGAGCGAACGGTGCCGATGGGTATGTCCAATACGTCGGCGGTGTCCTGGTAGCTGCCGTCGGTCTCCAGTGAGGCGTACAACGTCTTGCGCATTTCTGTGGGCAGGTGGTCGATGGCGGTCAGGGTTTTCTCCAGTCGGCGGTTGATCTCGAACTGCCAATCCAGGTTCTTGGTTTCCTCCTGCCCATGCCACAGCGACTCATCGAATTCGCAGTGCACAGGCTTGGCGTACAGGCGGCGGAAGTGGTTGCGTACCAGGTTCTGAGCAATCCCGCACATCCAGGTACTGAGGCTCGCCTGACCACTGAAGCGCTCCCTGTTGCGCCAGGCTTCCAGGTAAGTCAGTTGCAGTATGTCGTCTGCATCTTCGGGGTTGAGTACGCGTTTATGAATAAAACGCCGGAGTTTTTTCTGTTGGTCGTCCGTCAGTTGGAGCATGAATTGAGGCGAGCTGCCAACCAGGTGCGCTAAAGCTTCAATTGGGATATTCACGTTTTTTTCCTCAGGGTAGACGCTATCGAAATAAGTTCGATGGAAACCCCTTTAGCACTGGGTGTGCCAAATGGAAAAAGATCGCAACTAGCTGATTATTAAAGGTAAATATCTTGAAATGGAGAGATATTGCGCAGTAGTTTGCAAAAAGCGCCGAGGGTTTGTGCCGGTCTTGTCAAACCTCTCGATAGCCGCGTTCTGATGGAACCGTATCGGTAGGCATTGCCACATAGGGACACACTCTTCCCGTCTTGGCATGCTTATGAAAGTCGAATCCCCTAAAGATGCGCCCTCTGCCCAGCGCCTGGATCAATCCGCCTTTGCGCCTGTTTCCACGCCCGCACCCGCGAAGGTTGATGAGCTTGCTTCGCTCTTCGACCAGGAAGTGATTGCCAACAACCGCGCTCAGCGCGCGATGTCGATTCGCGTGCCCCCCACCGAGCAGCTTGCGCAACTTTATGAACAGCTGGGCCATCCTGCTCAGGAGTCCCTGGCGACTATTTCGCGGCGGTTCAGGCACCAATTGCAGCAGCATCCCAGTGTCGACAAGCTGGTAGAGCTCGCCGAGGGCGACCCCGCACGCGCCTACGTGGTGCTCAAACATCTGGAAGCCCAGGCCGACAATGATGTGCGCCCGACCGAAGCTGCCTTGGCGCGCGATGCTATTGGCATGCTGGCGGTGGGCTTTAAAGGGGAGATCCAGGCTGGCCTCAAATTCGCCACGGCGTTGATGGAGGCCGGTGGTGATCCGCAGGAGCGCCAAGCGCTGCGCGCGCTTTATTACGCCAGCGTGGCCACGCGCCAATCCCTGGCGACGATGATGCAGGCGCTGTTGGGCGTATACGGCGGCGATACATTTTCCGTCAGGCTCATCAGCATGCGTAAAGCCTTGGCTGACGACATCGCGGTCCTGGTTTCGTCAATGACCACGCCGCGTTTGCGCACCTTGTTGCTGGCCCTGCAAAGCTGTGGGCAACTGAGCACCGTGTTGGCCGGTTGCCACGCGTTGATCCAGCGCCTGGGCATCGGCTACGACGCCGTCAGTCTTTTGCAGCGCCTGCTGGGGTATGCCGGCAGCGGCATCGATGCGGGCGAAATCCTGCGACTTGGGCATGATCTGGGCAGTGGCCCGAGCCCCCGGCAAGTGATTGTTCTCAACGCGCTTTACCCTCTGGTCCGGCAATTGCCTTTGGCCTTGTGGCCTGACAGTCGAACCCGCCAGGGCGCGCTGGACAGCTTTTTGGCCGTGATGGGGGAACTGGAGCGGATCGAGCGCGGCCCGATCAAGTTTGCCGGTGACCTGGGGGCGTCGGCGTGACTGCACTGTCAGCCATCAACGCTGTACTGCTCAAAATGGCCCAACGTGCCGAAGTCCTGGGCGCAGTGGTGATCCTGGGCATCGTGTTTATTTTTATCGTGCCGTTGCCCACCTGGCTGGTGGACATTCTGATCGCGCTGAACATTTGCATATCCTGTCTGTTGATCGTGCTCGCGCTGTATTTGCCAGGCCCCTTGGCGTTCTCGTCGTTCCCATCGATTTTGCTGCTGACCACCATGTTCCGTCTGGCGCTGTCGATCGCCACGACGCGCTTGATTCTGCTGGAACAGGACGCCGGCGACATCGTCGAGGCCTTCGGCAATTTCGTCGTGGGCGGCAATCTGGCGGTGGGGATGGTGATCTTTCTGATCCTGACCCTGGTCAACTTTCTGGTCATCACCAAGGGTTCGGAACGGGTCGCCGAGGTGGCGGCGCGGTTCAGCCTGGACGCGATGCCGGGTAAACAGATGTCCATCGACAGTGACCTGCGTGCCGGGCTGATCGACGGCACGCAAGCGCGGGACAAACGTGAGCAGTTGTCCCGCGAGAGCCAGCTGTTCGGTGCCATGGACGGTGCGATGAAATTCGTCAAGGGCGATGCCGTCGCCGGTTTGATCATCGTTGTGGTCAACCTGTTGGGTGGCTTCACCACGGGCATGTTTCAACACGACTTGAGCGCTGCCGAGTCGATACGGCTGTATTCGGTGCTGACCATCGGCGATGGCCTGATCGCACAGATTCCGGCGCTGCTGATCTCCCTGACCGCCGGCATGATCATCACCCGCGTGGCTCCGGACGGGCGCAAGGGTATCAGTAACATGGGCGCCGAAATTGCCCGGCAAATGACCAGCGAACCCAAGAGTTGGATGATTGCGTCGGTGGGGATGCTCGCGTTTGCTGCGGTGCCCGGCATGCCTACCCTGGTGTTTATCCTGATTTCGATGGTCACCGGCGGCCTGGGTTATTACTTGATGCGCCAGCGTCAACGACTAGAACAGCCGGCCGCCGAAGCCGCTGACGCCGTGCGCCCGGAGCAGAACGGTGATGAAGACTTGCGCGGGTTTGATCCGTCGCGACCGTACTTGCTGCAGTTTTCCCCGGTTCTGCGCGGAACCCCTGAGGTCACCGAGCTTATCCATGGGATACGCCAGGCCCGAAACACGCTGGTGGCCAATATCGGTTTGACCTTGCCGCCGTTTGAAGTCGAACTTGATGACGCCCTGGCCGCCGATGAAATGCGCTTTTGTGTGCACGAAGTGCCGATGGTCAAGGCCTCGGTCGTCAACCATTTGGCCGTGGAACGCAAGGCGCTGGCGGTTGAACCCGAGCACGCAATACCGGGCAAGGCCGACCGCGATGAACAGGATTGGCTGTGGTTGGCGCCTGATGATCCGCTGCTCGATGACCCGCAGCTGGAGCGCTTTACCGCGACGAGCCTGATCATTGAGCGCATGAGGCAGGCGATGATGCTCAGCGGGCCGCAGTTCCTGGGGATCCAGGAGAGTAAATCGATCCTCAGTTGGCTTGAGCACAATCAGCCGGAACTGGTGCAGGAACTGCAACGCATCATGCCGCTCTCGCGGTTTTCGGCGGTCCTGCAACGCCTGGCCAGCGAAGGGGTGCCACTGCGTGCCGTGCGGCTGATTGTCGAGTCGTTGATCGAGTACGGCCAGCATGAGCGCGAGCCCGAAGCGCTGGCTGACTACGCGCGCATTGCCCTCAAGGCGCAGATTTTCCACCAGTACAGCGAGGAAGACGGCCTGCACGCCTGGCTGCTGTCGCCCCATACCGAAAACATCCTGCGCGAGGCGTTGCGTCAGACGCAGACCGGGGTTTTCTTTGCGCTTGATAACGAAAGCAGCGCCGCGTTGATCAACCTCCTCAACCAGGCCTTCACCTTACGCGCCAAAAGCAAAAGTGTGATGTTGGTGGCACAAGACCTGCGCAGTCCCTTGCGCACTCTGCTTCTGGAAGAGTTCAACCATGTGCCGGTGCTGTCCTTCGCCGAGTTGGGAAGCACCTCCAAGGTGAAAGTGCTGGGGCGTTTTGACCTGACCCAGGATGAGCTGGCGCGCGGTGCGCTGGCATGAATCTCCAGTCGGGCTCAACGCGCCGGAGCGCTCGATAATGTTTGAGTTACGGGTGCTCAATGGTCTGCGCCAGGGCGCCGCGTTGCCGCTTTTTGGCGAGCAATGGAGCATCGGCGCTCACCCTGACGCCGATCTGATGCTGAATGATCCTGGCATCGCCGAGCAGCACGCGCGGTTGCGGCTGATCAACGCAAATTGGTCAGTGCAGGCCGAAGCCGGGCTGCTGCAAGGTGATGAAGGGCAGGTGCTGGCCCAGATTGCGAGCCTGGTGCTGAACGTACCGTTTTCAGTCGGGGCTGTGCGGCTGTGTGTCACCTGGGCCGATCAGCCATGGCCCGAGGCACCCGCCCCAGCGCCGCCGGCCCCTGAAGCGCCGCGGGCGCTGCAACTTTCGTCCATCTCGCACGCGCAGCAAAAACGCCTGATCAGCGTGGCGCTGGTGGTTGCGGTCATCGTCGTGGTGGTGGGCATCGCGTCCACGGGTGAGCGTGAGGCCCAGGCCTCATTGATGCCGCCTGTGGTGGTCAAACACGAGTTGGCGACGCCGTTTGAAGTGCGCCAGCAGTTGCTGAAGATGCTCAATGAGCGCGAATTGAGCCAACGGGTCAGCCTGCAAGTGATCAATGGCCAGGTCGCGCTCAACGGCGACGTGTCGCAGGACGATGTGGAGCTGGTGTCGCGCATGCTCAGCCGGTTTGTCGAGCTGTTCGACAGCGCGGTGCCGGTGATCAGCCGTGTGCGTGTCAGCGACGGCGCGCTGCCGTTCAAGATCGTGCAGATCGTCGGCGGCCCCAATGGCCACGTCGTTCTGGAAGAGGGCAGCCGGGTGTTTGTCGGTGATGAAGTGGACGGCCTGCGCCTGGTGCTGATCGACAACAGCAAAGTGGTGTTCGATGGCGCGCGGCGTTATGAGGTGCGCTGGTGAACGAAGAACTGAATGCACGTCTCGATGCCTGGCAGCAGCGCCAGGCCCGGGCACTGGCCAACCTGATGCCGGTGACCCTGCGCGGTCGGGTTCAGCGCGTCAACGGCATGTTGTTGCAATGCCGGTTGCCAAGCGCGCGTATTGGCGACTTGTGCCAGGTCGAGAAATCTGCCGATGACTACATGCTGGCGGAAATCATCGGCTTCGATCAGCAGGATGCCGTGCTCAGTGCCTTGGGCAACCTTGAAGGCGTGCGCGTGGGCGCCAGTGTGCAGCGTCTGGGTGTTTCGCATCGAGTGCGCGTCAGTGATGCGTTGCTGGGCCAGGTGCTCGATGGGTTCGGGCGGCCGATTACTGGCGTTGGCCCCAATGCCTTCGCTGACACCGACAGCCCGGATGCGAGCATGGTGTTGTGTGAGGCGCCGTTGCCGACCGAACGGCCGAGGATCCACCGGGCCCTGGCGACTGGGGTGCGCTCGATCGATGGTCTGTTGACGCTTGGCGAAGGTCAGCGCGTGGGCCTGTTTGCCGGTGCCGGCTGTGGCAAGACCACCTTGCTCGCGGAGATTGCCCGTAACGTCGAGTGCGATGTGATTGTGTTCGGCCTGATCGGTGAGCGCGGCCGGGAACTGCGCGAATTTCTCGACCATGAACTGGATGATCAGTTGCGCGCCAAGGCCGTGCTGGTGTGTGCGACATCCGACCGCTCAAGCATGGAACGCGCCCGCGCGGCGTTCACCGCAACGGCGCTGGCTGAGGGCTATCGACGCAAAGGCAAGCGGGTGTTGCTGCTGATCGACTCCTTGACGCGTTTTGCCCGCGCGCAGCGAGAAATCGGCCTGGCAGCCGGTGAGCCCTTGGGGCGCGGGGGCTTGCCGCCTTCGGTGTACAGCTTGCTGCCGCGCTTAGTGGAGCGCGCCGGGTTGACCCGCGACGGCGTTATCACCGCAATCTACACGGTGCTGATCGAACAGGACTCCATGAGTGACCCCGTGGCCGACGAGGTTCGCTCGCTGCTGGACGGCCATATTGTGCTGTCGCGCAAGTTGGCCGAGCGCGGTCACTACCCGGCGGTCGATGTGCTGGCCAGCCTTTCGCGAATTCTGAGCAATGTCGCCACCCCTGAGCACATCCAGGCGGGGACCGGGCTGCGCCGTTTGTTGTCGGCGTATCAGCAGATCGAGCTGATGCTCAAGCTGGGTGAATACCAGGCCGGCAATGATGCCCTGACTGACTTGGCGGTGGACAGCCGTTCGGCGGTGGATGGCTTTTTGCGCCAGGACTTGCGTGAGCCTTCACCGATGGCGGCGACCCTGGATCAGCTGACGGAGCTGACCGCCTATGTTCCTTTCTGAGTTGGAAACCCTGAGGCGTCTGCGCAAACACCGCGCGGACCGGGCTGAGCGCGCATTGGGTGAGGCTAAAAGGCATCAGCGTGCACTGCAGTTGCACGTTGAGCAGGCGCAGCAGCGCCTTGAGGACACTCGCCTGCAGGAAGCCGAGGAAGCGGCGCAGCTATTGAGCAAGCATCAAGGGCAAGTGCTCTCGTTTCAGGAACTCAAGTCGTGGAATACCCAAGAGCGCTCATTGTCGGCCAGCACGCAGCGTGAAGAGGCGCAGTTACAGGCGTTACAGGGGCAGCAGGAACAGCAAGTGGTGCATATCGACAGCATGCAAAAGCAGGCCAGCCAGTATTTGCGCGAGGTCGAAAAACTCTCGGAATTATCCCAGTTACTGGTGCAGGAGCGTCATGAAACGATTGCCTGTGAGCAGGTCTGAGCGGCCGCGCGTGCGCGAGCCCAGGGACGACCGTGAGAGAGGCGTTGAGGCCGTGGTGCCGTGGGTTCATGTGCACGTCTTCGCGCAACTGTTTGCCAAGGACGATGGCTCGGGCGGTTACGTTTCCAGCCTGCCAGCGCAAAGTCTGGCGACGGATAAATTGATGATTGAGGCGTTGGCGGGGCAGTTGGCGCTTCGCGTTCAAGGCGGCACGCAATGGCCGTTGCTGGCGGTGCTTTACCTGCCACGGCTGGGGCGAATCAACGCCAATGTGCAGCGGCAGTCCGGCGCGTGGAACGTCGAGTTGGACGCCGAAGAACCGCGCACGGCGCATTGGCTCGCCACGGTGCAAAAACGTTATCAGGACAGGCTGACCGAGGCGTTGGGCCAGCCGGTCGATATCCACATCAACAGCACGGGGCCCGCATGATCATGTTGGCGGTGACACCGCCCCTGGTTGAGGCGGCAAGGGTTGCGGCGTTGCATCGGCTGGGGCGCGGATTACGCATGCCGTTTCAGGCCGGCGATCAGCAGGGGGCGTTTGTGCTCGAGCCCGGCCGCGCGCCTGAAGGGCGAAGCCCGGTGTGTTTCGAGAGTGCCGTCGGTGTACTGGGGTTCTCGGAACCCGAGGCGATGTTCAGCCTGATGGGCGAATGCCCGGTCACCCTGGCAGAAGCCGGCAATGACTCGACGTCGTGGTTCTGGGAATTGTTCCAGCATCACCTCAGCCCGCAAGTAGTGGCGTTGTTCGGTTATCTGCGCTTGCTGCCTGCACCCAAAACGTTGGGCTTTGGTTGCCGCTTCACCGTGATGTTGGGGGCCTCCAAGGTCGCCGGTTACCTGTGGCTGGCCCCGCAGAGCTTGCTGGCGATGTGTGCGGCGGGCGCTTGGCGGTCCACGGCCAGCTCATTACCCGCATCGTTTCCCCTGGCAATCGCCGTGACCGTGGGCCGCTTGAACTTGCCCGTCGGGCAGTTGCGCAGCGTGCGTGCGGGGGACGTGCTGATGCCTGAGCAGGCGTTTTTTGATGCGCAGGGCCGTGGCCACGTGCGTATCGGACGTCGCCGTCTGCAAGGGCGTATTGACGATGAATCCGGGCCGTTGTGCCTGAACCTTTTTGCGATTGAGGAAGCGTCCATGGACGAGCACTTTGTAGTGGAAGAATACCCGGGGCCTGAACAGGACCAACCGGTGGAGGATGTCTTTGGCCGTGAGCCCTTTGACGAATTGAGTATGGCGCTGACGGTGCGCTGTGGTGTCCTGAGCCTGACCCTGGGCGAGCTGCGCAATCTTGCTCCCGGTGCGGTGCTGGGCATCACCGGGTACGCCCCGGGCATGGCCGGCCTGTATTACGGCGAGCGGCCCATTGGCCAGGGGCAACTGGTGGAAGTGGATGGGCGACTCGGCTTGCAAGTGTCTCGCGTGGTGTTTTCCCGATGATATTCCAGGGCGTTGACCCGGTCGTCCTGGCTTTGTTTTTCGGGGCGTTGTCGCTGCTGCCGATGCTGCTGATCATCTGCACCGCGTTCTTGAAGATCGTCATTGTGCTGATGATTACCCGCAACGCTATCGGCGTTCAGCAGGTGCCCCCGAGCATGGCGATCAATGGCATAGCGCTGGCCGCTACGCTGTTTATCATGGCCCCCGTGGGTTACCAGGTCGCCGAAACCCTCAAGGGCGCGCCCCTGGACATGAGCACCGTGCAGACCCTTCAACAGACGGGGCTTGTGGCCATACAGCCGCTGCGCGCGTTTATGAAGCGCAATACCGATCCGGATGTGTTGACCCACATGCACGAAAACAGCGCGCGTATGTGGCCACCTGAAATGGCGCAAAGCACCCAGCGCGATGACCTGATCCTGTTGGTCCCCTCCTTTGTGCTGTCGCAGTTGCAGGCCGGGTTCGAGATCGGCTTCCTCATCTACATTCCGTTCATCGTCATCGATCTGATTGTGTCCAACCTGCTCTTGGCGCTGGGGATGCAAATGGTCTCGCCCATGACCATTTCCCTGCCGCTCAAACTGCTGTTGTTCGTCATGGTCTCCGGGTGGTCGCGATTGCTCGACAGCCTTTTCCTTTCCTACCTTTGAGTGCCCCATGGAACCGATCGTACTGTTCAAGCAGGGCATGCTGCTGGTGGTGGTGTTGTCGGCACCACCGCTGATTGTGGCGGTGATCGTCGGCGTGCTGACGTCGCTGGTGCAAGCCCTGATGCAGATACAGGATCAGACCCTGCCCTTTGGCATCAAGCTGGTTGCGGTGGGCATCACGCTGATATTGACGGGGCGCTGGATTGGCGTGGAGCTGATTCAACTGATCAATCTGATGTTCGACATGATCGCTCGCTCGGCACTGAACTGAGGGCATGCACGTGCTGCTTTATCTTGAATATCTGCCAAGTCTGCTGGTGGCCATGGCGCGCATCTATCCCTGCGCGATCCTGGTGCCGGCGTTCTGTTTCCAGCATCTGCGCGGCATGCCCCGGCACGTGATCGTGATGGTCATGGCGTTCATTCCGGCTCCCGGCATCCATGCGGTACTGGCGGGCCAGGACTATTCGGCGCTGATGATCATCGGGCTGATGCTCAAGGAGGTCGCCCTGGGCTTTTTGCTGGGGGTCTTGTTGGCCATGCCTTTCTGGATGTTCGAGTCGGTTGGCGCGCTGCTGGATAACCAGCGTGGCGCCCTGGCGGGTGGCCAGCTCAACCCGTCATTGGGGCCGGATGCAACGCCTGTGGGGCATCTGTTCAAACAGCTGGTGATTTACTTGCTGATCGCAGTCCTGGGCCTGAGCGTGCTTACCCAAGTGATCTGGGACAGTTACCTGCTATGGCCGGCCACCGCTTGGGTGCCGCTGCCGGCAGTCAATGGTTTCAGTATTTTCCTGGGGCTGCTCGGCGATGCCTTTACCCACATGATGCTCTACGCTGCGCCGTTCATTGCGGTGCTGATGTTTCTGGAGTTCGGTATCGCGCTATTGGGCGTCTACAGCCAGCAGTTGCAAGTGAGCACGCTGGCGCCGCCGGTCAAATGCCTGGCGGGTATCGGGATTCTGTTGCTGTACTTTGCGTTGCTGCAGGACCTGATCGTTGGGCGCTTGAATGTGCTTGGCGATCTTAAACACTCACTTGGGCTGATGTTCCAGGTCTCGACGCCATGAGTGACTCCGGTGAAAAGAAGCACCCGGCCTCAGCCAAGAAACTGCGCGATCAACGCAAGAAAGGTCAGGTTTCCCAAAGCCAGGATGTCAGCAAGCTGCTGGCGCTGACGGCCATCAGCGAGGTTGCGTTGTTCACCGCCGAAACCAGTTTGCAGCGCTTTCAGCAACTGATGGTGTTGCCAATGTCGAGTATGGCTCAGCCGTTTACGCGGGCGCTGGAGACGGTGCTGTTTGAAGGGTTGATGATGTTTTTCGCGTTCGCCCTGTTGATGGCCGGATTGGCAATTGCCGCGAAGCTGATCAGCAGTTGGATGCAGTTCGGATTTCTGTTTGCTCCCGAGACCTTGAAGCTCGATTTCAATCGGCTCAATCCCCTCAAGCAGCTCAAACAGATGTTTTCCGCGCAATCGGTCATGAACCTGTTGATGAGCATTACCAAGGCAGTGCTACTGGGCGTGATTTTGTACGTGGTGATCAAACCTTCTTTGGGCGCGCTGATTAACCTGGCCAGCAGTGACCTGCAAACGTACATCCTGGCGTTGATCATTCTGTTCCGTCACTTGTTGCATGCCTGCCTGGGGCTTTTGCTGGTGATGGCGCTTATCGACCTGGCGTTGCAAAAACACTTCTTCGCCAAGCGCATGCGCATGACCCAGGTCGAGGTCGTCAAAGAGTACAAAGACATGGAGGGTGACCCGCATGTGAAGGGGCAGCGCCGTTCATTGGCCCAGCAACTGGCCCAGGAAGAACCGAAGGTCAAGCTGCCCAAGCTGGAAGAGGCCGATATGCTGGTGGTCAACCCGACGCATTTTGCCGTGGCGCTGTACTACCGCCCGGGTGAGACGCCGCTGCCCATGCTGGTATGCAAAGGCACGGATGACGCGGCGCGCGAACTGATCCACCAGGCCAAGGCCGCTGAGGTGCCGGTGATTCAGTGCGTGTGGCTGGCGCGCACGCTCTACACGAACAAACTGGGCGCGAGCATCCCCCGCGACACCCTGCAGGCCGTGGCGCTGATCTATCGCACGTTGCGTGAGCTGGATGATGAAGCCAAGCGCGAAACCCTGGAGCTGCCGGCGCTGGAGGTGCGCTGATCAGCGCACCGCACCTGCGCGAAGCCAGGGTCAGGTGAGCCGCCGCGCTGCTCACCTGACGGCCCGGCAACAGCCGGCGTTGATCGCGGAACACTCATCGTTCCAGCGAAATTGTCTGGTAATCCGCGCGCTCTCCTGAAGGGCCGGGCTCGACGCGCATCTGCGGCGGCCACCAGATTACCAACGTATCTTTGGTCGATTGCGGGCGTGAGCAGGAGTCGCCTTTGCACGTGGGAGCGCAGCCGGCGATGAGCAGCACGGTGCCGATCAGGGTGATGCACAACAGGTGGCGTTTCATGGGGCGACCTTCTTCTGAGTGGGAGTGATCAAGGAAGGGCGGGGCACGCCGATGTGTTCATCCTTCACCACCGGGCGCATGGCGATAAAGACCTCGGCTTCTTCACCCGGTTTGAGCCAGGCACGTGGCCATACCGTGACGGCCAGGGTCTGCGAATTGCTGCACTCCTTTTCGTCGATACGCACATTGCGCTTGATCTGATTGCGCACCACCACCACCGCCACATTGAACTGCGGGCCGGCGTACCACTGGCTGCGCTCGGGGTTCATGGCCAGTAGATCGCGGGTGTTGCACAAGGTGTCCAGGCCCAATGGCATCGGTGCCGCCTTAAAGGCCAGGGGCACTTGCCCGGTCACCAGATTGGCCAGGGTGCTGGTGATGTCACTGCGCTTGATAACCGGCGGGTGTTCGGCGTAACGCCTGGCCAGGGGCTTGAGTGCGGCCTGCAGCTCCACTTGATCTTCCTGCGGCAAATACCGTGAAGGGTCCGCCTGATCGCCGATGACGCGTGGCGTCAGGATGAACAAACGCTCGCGGCGGTTGTTCTGACGTTCGCTGGAGGAAAACAGCGCCTTGCCCAGCAACGGTATGTCGCCCAGCAGCGGAACCTTGTTGCGCTTGTCGGTGCTTTCGGTGACATGGAAACCACCGACCACCAGCGAGCGTTTTTCCGCCATTACCGCCTGGGTGCTGACATTGCCCCGGCGCACGTCGGGGCCGATGCGATCCGGGTTGGATTCATCGAAGTTGCCGTCCTCGATATCCACCATGAGGTGCACCTGATGAGTGCCACGGGTGGTAATCACCCTGGGTATCACTTGCAGGCTGGTACCGACCGTAATCGGCAGGATCGTCGCGACCTCCGTGCCTGCGGTCAGGTATTGGGTGCGGTTGAAGTCAATGACCGAGGGCTGGTTTTCCAGGGTGAGCACCGAGGGGTTGGACACCATGGTTGCCAGGCCGCGCTGCTCCAGGGCGCGTATCTTGGCAAAGAAGCGGTCACGGTTTTCGATCGACAGCTGCGATGAACTCCCAGGGGCCATTCTCATGTCGCTGCTGAAATGGCTGTTGCCCCAGTTGACCCCGAATTCGCGCAGTTGAGAGCGCTCTATGTCGAGGATGATTGCGTCGATTTCCACCATTTTGCGCGCCACGTCGAGCTGGGTAATCAGCTCTCGGTACATGACCTGCCGTTCCGGGAGGTCGTAGATCAGGACGGCGTTGTTGCGCACGTCGGCCTCTACGCGGATTTTGCCTGCCGACACCGGAGCGCGCGGGGTGAGCGTGGCGCCAGAGGCCAACTGGCCTGGGTCCGCTGTCTGGCCGAACATTTGCCCGAGCATGGGATTGCTCAACCGCGCAAAGTTCGGCGTGATGGGCGAGGGCTGTGAGGCAAAGGGGCGCGGGGTAAGCGTCGACAGGGATGACGTCGCCCGCGGCTCCAATAAGCCCCGCAGCATGCTGGCAACGCCAGGGATGACTATTTTTTCGCCGCGGTAATCGATCTGGCGATCTCCCGCGTTGGCGAATTTAAGCGGGTAGCTGAGCACGCTTTGTTTTTCGTCGGGTGATTTACGCTGGCTGCTGAATTGCTTGATCTGTTCGATGTAGCGCTTGGGTCCGGAGACCAGCACCACCCCGTCATCGGGCAGTTCACCCCAGCCGAAACGACTGTCGAGCAAGCCGATATCGGTCAGGGCCCGCTTGAGGTCGGCGACGGTCTCGGAAGAAACCTCCAGGCGCGCGGACTCTTGCAGGTCCAGGGTGCTGATGTAGAGGGTGTTGTTGTACAAGTACCACTGAAAACGGTGTTCAACGCCCAGCCTGTCGAGTAACGACTGCGGAGTATTGGCGCGTATCTTGCCATTTACGATGCCCTCCAGCAGACCGTCGACTTGCAGTTGCGTGCCAAACGTCTGGGCGAAGTCCTCCAGCACATCCCGCAGGGGCTTATGCTCGGCTTCATAGGCGTAGGCGGTGTTTTTCCATTCGGATGGGATGGCGGCGAGGGGGCTGTGCAGCGGCGCCAACAACAAGGGCAGCGCAAGCAAACAACGCCAGTGGGCGCGTTTTGCCAGAGCCGCGGGCGAGTTTAAACGCAAGCCAGTGTGCTTGTTGATCTTGCTATACATGACAGGTTCTCTGTTTCAGTGCGAAAACGTCGTAATGAAGTGGGCCGAATTTGCGCCCAGCCGTTGTCAGGCGCGCCGTTGCGCTGCGCCAGGTGTCACGTTGGTTGAGAGGTACTTCAAGGGTTTGCTATCAAGTGGCGGGCATTGCACCCACCGGAGATGGCGTATGGCCCGAGCCCGGGCAAGTGCTGACTTGCGGTTCAAGTCGCCGCCTGGTCTGTTCACGACCACCCAAGCCGTCAGTCAGCGTTTGCCACCAGCCACTAAACGACATTGATGGCCGATTTAACCGTTTCGTGTTTGTAACTGAGGTAGGTCGAACTCACGGCAAAGTTGTTAACCAGGGCGGACTTTTCCTCAATGAGTTGTTCGAAGAGCCGCGCGCTGTCTTCGTTTCCTTCGCTGTACGGAATGTCGGCGCTGATCTGGTCGAGGTTTTTTTCGGCTTGCGATTGCTGCCTGTAGAGACTGCTGAGTACGCGTGAGTCAGTATTCATGGCGTTATCTCCAGTGGGGGTGTATCCCTGTGTGGCGGCAGATTGCTCACCAGTTCCAACAACAGGCCTGTGTGGTTAAAAAGAACTGCGTTTACCCAGCAACGTTGTCACTTGATTTGGCCAAGGGTGGAATCGCCACCAGGTTGTCCAGGGCATGCGCCCAGTTGATGTGAAACCCGCCATCTTCCGTCTCAAGCAGCAGCGACTGGGCGGCGATTCCGTCTTCGACTCGAAGCGTCCAGGGCACGCTGCTGTGAAGATTGAGCCATAGCTCGACGTGTTCACGGTCCAGCGGATTGCACACCAGGTGCGCCTCAACGGTGGGCAGTTGAGCCTCCAGCAATTTGTTGAGCAGTGTTGTGAGGCGTTGAACAGGCACAGTCTCCTCCAGCAGGGTTCGAATGGCCGCGCTGATGACTGAGCTGGCGACCTGTTCCAAACTTGCCAGCATTGCCTGGCGCTCTGACTCCCAGCGATGCAGCTGGGTATTGGCGCGTTGCCAGAACTCATCACTGGCACTTTCGAGTATTTTTTTGCATTGCGCCTGGGCCTGGCTGATGCGCGTTTGTGCTTGAGTTTCTGCGTGTTCCAACAGCTGACGGGCCTGGGTGTATTCAGACAGCATTTCCCTGGGGATCAGGGCCGTGGGCAGTTCGTGGGCGGGGGTGTTCAGCTCAATCGTGTGGGCGCAAAACATGGTCGGGGTTCTCGCGAGGGGCGGGCGGCGCATCATCGACAGCGGTGGAGGTTGCGCGCCAGATCGTGGCTTTCCACAGGGTATCCAACCGGCCGTGTGTGTCTGCCAGTCGAGGATGCTGCTCTAACGTGAGCACCCTTGGGCGAGCAAAATTCAGCCGTAGCCGCTGCCAGACATTGGGCGCGACCCACGCGCGCAGGTAGTGCAATGGGTCGTCGACGTCCACCGGTGTTGAGCCCGTGGGCAGTGCCTTGGCCAGGCGCTGGCACCACAGCAGCTGCTCTTGATTCAACCGGCCGTCGTGGGGCGCGTTGTACACCGCATTAACCAGTGTCAGTGCGAGGTCGCGTTGTTGCGCGCTGCTCAACACCCATTGGAGGAGGGCTGGAGACGTGGGAGGGGCAAGCTCGGGCGCGATGTCGAACAGGCTGCTCACGCGGCGATGATAGGCGCGTGAGAGCGCTGTGGCTTCCACAAAACCCGTTTGCGTGAGCCAGTCGATGTGGGCGTTTTTCCAGGGGAAAGCCCACCATGTTACCCAGCTGAGGTCGTCACTCATGGGCGTGTGCCGGCGCGGTTTGCGGGGTGGGTGTGAAGACTTTTCTGCGGCGCCAGAACAGCCAGGCAATGCCTGCTGACAGAGCGATGATCAGCGGCGCAATCAGGCTGGCGCGCCAGAAACCAAGGTCTTGCTCGGGCACCAGAAAAGGGCCGAGGTAGGTCAGCTGTTGCTGCTCGGTGTAGGCGGTGGCCGGTACAAAAATGACGGTCAGTTTTGTCGTGTTGTCTATGGCCGAGGCCATGCCCGGGATGCTGCTGGCCACCAGTCTGCGCACGCGCGGATTGATATTGTCCGGGTCCAGTCGCGGGTCGTGCTTGATGAAAACCGAGGCGGACGCCGGCTGTACCGGCTCGCCTGGCGCGACGCGTTCAGGCAGTACCACATGCACACGCGCGACGATCACACCGTCTATGTTGGATAAGGTCGATTCCAGTTCCTGGGACAGCGCGTAGATGTAGCGTGCGCGCTCTTCCAGCGGGGTGGAGATGACGCCTTCCTTGCGAAAGATATCCCCCAGCGTCGAGCGGGCCGTTTTGGGCAGCCCCGCCGCATCCAGGGTACGCACAGCTCGGCTGATGTCACTTGCCTTGACCCGAACAGCGACCCCGTCTTTGCCGGGCACCTTCTGGGCCCGGATTTGCTTGTCTGCCAGCTCCGCGATGACTTCGTTGGCTTCCTGCTCAGAAATATTGCGATGAAGCTCTACGCTGTCACCGCAACCGGACAGCATCAACGCTAATGAAAACAAGAATGGGGCGGTTAGGCGGCGGTACATGCAGCTATCCCATGCTTGAAATTTTATCGACGCCTTTCGCGACGGCGCCAATGACCTTGACGCGTGACATCACGTCGATGTGCGCTTCGGCGAGCGACTGGGGGAACTCGTTCGCGTCCTTGGTCTTTTTGTTCAGGCTCGCGTCACGAAAGCCTTTGGATACGCGTCTGGATAAAGTGTCCGAGGCTGTCGCGTCCCACGACTGAGCGGGTGACGCCACGGCAGGCACGATGCCTTTAACGGGCTGTTCGGCCTGGCTGAGTTGGGCGTTGAAAAAGTTGATGTCAGACGCCCGGTTGATCGCGCCAGGCGCCTCGGCTTGAGGGAGAGTGCTGCTGTTTTCCGATTGCCCAGGGGTGGTGATGTACATGTGAATCTCCATCGAACGTATCGAGTGTTACGTGCGTCGTGACGATGAAAACCTCCTCGACCTGGGCAGAGGAGGTCGCGCTGACTTAAGCGAATCGCAAAGACTTAATGCGGCCCGCTTTCGCTGTAGTCAGTTCTTGTTCAGCAGTCTTCTTGGCCTCTTCGACGACTTTCCTTTCTTTATCTGCGTTGATTGCGTCCAGTTGCGCCTGGTTACCCGCGCTGGAACCACCAATACCTGAGATTGAGGACATAGATCACCTTCTTGATTTCAAATGAAGTCTGATAGCGAGTGTTAGCTACCGTCTGAGTGGCTGTGAAGTCACCCACTTATAAGTGGTGCAAGGAAATAAAGCGTTCCAGTATTTATATGTTTAAAATTATTTCCAGTGCTGTTTGCTGAGAAGTCATTGTTGTAATGCTTGATGCTATGTAGGCGCTAAAGTGCCCGAGGAGGTGCGAGTGGGTAAGTTTTGCCGCACTGCGTCAAGTGCACTGTTTCGGTTATAGGTCGAGTTGTTTGATTCGGTGGTAGAGCGTGCGTTTGGCGACACCTAATTCAAATGCGGTGATATCGACACAATGATCATTGCGCCGCAACGACTCTTCAATCAGTGCTTTTTCGATTTGTTGCAGGCGTTCCTTCAGGCTCAGCTTTCCGTCGTGCGGGTTGCTCATGGGCGTAGAGAACGGTGGCAGGCCCAGAACGAAGCGCTTGGCGGACGAACGTAATTCGCGAATATTGCCCAGCCAGGCGTGGCACAGTAGTTGTTGCAATAGCTGGCCGGGAACAGACGGTACGGTGCATTTGAAGTGCTCGGCTTCTTCCCGGACCATCTTCATGAACAGCGGAATGATGCGCTCCCGCTGGTGGCGCAAGGCCGGAAGTTCGAGGCTGACCACATTCAGGCGAAAGTACAGGTCACGCCTGAAGGTGCCCAATTCGACCATGTGGTGCAGTGACTGCTGAGCCGAGGCAATAACGCGCATGTCTACCGGGATGAAGCGGGTTGAACCTAGACGCTCCACGCCCCGCGACTCCAGCACCCGCAGCAGTTTGGCCTGCAGGCTCAATGGCATGCTGTCGACCTCATCAAGGTACAAGGTGCCCAGATGAGCCGCTTCGACAAAGCCGGCCCGCGATTGCACGGCCCCGGTATAGGCGCCGCTGTTGACCCCGAACAATTGGCTCTCCGCGAGGCTTTCCGGGATAGCGGCGCAGTTCACGGCAATGAAGTTACCGCGCCGCCCCGACAAGCGATGGACCCGTTGGGCCAAAGTGTCTTTCCCGGTGCCGGTTTCACCGAGTAGCAGAATGTCGATATTGAGTGATGCTGTGCTGTTAAGGGTGTTTTCAATACCTGAGCTGTCACTGATTGAGATGTCCGTTTCAACTTCCCTATGGTAGGCATCCGACATCAAGTAAGTGCTCCATTATCACTGTGCATCATTCAGGCAACGGTCGACAGGCAAAGGCCAGCAGGTCGCGAATTATAGTTATTTTGTTGTGGTTCTGAAGTAGGAACTTACGCGCAAGACGTAGGAGAAATGAGATAGGTTTGGGGATTATTTTGCTAGGGTGTGTAGTTAGTAAAATGCCGAGTGTTAATAGGATAATTCTTAAGCGTCAGGTTGTGCGGATGGACGTCCATAAGTAGTCACCCACAAAAAAGCCGATGCAATGCATCGGCTTTTTTGTTTGCGGTAATTACCGCAAGGTTACTTATACGTTGAAACGGAAGTGCATGACGTCGCCATCTTTGACGATGTATTCCTTGCCTTCAAGGCGCCACTTACCGGCTTCCTTGGTACCGGCTTCACCCTTGTACTGAATGAAGTCGTTGTAGGCGATGACTTCGGCACGGATAAAGCCTTTTTCGAAGTCGGTGTGGATCACGCCGGCAGCCTGTGGCGCGGTAGCGCCGACCTTGACGGTCCAGGCGCGGACTTCTTCGACACCGGCGGTGAAGTAAGTCTGCAGGTGCAGCATTTCGTAGCCGGCGCGGATCACACGGTTCAAGCCAGGCTCTTCCAGGCCCAACGCCTCGAGGAACATGTCTTTTTCTTCGCCGTCATCCAGCTCGGCAATTTCGGCCTCGATCTTGTTGCACACTGGCACCACGATCGCGCCTTCTTCCTCGGCGATGGCCTTGACCACGTCGAGCAAGGGGTTGTTCTCAAAGCCGTCTTCAGCGACGTTGGCGATGTACATCACCGGCTTGGTGGTCAGCAGGTGGAAGCCTTTGATCACCGCTTTTTCATCGGCATTCATGCTCTTCATCAGGCTGCGCGCTGGCTTGCCCAGGGTGAAGTGAGCGATCAATTGCTCCAGCAGGCCTTTCTGAACCACGGCATCCTTGTCGCCGCCCTTGGCGTTACGCGCGACTTTCTGCAGTTGTTTCTCGCAGCTGTCGAGGTCGGCGAAGATCAGTTCCAGGTCGATGATTTCGATGTCGCGTTTCGGGTCGACGCTGTTGGAGACGTGAATCACGTTCTCGTCTTCAAAGCAGCGGACCACGTGGGCGATGGCATCGGTTTCACGGATGTTGGCCAGGAACTTGTTGCCCAGGCCTTCACCTTTCGACGCGCCGGCCACCAGGCCTGCGATGTCGACGAATTCCATGGTGGTCGGCAGGATGCGCTTTGGATTGACGATAGCCGCCAACTCCTGCAGGCGCGGGTCCGGCATGGCCACGATACCGCTGTTGGGTTCGATGGTGCAGAAGGGGAAGTTCTCCGCCGCAATACCGGACTTGGTCAAGGCGTTGAACAGGGTGGATTTGCCGACGTTGGGCAGGCCGACGATGCCGCAATTGAATCCCATGGTGTTTCCCCTCGGTAAGAGTCAGGCCTTCTGGCTGTGCAGGTTTTTCATCGCACGGTTCCATTCACCGGCGAAGATATCCGGCAGCACGCCGAGGGCAAAGTCGATGCTGGCATCGAGTTTTTCCTGTTCGGCGCGTGGCGCACGACCCAGGACGAAATTTGAAACCATACTGGCAACGCCTGGGTGGCCAATGCCGAGCCGCAGACGGTAAAAATTATTCTGATTGCCCAGCTGCGCGATGATGTCGCGCAGGCCATTGTGCCCGCCATGCCCGCCGCCTAATTTGAGTTTGGCAACGCCGGGTGGCAGGTCCAGTTCGTCATGGGCCACCAGGATTTCTTCGGGTTTGATCCGGAAGAAGCCCGCAAGCGCCGCGACGGCTTGGCCGCTGCGGTTCATGTAGGTGGTGGGAATCAGCAGACGAACATCCTGACCTTGATGCGAAAAGCGTCCGGTCAGGCCGAAATATTTGCGATCGGCCACAAGGTTTACGCCTTGGGCGTGGGCGATACGCTCAACAAAAAGGGCCCCCGCGTTATGCCGGGTCTGTTCGTATTCGGCGCCTGGATTTCCCAGGCCAACGATCAGTTTAATGGCAGTCACGACAGGGGCCCTTCCTTTGGAGTTGTGGATAACATCGCCGCAACCTGCGTGCGGCGAAAGTGGACGACAAGAGATCATTTACTCAAGAGTAAACGCCGCGTTATCGCCCGCTTTCTCGCTACGTTTCGGTCCGCGATGTTTCCTCAAGCTCCGGCAATACAGAGTGAATTACTCTGCAGCGCCTTCTTCTTCAGCTTCTGGAGCAACGCGTGGAGCGTGAACGTTGGCAACAGCTTTGTCATCACCGTGAGCCAGTGCGACAAATTCAACGCCTTTAGGGGCCTTGAGGTCGGACAGGTGAACGATTGCGCCGATTTCCAGAGCCGACAGGTCGACTTCGATGAACTCAGGCAGGTCTTTCGGCAGGCAGGTCACTTCGATTTCGTTCAGGACGTGCGAGATCTCGCCGCCTTTCTTGACCGGAGCTTCTTCGCCAACGAAGTGCACTGGAACGATAGCGGTCAGTTTCTGACCGGCTACAACGCGTACAAAGTCAGCGTGCAGCACGTGGCCTTTGGCCGGGTGACGTTGCAGAGCTTTGATGATCACGTTTTGCTTGGTGCCGCCAACGTTCAGTTCGATAACGTGGCTGTAAGCAGCATCGTTTTCGAGCAGTTTGGCGATTTCTTTAGCCAGCATGCTGATGGATTCAGGGGCTTTTTCGCCACCGTAAACTACAGCTGGAACCAGGCTTGCGAGACGACGCAGGCGGCGGCTCGCACCTTTCCCCAGGTCGGAACGCAGTTCAGCATTCAAAGTAAAATCGTTCATGTTGTATCTCCAAAATAACCACATTCGCCCCAGCGTTTGCGACCAGCGCTAAAGGCGATATGGGCAAAAAAGCCCCGCCCCAACAGTATGCTGGGGCGGGGCGCTTTTCGTCAGGTTGATGTCGCTAAGGCGTGAACCTTAACGGAACATCGCGCTGATCGATTCTTCGTTGCTGATGCGGCGAACCGCCTCGGCAACTACCGGTGCGATATCCAATTGACGGATACGCGAACAGGCTTGAGCTGCTGCGGACAACGGGATGGTGTTGGTCACCACCAGTTCGTCCAGCATGGAGTTCTCGATGTTCTCGATCGCTCGGCCCGACAGCACAGGGTGTGTGCAGTAGGCGAAGACTTTTGCGGCACCGTGCTCTTTCAAGGCTTTCGCCGCGTGGCACAGTGTGCCGGCGGTGTCGACCATGTCATCAACCAGAATACAGGTACGCCCTTCGACATCACCGATGATATGCATCACTTCAGAGTGATTGGCTTTCTCACGACGTTTGTCGATGATCCCGAGGTCAACGCCCAGGGATTTGGCAACAGCCCGTGCACGCACGACGCCACCAATGTCCGGGGACACGATCATCAGGTTTTCAAAGCGCTGGTCTTCGATGTCATCCACCAGTACTGGGGAGCCGTAGATGTTATCTACCGGGATATCGAAGAACCCTTGAATTTGGTCAGCGTGCAGGTCAACCGTGAGAACACGGTCGATGCCTACCACGGTCAGCATGTCAGCAACGACTTTCGCGCTGATAGCCACACGTGCGGAACGCGGACGGCGATCCTGACGGGCATAACCAAAGTAAGGGATTACAGCTGTGATTCGAGTCGCTGAGGAGCGGCGGAAGGCATCAGCCATCACGACGAGTTCCATCAGGTTATCGTTGGTCGGAGCGCAGGTCGGCTGAATAATGAAGACATCTTTACCGCGGACGTTTTCATTGATCTCGGCTGTAATTTCACCGTCGGAGAATTTACCGACAGAGATGTCACCGAGAGGGATATGCAGCTGACGTACGACACGTCGAGCCAGATCGGGGTTGGCATTCCCCGTAAAGACCATCATCTTGGACACGCGCAGTACCTAGAGGCTGAGGGTAACCTGGATGAGTATTAGAAAATGGCAGGGGCGGCTGGATTCGAACCAACGCATGGCAGGATCAAAACCTGCTGCCTTACCGCTTGGCGACGCCCCTGTATCTGTTGCAACGAGTACCCAGTACTCGGTTCCTTTAGAGCAGACTTTGCAGCTTGCGATGCAACATCGAAACGTTGCTTCCCTTTGCTACAAACCCTGTAAGGGTCTCTGTAAGAAGGGCCGAGACTTTATCAGCTTCAGCTTTGCTTGGGAAGCCCCCAAACACACAACTTCCAGTTCCGGTTAATTTTGCTTCGGTAAATTTACCTAACAAATTCAAAGCGTTACGTACCTCTGGATAACGCCTTGCTACAACCGGTAAGCAGTCATTTCGACTGTTTCCCTTGGGAACGGGGCGCACTTTAATGGGAGGAGAGTTACGTGTCAACAGTGGATCTGAAAAAATTTCTGCTGTACTTACAGATACTTGCGGAACAAGCACGACATACCAAGGCTCTTCGGGGTATTCCGGGGTGAGTTTCTCCCCCACTCCCTCGGCAAAAGCGGCGTGTCCACGCACGAAAACCGGGACGTCAGCGCCCAGCGTCAGGCCCAGCGTAGCCAAGCGATCGTGGTCCCAACCCAGTTGCCACAAGTGATTGAGGCCGAGCAGCGTCGTCGCGGCATTTGAGCTGCCACCGCCGATGCCACCGCCCATGGGCAAAATTTTATCGATCCAGATGTCGATGCCCAGGGGGCAACCGGATTGTTCCTGAAGTTTTTTTGCGGCCTTCACAATCAGGTTGCTGTCGTGGGGCACGCCTGCGAATTCGGTGTGCAGCTGAATCACGCCATCATCGCGTACGGCGAAGGTCAGTTCATCGCCGTAGTCCAGAAATTGAAACAGCGTCTGCAGCTCGTGGTAGCCGTCTTCACGGCGACCCAGAATGTGCAGCATCAAGTTGAGTTTGGCGGGGGAGGGCAGCGTCAGCGTTGTAACAGTCACGTTTATTGCCCCAGCTTGCGCGGTTGCCAGTCCTTGATCACCAGTGTGACGTCAAGGTCGGTGCCATGCAGCTTGATGCGCTCGGGCAGCCAATAACCGCTCTGTTGCACGTAGCTGAGGTACTCCACCTGCCAGCCATCTTGCTCCAGCGTGGCCAGCCGACTGTCGCCATTGAGGCTCAGGCGACTTTTGCTGTCCGGCGCGGGCAAACCGCGAACCCACCACACCAGGTGCGAAACGGGCAGCTTCCAGCCTATTTGCTGCTCCAGCAATTCTTCCGGCGACGCCGCTTCATAGCGTCCCTGGTTGGCCACTTCCAGGCTGACTTGCCCCGGGCGTCCCGTCAGGCGAGCCGCGCCGCGGCCCAGTGGGCCGGACAGGCGAATATCGTAATAGTCCTGACGCTGCAGCCAGAACAACGTGCCGCTGCCGGAATCTTTTGGCGCGCGAACCCCGACCTTGCCTTCGATCTGCCAGCCATCAATGCTGCTGAGCTGATCCTTGTGTTGTTTCCATTGCGCCGGGTTGCCCTGGCCTTCAACGGATTCGCGGGCGCCGAAACCCGCGCAACCGGCGAGCAGGGCGATGAAGCTGAAAACAATTACGTGGCGCAAGAACATAAGCTTAAAGGGTCTCGGATCCGGTCAGGCGCTTGATGGTGCCGCGCAGGATGGGGCTTTCGGGTTGTTCCTTGAGGAATTTTTCCCAGATTTGTCGCGCTTCGCGCTGCTTGCCATTGGCCCACAGCACTTCGCCAAGGTGGGCGGCCACTTCCTGGTCGGGGAAGCGTTCCAGTGCCTGGCGCAGCAAGCGTTCGGCTTCGTCCAGGTTGCCCAGGCGGTAATTGACCCAGCCCAGGCTGTCCAGTACGGCCGGGTCTTCCGGGTTGAGCTTGTGGGCTTGCTCGATCAGCACCTTGGCTTCGGCGTAGCGCGTCGTCCGGTCGGACAAGGTGTAACCGAGGGCGTTCAACGCCATGGCGTTGTCCGGGTCACGCTTGATGATCAGGCGCAGGTCTTTTTCCATCTGCGCCAAGTCATTGCGTTTTTCCGCCTGCATGGCACGGGTGTACAGCAGATTCAAATCGTCGGGGTATTGCAACAAGGCCTGTTGCAGCAGTTTCCAGGCACGTTCGCCCTGCTTGTTGGCCGACAAGGTTTCGGCCTGGATCAGGTACAGCTGGATCGCGTAGTCCGGTTCGGCATCGCGCGCTGCGGCCAGGCGCTTTTCCGCCTCGTCGGTGCGGCCGTTGCCCATCAGGATGTCAGCTTGGCGCAATTGGGCCGGCAGGTAGTCGTTGCCAGGGCCAACCTGAGCGTACTCAAGCAGGGCCGCCTGCGGGTCGTTGCGCTCTTCAGCGATACGGCCGAGGTTCAGGTGCGCCGAATCCACATGGCTTTCGCGTTGGATCAGCTCTTCCAGATAGCCCTTGGCCTCGTCCCAGGCCTTGGCTTCCAGGCACACCAGTGCCAGGGAGTAGCGCAATTCATCGTCGTCCGGGTATTGCTGGACCAGATTGGCGAACTGCACTTTGGCGTCTTCCATACGGTCCTGCTCAACCAGCGTGCGCGCATAAGTCAGGCGCAGGCGCTTGTCGTCCGGATACTTCTTGATGCTCTTTTCCAGCAGAGGAATCGCTTCCTTGCCGCGATTGAGGTTCTGCAGCAGGCGCGCACGCAGCAAAATCGGTGCGATCTCGCCGTCTTCCGGCGGGTTTTGCTCCAACAGCTTGAGTGCGGCGTCGGCTTCATCATCCTGTTGCAGCAGCAACGCCTTGCCGAAAATCAGCTGGCTGTTTTTCGGGTGCTTTTGCAGCAGGCGGTCGAAACTCTTCATCAGGCCATTGCGCGTGTCCTGGTCGGTGTCGGCAGCCGACAGCGCGAGGAAGTCGAAATGCGTGTCGCCCTTGCCCAGCAGGACTTTCTCCATATAGACCATGGAGTCGTCATAGCGCCCCGCGCGCGCCAGTTGAATGGCCGCGGCCCGCTGCGCTTCCAGGTCGTCCGGTGCGTTTCTCGCCCAGATCAGCGAAGTGTCCAGCGCAGCCTGGTCAGCGCCCAGGTATTCGGCGATGCGAAACGCACGCTCCGAAATACCCGGATCCTGAGTGTTGATGGCCTGGGTCACGTAGTTATCCAGGGCAATATCGAAACGATTGCGCTGGCCGGCGAGTTCGGCGGTCAGCAGGCTGTAGATCGTTTCTTCATTGAACGAGGAATAAACCTTGGGCTTTTCAGGGGCGGGGGTGCTGTCTTCAACCGGCGGCGTACCGTCCGGCGACACGGGTGCCAAGGCCTGGCAGCCGCTGAGGAAGACAAAAGCAAGGAGCAACGCGGAAGATCTATTCATATAGGAAGAGGACGACTAACCTGCGGTCGGATCATCATGACACAAGCCTTCGGCCAAACATAACCGAGTCTCAGTTGGCGCCTTATAGACACAAGGCATTAGGACAATAGCCTACGGTGGTTGTTCTGAATCATTCGAAGTAGGACAATTGTCGGCTTCCCGACATCATCAGCGATATTGAATGGCCTTCCTCGCACTCGGTATTAACCACAAGACTGCTTCCGTAGACGTGCGCGAGCGCGTGGCGTTTACGCCAGAGCAGTTGGTTGAGGCCTTGCAGCAGCTCTGCCGGCTCACCGACAGCCGCGAAGCTGCGATCCTTTCGACCTGCAATCGCAGTGAGCTTTATATAGAGCAGGAACATCTTTCAGCGGATGGGGTGCTGCGTTGGCTGGCCGATTATCACCATTTAAGCCTCGATGACCTGCGCGCCAGTGCGTATGTGCACGAAGAGGATGCGGCAGTTCGTCACATGATGCGCGTCGCCTCAGGGCTCGACTCGCTGGTGTTGGGCGAACCGCAGATCCTTGGCCAGATGAAATCTGCCTATGCCGTGGCCCGCGAGGCCGGCACCGTGGGGCCACTGTTGGGGCGGCTGTTCCAGGCCACCTTCAACTCGGCCAAGCAGGTGCGCACCGACACCGCCATCGGTGAAAACCCGGTGTCCGTGGCGTTTGCCGCCGTCAGCCTGGCCAAACAGATTTTCAGCGACTTGCAGCGCAGCCAGGCCCTGCTGATCGGCGCCGGCGAAACCATCACCCTGGTGGCGCGTCATCTGCACGACCTGGGCGTAAAGCGCATTGTGGTCGCCAACCGAACCCTGGAACGCGCGAGCATTCTTGCCGAGCAGTTTGGCGCCCATGCGGTGCTGCTGTCGGATATCCCGGCTGAACTGGTGCGCAGCGATATCGTCATCAGCTCCACCGCCAGTCAGTTGCCGATTCTTGGCAAAGGCGCGGTCGAGAGCGCGCTGAAGCTGCGCAAGCACAAACCGATTTTCATGGTGGATATCGCCGTTCCCCGCGATATCGAGCCGGAAGTCGGCGAGTTGGACGACGTTTACCTCTACAGCGTCGACGATCTGCACGAAGTGGTTGCCGAAAACCTCAAGAGTCGCCAGGGCGCCGCCCAGGCCGCCGAGGAGATGGTCAGCACCGGCGCTGAAGACTTCATGGTGCGCCTGCGCGAACTGGCAGCGGTCGACGTGCTCAAGGCGTATCGTCAGCAAGGCGAACGCCTGCGTGACGAGGAATTGATCAAGGCCCAGCGTCTGCTGGCCAACGGCAGCAGCGCCGAAGAGGTGCTGATGCAACTGGCGCGTGGCTTGACCAACAAATTGCTTCACGCTCCCAGCGTTCAGTTGAAAAAGCTTACCGCCGAAGGCCGCCTCGATGCGCTGGCCATGGCCCAGGAACTCTTTGCCCTCGGTGAGGGCGCGTCAGATAGCTCTTCGGATAAAAAACCGCAATGAAAGCGTCACTGCTCAATAAACTGGACGTGCTCCAGGACCGTTTCGAAGAACTGACCGCCTTGCTCGGCGATGGCGAGGTCATCTCCGATCAGGCCAAGTTCCGCGCCTATTCCAAGGAATACGCCGAAGTTGAGCCCATTGTGGCCACCTACAAACAGCTGATGAAAGTGCAGGCCGACCTCGAAGGCGCCCAGGCGCTGCTCAAGGACAGCGACCCGGACATGCGCGAAATGGCCGTGGAAGAAGTCCGTGAGGCCAAGGAAAAGCTGGCCGAGCTGGAAGGCGACCTGCAGCGCATGCTGCTGCCCAAAGACCCTAACGACGGGCGCAACGTGTTCCTCGAAATCCGCGCCGGCACCGGTGGCGACGAGGCGGCGATCTTCTCTGGAGACCTGTTCCGCATGTACTCGCGCTACGCCGAGCGCCGTGGCTGGCGCGTCGAGATTCTGTCCGAAAACGAAGGCGAACACGGCGGCTATAAAGAAGTCATCGCCCGGGTTGAAGGCGACAACGTCTACGGCAAGCTGAAATTTGAATCCGGCGCGCACCGCGTGCAGCGGGTTCCGGCGACGGAGTCCCAGGGCCGTATCCACACCTCGGCGTGCACCGTGGCCGTGTTGCCCGAGCCGGACGAGCAGGAAGCCATCGAGATCAATCCGGCGGATTTGCGTGTCGACACCTACCGCTCATCGGGCGCTGGTGGTCAGCATGTCAACAAGACCGACTCGGCGATCCGCATCACGCACTTGCCGTCGGGCATTGTGGTGGAGTGCCAGGAAGAGCGTTCCCAGCACAAGAACCGTGCGCGTGCCATGTCCTGGCTGTCGGCCAAGCTCAATGACCAGCAGACCAGCGCCGCCGCCAACGCGATTGCCAGCGAGCGCAAGTTGCTGGTGGGTTCGGGCGACCGCTCCGAGCGCATCCGTACCTACAACTTTGCCCAGGGCCGGGTCACCGACCACCGGGTCAACCTCACGCTTTACTCCCTCGACGAGATTCTCGCCGGCGGTGTGGATGCGGTAATCGAACCGTTGCTCGCCGAATACCAGGCCGACCAATTGGCGGCGATAGGTGAATAAATGACCATCATTGCCAGCCTGCTGCGCGCCGCCGACCTGCCCGACTCGCCCACTGCGCGGCTGGATGTGGAGTTGTTGTTGGCCGCAGCCTTGGGTAAATCGCGCAGCTACCTGCACACCTGGCCGGAAAAAATCGTCAGCAGCGAACATGCGCTGACCTTTGCTGACTATTTGCAACGTCGTCGGGGCGGTGAGCCGGTGGCGTATATCCTCGGCCAGCAAGGCTTCTGGAAGCTGGACCTGGAGGTCGCGCCTCACACGCTGATCCCGCGTCCGGAAACCGAGCTGCTGGTGGAGGCCGCGCTGGAACTATTGCCCGCCACGCCTGCCAGGGTTCTGGACCTGGGCACCGGCAGCGGCGCCATCGCCCTGGCCCTGGCCAGCGAACGTCCGGCCTGGCAGGTTACGGCGGTCGACCGCGTGCTCGAAGCCGTGGCCCTGGCTGAACGCAATCGCCAGCGCCTGCACCTGAAAAACGCCACGGTGTTGAGCAGCCATTGGTTCAGCGCCCTGCAAGGCCAAACCTTCGACCTGATCATCAGCAACCCGCCGTACATTGCCGATAACGATCCCCATCTGGTGGCCGGCGACGTGCGGTTTGAACCGGCCAGCGCGCTGGTGGCGGGGCATGATGGCCTGGATGACTTGCGGTTGATCATTGCCCAATCTCCAGCCCACTTGAATGCGGCTGGCTGGGTGTTACTCGAACATGGCTACGATCAGGCGGCGGCCGTACGTGATCTGTTGCTTGGCGCAGGCTTTGAAGCGGTACACAGCCGCCTTGACCTCGGCGGCCACGAGCGCATCACCCTGGGACGCCGGCCGTGCTGACCGATCAGGAGCTGTTGCGCTATAGCCGACAGATTCTGTTGCAACATGTCGACATCGAAGGCCAATTGCGCCTCAAAAACGCCCGCGCCCTGGTTGTCGGCCTGGGCGGTTTGGGCGCGCCTGTCGCGCTGTACCTCGCCGCTGCCGGTGTGGGCGAGCTGCACCTGGCCGACTTCGACACCGTCGACCTGACCAACCTGCAACGCCAGATCATCCACGACACCGACAGCGTCGGGCAGACCAAGGTCGATTCAGCCCTGCGTCGTCTCGCGGCGATCAACCCTGAAGTCAAACTGCTTGCTCACCGCGCAGCGCTAGATGCCGATTCACTGGCCGCGGCAGTAGCGGCGGTGGACGTGGTGCTCGATTGCAGCGACAACTTTTCCACCCGTGAAGCAGTGAACGCTGCCTGTGTTGCTGCCGCCAGGCCATTGATCAGCGGCGCGGCGATTCGCCTCGAGGGGCAGTTGTCGGTGTTTGACCCGCGTCGCGCCGACAGCCCGTGCTACCACTGTTTGTACGGGCACGGCAGCGACACTGAACTGACCTGCAGCGAAGCCGGCGTCGTCGGTCCGTTGGTTGGCGTGGTCGGCAGCCTGCAAGCCCTGGAAGCCTTGAAACTGCTGGCCGGTTTCGGTGAGCCGTTGGTGGGTCGCTTGTTGCTGATTGATGCGTTGACCACACGTTTTCGCGAATTGCGCGTCAAGCGCGACCCCGGTTGCAGTGTCTGCGGGACGCAGCATGGTTAAGAGCGCGCCCATCGGTGTGTTCGATTCCGGCATCGGCGGCTTGACCGTGCTGGACGAAATTCAGCAGTTATTGCCCCATGAAACGCTGCTGTACGTGGCTGATTGCGGGCATATCCCCTACGGCGAGAAAACCCCGGCATTCATTCTTGAGCGCTCCCGGCGTGTCGCCGAATTTTTCCGTGAGCAAGGCGCCAAGGCGTTTGTGATTGCCTGCAACACGGCGACCGTCGCCGCCGTCGCCGATTTGCGCGAGGACTATCCGGACTGGCCCCTGGTAGGCATGGAACCCGCCGTCAAACCCGCCGCCGCCGCCACTCGCAGCGGCGTGGTCGGTGTACTCGCCACCACCGGCACCCTGCAAAGTGCCAAGTTCGCCGCTTTGCTTGATCGCTTCGCCACCGACGTGCGTGTGATCACCCAGCCGTGCCCGGGCCTGGTGGAGTTGATTGAAAGCGGCGACCTCGACAGCCCCGAGCTGCGCCAGATGTTGCGCGGCTATGTCGAACCGCTGCTCAGCGCCGGTTGTGACACGATTATTCTGGGCTGCACCCACTATCCCTTCCTCAAGCCGCTTCTGGCGCAGATGCTTCCCCAAAGCATCATCCTGATCGATACCGGCGCTGCCGTGGCACGCCAGCTCAAGCGTTTGCTGGGCGAGCGTGACCTGTTGGCCCGCGGCAACCCTGAGCCGGCCCGGTTCTGGACGAGCGGTAACGTCGATCATTTAAGAAATATCCTACCGACACTATGGAAACATCCCGGAGTTGTGCGAAGCTTCGAGGCGTGAAAAATTCGTGAAATACCGGGGTTAGACGCTGAACTTCTGGCTATGCGCGCGCTTCTATAGCGAGTTAGCCTGTACAAAACCATACAACTTCGTTCTCAAGGACTGTTTCTTATGAAGCGCTTGTTCTGTTTGGCTGCGATTGCGGCCGCCGTGGTAGGACACTCTGTTTCGGCCCAGGCCGCTGGCCTGGAATTTGGTGTGGGGAGCACCAGCGATTCGACCATGACCTATCGGTTGGGGCTGACATCGGATTGGGATAAAAGCTGGTGGCAGAGCGATACCGGCCGGCTGACCGGCTACTGGAGCGGCGCTTACACCTATTGGGAGGGCGACAAACGTGCGGGCGCCAGCAGCCTGTCGTTCTCGCCAGTGTTTGTGTATGAGTTTGCCGGGGCATCGGTAAAACCTTACATCGAGGCCGGCATCGGGGTGGCGGCATTCTCGCGCACGCGCCTGGAAGACAACAACATCGGCCAGTCCTTCCAGTTTGAGGACCGCCTGGGCTTTGGTTTGCGTTTTACCGGTGGGCATGAGGTGGGCATTCGTGCCACGCACTATTCCAACGCGGGCATCAGCAGCAATAACGACGGCGTAGAAAGCTACGCGTTGCACTACACCATGCCGCTGTAAACTTCAGCGCAGTTTTCCAGAACCCTGCAAAACCAAATGCGGGAGCGGGCTTGTTCGCGAAGGGTGGGTGTCAGTCACTGAATAATTGACTGATACACCGCCTTCGCGAGCAAGCCCGCTCCCACATTTAATCCTCGTAACGTTCAGCGCTAGCGATACGCCGTCGCAATTCCTTCACGCTCGGTCAGGCATTCCGGCGCACCCATCTCGAACTCCCGGCAGATCAGCGGCCGTCGCTCGTAAATCGTGCACATCATGGTGTCCCGGTCCAGCGCCGCACACCAGCCATCATCCAGACGCAGCATCACTTCGCCGCCCCAATCGTCAGTATCGATATAGCGCTCCGGCACGCCGGTGTCGGTGATCAGCATCACTTCCAATTGGCAGCAGCAGGCCGCGCACGTCGAGCAAGTGACGGCGGGTTCGGTGATTTGAGTGTGGGGGATGTTGGTCATAGGCGCGCAGTGTAAGGCAAGCGTGTCAGGTAGGTGTAAAAGCTCTGACGGACGTCAGTGCCCCAGTTGTCGGGCGATCCAGTGCAGCACCGGAAACACCAGCGCCCAGAGCAGCGCCAGGCCGATCAGGGTTGGCGCCGTGCCGTAACCGAAACTCACGCCGGCCAATTGGCTGCCCGCGTAATAAGACAACGGTCCGCCGACTGCGCCCAACACGCTGGCGCGCCACCAGGGCTGGGCACTCCAGGCCAGGCAATGGCGTAGCGTGGTGGCGAGCAACGCCCACAGCAGCACCAGCCAAAACGGAATCAGCGGCCCCGGAAAACTGAAATGAAAGACGCCAAAGGTGCGCAATGCGGTATCCACCACAGTGCCCAGCAGCGTGACGGCGAGGATCACCCGGCCTTCCCGCGACCATGAACTTATCCACAGCAGGTGGATGGCCAGCACTGCACCGACCACCAGCAACCATCCGCTGTCGCCCCCCAGCACACAGGCAAACCAGCCGCACTGGAACAGTACGGCGTTCGCCAGCGATTTAAGCACTGAAGCGCCCGAGCAAGGGTGGGTTGATTGCCGCAGGTTTTGCCAGCAGCAACTGCGCGGTGCCTATCGTACGTTCCATGAACCCACCTTCGCAGTAGCACAAATAGAATTCCCACAAGCGCAGGAAGTATTCATCGTAGCCCAACTCGGCGAGCCGGCCATGGGCGCGGCGGAAGTTCTCATGCCACAGGCGCAGGGTTTTTGCGTAGTGCAGGCCGAAGTCTTCCATGTGCAGCAGGTTCATGTCGGTGTCGCGGCTGACAATGTGCAGCATGTTCTGCACGCAGGGCAGGGCGCCGCCGGGGAAAATATAGCGCTGGATGAAATCGACGCTGTTCTTGGCCTGCTCAAAACGCTGCTCGCGAATGGTGATGGCTTGCAGCAGCATCAGGCCGTCGCTCTTGAGCAAATGCGCGCATTGCTTGAAGTAGGTCGGCAGGAAGCGATGGCCCACCGCTTCGATCATCTCGATGGACACCAGCTTGTCGTATTGACCGGTCAGGTCGCGGTAGTCCTGCAACAACAGGGTCACCTGGTCCTGCAGTCCCAGGGCCTCGATGCGCTTTTGGGTGTAGGCAAACTGCTCTTTGGACAAGGTCGTGGTGGTGACTTTGCAGCCATAGTGCTGCGCCGCGTACAGCGCCATGCTGCCCCAGCCGGTGCCGATTTCGAGCAGATGGTCGGTGGGCTTGAGTGCAAGCTTTTGGCAGATGCGTTCCAGCTTGTTCAATTGCGCCTGTTCCAGGGTGTCATCGGGCGTCAGAAATTGCGCCGCCGAGTACATCATGGTCGGGTCGAGGAATTCTTCGAACAGGTCGTTGCCCAGGTCATAGTGGGCGGCGATGTTTTTCTGCGAGCCCTTGCGCGTATTGCGGTTGAGCCAGTGCAGGCCTTGAGTGAAGGGGCGTGCCAGGCGCGCCAGGCCACCTTCCATGGCGTCGAGCACCTCAAGGTTGCTGACCATCACGCGCACCACGGCGGTCAAGTCCGGGCTGGTCCAGTACCCGTGGATAAACGCCTCGCCGGCGCCGATCGAGCCGTTGGCCGCCACCAGACCCCACACTGCCGAGTCGAGGATCTGGATTTCTCCCAGCAGGTGCGCTTCGCGGGCGCCGAACACTTGGCGTTCGCCGTCCTCGATCACCACCAGTTGGCCGTGGCGCAGTTGGCTGAGTTGGCGCAGCACGGCCTTGCGCAGCAATGCGCTGGTCATGCCGTTGACGTTCAGGCGATTGGTCTTGACCGATAAGCTAGGGGATTTCATGGCGGCGATCCTTGGTATACCCGACTGCGGTGCGAGAGGCGCCATCGGCGGCCTGATGGGAAAAAATCGGTGTGCGTTTGAGCAACAGGCGCATGGCCTGCCAGTAAATTGCCAGGCACGTCTTGGCGGTCATCCACGGGAAGCGCCACAGGTAGCGATGCAGGCTGGCGCGGTTCAACGCCTCCTTGTGCAGGCTCAGCGTGGCGTCGAAAACCTTCAGCTCACCTTGCCAGTCGGCCATGTGCACGCCGAGCTTGGCGGCGGGCGGGCTGAAACTCATGCGGTATTCCAGGTCGCGCGGCAAAAACGGCGACACATGGAAGGCCTTTGCCACGGCGAAGTGCTGATGCTCATCGGCGCCGAGCGCCTGGGCCGGCAGCACGTAGTGATAACGCTCGCGCCATGGGGTGTTGGTCACTTCACACAGGATCGCGGCCAGTTGCCCATCGGCCTCGAAGCAGTAGAAGAAACTCACCGGGTTAAAAGCCAGGCCCCAACTGCGAGCCTGGGTCAGTAGGCAGATAACGCCCTGGGGCTCGCGCCCCAGTGCCTTGCCAACTTCCTGGCGCACGGCATCGCTCAAGCTCATGCCGTGGCGCGTGAATTCACGCAGGTAATCCTGCTGGCGAAAGCCGAAGGGCGCCAGGCGGCCGGCGCCGGCCAGGGGCGACAGCCCGAGCACTTCGTCCTGTTCGCTCAAATCCAGGTACAGCAGGCCGATGCGGTAGCGAAAGGCGTGAGCCTTGGGCGCAAACCGGCGATGGGCGATCCAGCCGCTGTACAGGGCGCTGTTCACAGGGTTTCTCCAAAGGCTTGAGCCACGCGCAATGCGCTGACCACGCCGTCTTCGTGGAAACCATTAGCCCAGTAGGCGCCGCAAAAAAAGGTGTTGCGCGTGCCCGCCAATTCTTCCCAGCGCGCTTGGGCAGCGACCGCCGCGAGGCTGTATTGCGGGTGCGCGTAGGTAAAGCGCGCGAGGATCTTCAGCGGGTTGATCATTGGCGTCTGGTTAAGGCTGACGCAAAAGGTGGTGGCGCTGTCGATGCCTTGCAGAATGTTCATGTCGTAAGTGACGGCGGCCTGGGTTTGGGTATCGCCGGTCAGCCGATAATTCCAGCTGGCCCAGGCGAGCTTGCGGTCCGGCAGCAGGCGCGTGTCGGTGTGCAGCACCACATCGTTGTCGGCGTAGGGCAGCGCGCCGAGTATTTCCTGTTCAGCCGTGCTGGGGTCGGCCAGCAAGGCCAGGGCCTGGTCGCTGTGGCAGGCCAGCACGACCCGGTCAAAGGTCTCGCTGCTGGCGGCGCTGTGGATCACAACGCCGTCGTCGGTACGCTCGACGTTATGCACCGGGCAATTGAGGCGCACCTGTTCGCGAAAGCTGCGCGTCAGCGGTTCGATGTAGCTGCTCGACCCGCCCTCGATCACGCACCACTGCGGCCGGTTGTTCACCGAGAGCAAACCGTGGTTCTTGAAAAAGCGCACAAAGAACTGCAACGGAAAGCCGAGCATGTCAGCCAGGGACATCGACCAGATCGCCGCGCCCATCGGCACGATGTAATGCCGGATAAAGCGTGGGCCGTAGCCGCCGGCTTCGAGGTAATCGCCCAGGGTCATCTCGGCGCTGATGCGCTGTTCCTGCAGGTCCAGCGGTGCCTGGCGATTGAAGCGCAGAATGTCGCGCAACATGCCCCAGAACCCTGGCGACAGGATATTGCGGCGTTGGGCAAACAGGCTGTTGAGGTTGTTGCCGTTGTACTCGAATCCGGCGCTTTGGTCGCACACCGAAAAACTCATTTCGGTGGGTTTGAAGGTGACGCCAATCTGCCCCAGCAAGCGAATGAAGTTGGGGTAGGTCCAGTCGTTGAACACGATAAACCCGGTGTCCACCGCGTAGCGTTTACCCTCAACCGTGACGTCGACCGTGTGGGTATGCCCGCCGATGCGCTCGCCCGCTTCGAACACCGTGATGTCGTGGCGACGGCTGAGCAGGTAAGCGCTGGTCAGCCCGGCGATGCCGCTGCCGATAATGGCGATCTTCACAGGTCGTCCTTCTTCGGTGGCGGGCTGCGCAACATGCGTTTGCCGATGATCAGTTGCGCACGGTTGGGCAGCTTCGACAGCGGCCACAAAGTGGCGATAAACATGGCGGGAAAGGCAATTTCCAGCGGACGTTTTGCCAGCTTGGCGAAGATATGCCGGGCGGCCTTGTCGGCGGACCAGCTCAGGGGCATCGGGAAGTCGTTGCGTTCGGTCAGCGGGGTGTCGACAAAGCCCGGGCTGATCACCGTGACGTCAATGTTCTCGGGCGACAGGCTGATGCGCAGGGATTCGAACAGGTAGCGCAGCCCGGCCTTGGACGCACCATAGGCTTCGGCGCGGGGCATGGGCAGGTAAGTGACAGCGCTGGCCACGCCGACCAGGTGCGGGGAATGCCCGGCGCGCAACAGCGGCAGCGCAGCTTCGATGCAATAGCTGCTGGCCAGCAAGTTGGTGCGCACCACGTACTCGACAATCGATGCATCAAATTGCTTGGCATCGACATATTCACAGGTGCCAGCGTTGAGAATCACCGTATCGACGGAGCCCCAGACCACGCCGATGTGCTCGCCGATCTCACGCACGGTCTGGCTGTTGGTCAGGTCGCCAGCCACCACCAGCACTTGGCCTGGATAACGTTGGGCGAGGGCTTCCAGCGGGCCTTTCGTGCGTGAGCTGAGGGCCACGTGGGCGCCGCTGTTGAGCAGCTCCACGGCCAGCGACGCGCCGATGCCACTGCTGGCGCCGGTCAGCCAATATCGGCGAGGCGGTGTAAGGCTCATCCCATTCTCCTTTTCAGCCAACTGACGACGCGGCCGAGTACTGGCAGGTGTTCGTAGAGCAGAGCGCCTGCATCGAAATAATCCCGGTGCCGGTACACCTTGTCGCGCCACATCAGGTGTGAGCAGCCTTCAACCCGGATCACCTTGCCGCTGTTCAGGCGCGGGTGGCAAAAACTCATCTTCCAGCGCAGGTAGCCTTCGCCTTCGGCCACTTGGTCGAAGCCGTGAAAGTCAAAACGCAGCTGGCTCACATTGCCATACAGCTCGGTGAAATAGCGGTGCAGCGCCGTCAGCCCGTGCACTTCATGCAGCGGGTCGGTGAAGGCGATGTCCTTGCTGTAGAGGCTGTCGAGCAGGTGCAGGTTGTGCTTGTCCAGCGTCGCAAAGGCCTGGGCGAACCGGTGCAGGAAGTCAGTCATGTTCGGCAACCCCCTGGCGCGAGGGCAGGCTGCGGAAGGCAGCCAGGGCGCGCTCGCGGGACTTTTTCAGGTCGACGATAGCGCGTGGGTAGTCGGCCACGCCAAACAGGCCGCCGACCGCCTCGGGGTTGTGCACTTCCTTCTTGTTCAGCGCCGCCAGTTCCGGCAGCCAGTGCTTGATGAACACGCCTTCGCTGTCGAATTTTTCCGACTGGCTCAGAGGGCTGAAAATCCGGAAATACGGCGCCGAGTCGGTGCCGGTGGAGGAGCTCCACTGCCAGCCACCGTTGTTGGCGGCCAAGTCGCCGTCGATCAGGTGGCGCATGAAGAAGCGCTCGCCTTCGCGCCAGTCGATCAGCAGGTTCTTGCTCAGGAACATCGCGACCACCATGCGCAGGCGATTGTGCATCCAGCCGGTTTCGAGCAACTGGCGCATGGCGGCGTCGATGATCGGCAAGCCGGTGCGCGCTTGCTGCCAGGCGGCGAGATCCTTGGGCGCATCGCGCCAGGCCACCGCTTCGGTCTCGGGACGGAAAGCGCGGTGGCGCGACACTCGTGGATAGCCGACCAGAATATGTTTGTAGAACTCGCGCCAGAGCAGCTCGTTGATCCACGTGATCGCGCCGATATCGCCACTTTCAAACTCGCCCTGGTTGGTTTGCAAGGCGGCATGCAGGCACTGGCGGGGCGAGACTACGCCGGCGGCAAGGTAGGCGGACAGTTGACTGGTGCCGGGTTTGGCCGGGAAGTCGCGCTCATCTTTGTAGTAGCTGATTTGTTGATCAGCGAAAGCGTCGAGACGGCGGCGTGCTTCGTCTTCACCGGCCGGCCAGAGCGCGCGCAAGGCTTCGCTGGGCGGCTCGAACCCTTCGACCTGTGCAGGTATCGGATCGCTTTTCAGCTTGATCGGCGCCTGGGCGTTGGGTGTCGCCACCACGCGGGGAAGGGCGCTGTGCAGGCGGCTGTAGCAGACCTTGCGGAACTGGCTGAAGACCTGAAAGTACGTGCCGGTTTTGGTCAGCACGCTGCCGGGCTGGAAGAACAATTGGTCCAGGTAGCTGTGGAACGTCACGCCCTGGGTTTCCAGAGCCTGGGCCACGGCGGCATCGCGACGGGTTTCGTGGATGCCGTATTCCTCATTGACGTGGACCGACTCGACCGACAGCTCCCGACACAGCGTGCCCAGTACGGCGGGCGCCTGGTCCCAGGTCGCGGTGGTGCGGATCAGCAGGGGAATGTTCAGCTCGCCGAGCGCCTGGCTCAAGTGCTGCAGGTTGCGCAGCCAGAAGTCGACTTTGCACGGCGCGTCATCGTGGGCCAGCCACTGTTCGGGAGTGATCAGGTACACGGCCGCAACCGGGCCTCGCTGGCAGGCGGCGGCCAGGGCGGTGTTGTCGTGTAGGCGCAGGTCGGTGCGCAGCCAGATCAAATGCATTTAAAGAAGTCCACGCTGGATCAGAATCAAGTGGGCCGACAACGGGTCTTCGGCCACGAACAATTCAGGGGTTTCACGGGTTAATACGGCCAACTCGGCCTGGTGGATGCATACCGTTGGTCCGGCAATCAGCGTCGGGCAATCGACGCCGCCCAGCAGTTTGGTGAGCGTCGACACCTGCAGGGCCTTGCTCGAATACAGCAGCACGGCCCGCGGTTGCAGGTGCTCCACCGCTAACGCCAACTCTCCGACCGGCAACGGCCAATCGAAGACTTCCACTGGGCAATCGGCGCTGCTGGCCAGCCAGGCGCTGAGCCACACATGCGGTTCCAGCGGCAAGTCCGAGTGGTTGACCAGCAGCAGCGGGGCGCCTTGCAGCTGGCGATTGTTGTGATAGATGCGCGCGCCGAACTTGCTGCGCAGCCAGGACAGGAAAAATACCCGCTCCATTTGCGCGCCGAACTGGCCTTGCCAGCGTTGTTCGAGTTCCTGGAGCAGCGGCAGCAGCAACTGCTCGCACAGGGTACGAGGCGGGTACAACGCCATGGCTTGGTTGAACGCATCGTCGACCCGGCGCTCGGCCAACGCGCTGATGGCGTTCACCAGGTTCTGGCGCAGGGCGTGCCATTCGTTTTCGACGGTGTCGGGGCTGGCTTGGGCCGAGTCGATCAAGCCTTTGACCTGGCTGACCGGCACGCCGCGGTTGAGCCAGGTCAGGATGGTGTGGATGCGTTGCACGTGTTCGGCGCTGAACAGCCGGTGGCCCTTGGGCGTGCGCTGGGGCACGATCAGGCCGTAGCGGCGTTCCCAGGCGCGCAGGGTCACGGCGTTGACGCCGGTCTGGCGCGCCACTTCGCGAATGGGCAGCCAACCGTCCTGGAGGGCTTGGGCGATGTCTTCGCCGGGTTCGTCTTGCAGGTCAGCTTTCATAATGTACTTTTCATGGGTCAGATCGCATTACGCAGGCTGAGGTTTTCAGGGTGCGGTTGCAGGTAGGCCTGCTGCGCGATGTAACGGTCCGGGTGTTGGCGGAAGTGGTGTTTGAGCAGGGTCAATGGCACCACCAGCGGTACGATGCCGGTACGGTACTGGCCGATGACGGTTTGCATTTCCTGCTTGTCGTCGGCGCTGATGGCCTGTTTGAGGTAGCCGCTGATGTGTTGCAGCACATTGGTGTGAGTGCCGCGGGTGGCGCATTTTTTCAGGCCGGTCATCAGCTCGCTGAAATAGCCGGCGGCCAGTTCGTCGAGGCGGGTGTCCTTGCCCATGCTGCCCAGCAGGTGGCCGAGGCTTTTGTAATGCACCGGGCTGTGGGCCATCAGCAGGTATTTGTAGCGCGAGTGAAATGCCAGCAGGCGGTGGCGGGTCAGGCCCTCGGCCAGCAGTTGTTGCCAGCTGGCGTACACAAAGACGCGGGTCAGGAAGTTCTCCCGCAACACCGGGTCATTCAGCCGACCGTCTTCTTCCACCGGCAGGTTGGGGTGGCGTGCGCAGAACGCCTGCGCGTAGATGCCGCGCCCGCCGCCGTCGACAGGTGTGCCGTTTTCACGGTAGACCTTGACCCGTTCCAGGCCACACGACGGCGACTTCTGCATGAAGATGTAGCCGCACAGGTCGGTGTGTTCCAGCGCCATCTGCTGGCCGTATTCGTCCAGTGGCTGCGTAACGTTAAGTTCACGGCGCACCGTGCCGACGGCCTGCGGCTGGGCCGGGTCGCCCACCAGGCGGATCGGTTCGCGGGGGATGCCCAGGCCGATTGCAACTTCAGGGCACAGCGGCACGAAGTCGAAGTAATCAGCGAGCGTCTGGCTGCACAGCAGGGATTGTTTGTGTCCGCCATTGAAGCGCACGTTCTCGCCTAACAGGCACGCGCTGATGGCGATCTTCGGTTTTCCAGTGCTGGACATGTTCAAACCTCTCCGAGATTCCTGTACAAACTCTTGAGTCTGTACAACTAAATCTCATCATAGGTTTGATGCTGTACAAGTCAAATATTTTGTACAAGTATTTTCGGGCGAACTACTTCCAGCCAATTCGCCAGTCTTCGGCATTTTGCAACGTTTGCCAGGCCAGGCGTTCAGCACGGCGAGTCATGACGGCTTGCAGCTCGATTTCCCGCACAGTGCCTTCCTCGTCACGGAACAATTCTGTGACCAAGAAGTGTTTCTCCTTGTTGCGAGGACGAGCTGCTGTCCACTTCGACAGCAGCAGTTTGGCGGGATTGATGCGGTTCATTGCAGGTGCTCGATCAAACGTCGCGCCGCTTCCTGGCCGCTGAGCCAAGCGCCTTCGACCCGGCCGGACAGGCACCAGTCGCCGCACACATACAAGCCCAGGTCAGCATCGGCCAGGACCCCGAATTCATGCGCGTTGGAGGGTCGCGCGTACAGCCAGCGATGCGCCAGGCTGAAAGAAGGCGCGGGCATGGCACTGTGCAGCAGCTCTGCGAAGGCGCCGTGCAGGTGTTCGATCACGGCTTCTTTGGGCAAGTCCAGGTGCGCCTTGCTCCACGCGCTGGTGGCGTGCAGCACCCACGTGTCGAGGGTGGTATCGCGCCCCGGTTTGCTGCGGTTGCGCGCGAGCCAGTCAAGCGGGCTGTCCTGGACGAAACAGCCTTCCATTGGTGTATCCAGAGGTTTGTCGAAAGCCAGCGCGATGGCCCAGGTCGGGTCCATTTTCACACCCGCAGCGGCACCCGCCAGCTTCGGCGCGGCGGCGAGCAGCGCGGTGGCCTGGGGCGCCGGCGTGGCAATCACGACGTGACTGAACGGGCCGTGATTGCCGCCGTCGGCGTCCAGCAGGTTCCAGTGCTGTTTGCCCTGGAACACTTCGGTGATGCGGCAACCGAATTCCACCGGCAAATCATCCAGCAGCGCACGGGTGATAGCACTCATGCGCGGCGTACCGACCCAGCGGATTTGCTCGTCGGGAGAGGGCGTGAGCTGACCGGACTTGAAGTTGTACAGCTGGGGTTTCCACTGCTCGGCCCAGCCGTTGCTTTGCCAGCGTTGCACTTCGTTGACGAAGCGCCGGTCGCGGGCTGTGAAGTATTGCGCACCCATGTCCAACGCGCCGGCGTCGCTGCGCTTGCTGGACATGCGGCCGCCGCTGCCGCGGCTTTTATCGAAGAGTTGTACAGCGTGCCCCGCGTCTCTTAACGCTCGGGCGGCGGAGAGACCGGCGATGCCGGTGCCGATGATCGCGATGGGAACAGTCATGGGAGGCCTCGTTTTACCGTTGGGTACAGACTACGCCGACACCAATAGCTGTACAATATTGTTTTTTGGTATAAGTTTTGGCGTACCTGTTCTTACGGCGTGGCCTATGGTTAAAGCTAAGGCTCAACCAAGAGCCACGCCCGATTGCAATTGATCCCTGCTTATAAAATAGACCAGTGATCGGCGGCGAACGTTACATGAGGAGTGTCCCATGCATATTTTGCTGACCGGCGGTACCGGCTTGATCGGTCGCCAGCTGTGCCAACGCTGGCTTGCCCAAGGGCATCGCTTGACCGTTTGGAGCCGTGAACCGGACACCGTTGCCAAGTGGTGCGGTGCGCAAGTGTTGGGCGTTGGCCGCTTGCAAGACGTGATCGGCAGCGTGGATGCGGTGGTCAATCTGGCCGGCGCGCCCATTGCTGATCGGCCCTGGACCAAAAAGCGCAAGGCCTTGTTGTGGAGCAGCCGCATCAGTCTCACCGAAACGCTGTTGGCGTGGATGGAAGGCCAGGCGCAAAAACCGCAGGTGCTGATTTCCGGTTCGGCGGTCGGTTGGTACGGTGACGGCGGCGAGCGCGAATTGACCGAGGCCAGCGGCCCGGTGCAGGACGACTTCCCGAGCCAGCTGTGTATCGCCTGGGAAGAAACGGCTCTGCGCGCCGAAGCCATGGGCATCCGCGTGGTGCTGGTGCGCACCGGCCTCGTGCTGGCGGCGAAGGGCGGCTTTTTGTCGCGGCTGTTGCTGCCGTTCAAGCTGGCGCTGGGCGGGCCGATCGGCGATGGTCGGCAGTGGATGCCGTGGGTTCATATCAAAGATCAAATCGCCCTGATTGATTTTCTTCTGCACAAGGCGGACGCCAGCGGTCCTTATAATGCCTGCGCGCCACACCCGGTGCGCAACCGCGAATTCGCCAAGACCCTGGGCCAGGTGCTGCACCGTCCCGCGTTCATGCCGATGCCGGCGTTTGCATTGAAGGTCGGGCTGGGTGAGTTGTCCGGGTTGTTGCTCGGCGGGCAAAAAGCTGTGCCCGAACGGCTGTTGGCGGCCGGTTTCACTTTTCAGTTCACTGAGTTGCACGCGGCCCTGGAAGACTTGTCCAGCCGCCTCTAGAGATAGGATGTTGCATGACGGATCACGCGTTGTTACTGGTCAACCTGGGTTCACCGGCCTCCACTTCGGTGGCCGATGTGCGCAGCTACCTCAATCAGTTCCTGATGGACCCTTACGTGATCGACCTGCCGTGGCCGGTGCGGCGGTTGCTGGTGTCGCTGATCCTGATCAAGCGCCCCGAGCAGTCGGCGCATGCCTACGCGTCGATCTGGTGGGACGAGGGTTCACCGCTGGTAGTCCTGAGTCGGCGTTTGCAGCAGCAAATGACCGCGCAGTGGACGCAGGGCCCGGTGGAGCTGGCGATGCGTTATGGCGAACCGTCGCTCGAAACGACGCTGACGCGCCTGGCCGCCCAGGGGATCAAGAAAGTCACCCTGGCGCCGTTGTACCCGCAGTTTGCCGACAGCACCGTGACCACCGTGGTTGAAGAAGCCAAACGTGTGGTGCGCGACAAAAAGCTCAACGTGCAGTTTTCGATCCTGCAGCCCTTTTACGATCAGCCGGAATACCTCGAGGCACTGGTTGCGAGCGCCCGGCCGTACGTCGAGCAGGATTACGATCATTTGCTCCTGAGTTTTCACGGCCTGCCCGAGCGTCATCTGAAAAAGCTCGACCCCACCGGCGGGCATTGTTTCAAGGATGCAAACTGCTGCCAGAACGCGTCGCCCGAGGTGCTTGCCACCTGCTATCGCGCGCAATGCTTCAGCGTTGCACGGGAATTTGCCGCGCGCATGGGCCTGCCGGATGGCAAGTGGTCGGTGGCATTCCAGTCGCGCCTGGGCCGGGCAAAATGGATCGAACCCTACACCGAAGCCCGCCTGGAAGCCCTGGCCCAGCAAGGCGTGAAAAAGCTGCTGGTGATGTGCCCGGCGTTTGTTGCCGATTGCATTGAGACGCTGGAAGAGATTGGGGATCGTGGGTTGGAGCAGTTCCGCGAAGCAGGCGGCGAGGAGTTGGTGTTGGTGCCGTGCCTCAATGATGACCCGCAGTGGGCTGCGGCGCTGAATACGTTGTGTGAAAGAGCGCCGCTGGCACTTTAACCCGTTTGTCGAAACGATAGAGATCAACTGTGGGAACGGGCTTGCCCGCGAATGCGCATTGTCAGTCAACGACTGTATTGACTGATGTGGCGCCTTCGCGAGCAAGCCCGCTCCCACAGGGTTTTGTAGGGCTTATTCGTGATGCGGTTCACCCAGGAACGTCAGCGAACTGAACAGCCCGCGCGTCGCCACATCGGCATTGTCCTTGAGCGGGATCTCCACCTGCGCCGCGATCACATTCAACCCTTCGTTACGCACCAGCACCTGGGCGCGACCATCTTTGCCGGTCTCGGTGCTCAAGGTGTTCGGCGCATTGCGATAGTCGCCCACCAGCTTGATCCCCGCCGCAGGCTTGCCATCCAACAGCACCCGTACCGGCAGTGACCGGCCAGGTCCTACCGTCAGCGGGTCCACTTCAGGCAGGATCAGCAGCTTGATCTGATCCAGCTTCGGCAACTTTGCCCCCGGCTGATAAATCGCCAGGCTGTATTTGAAGGTCTGGGTCGATGCAATCGCCCCCGGCACATGGCTGCGGCCCTGGTTGATCCACTTCTTGTCCGGCGTTTGCGACCACATGCCGTTATCCAACGCCACGGCTAAAACGGCGGGCGATTTGAGCGGCTTGAGGCGCGCGTGGTCGGCAAGGCGCTCTACGGTGACCGGAATCATCTTGGCGCTGGCGTCATACGCCCAGGCGCCGCTGATTTTCTCGGCCTTGAAGGCGTTGTCCTCGGCGCCGTGGCCGTAGATCACTTCGATATTGCCGCGCCGCTGTTCGGTCCACAGGCCGTGGGCAGAAACTTGGCTGGCACACAGCAGGCCGAGCACGGCCAGGGATTTTAAGGCTTGCATGGGAGCGTCCTTTTACAGGTTGAGGGTCAGGCTGACGGTGACGTTGCGCGGCTCACCGGGCGTGACCCAGTAATTGCTGTAGGAGCGCTCGTAGTACTTTTCGTCGAATAGGTTGTTGAGGTTCAGGCCCACGGTGACGCTGTCGCTGGCTTTGTAATGCGCCAGCAGGTCGACGGTGTGGTAAGCAGGCAGTTCGAAACGGCTGCCAGCCTCGCCGGAGCGGTCACCGACGTAGGTGAACGCTGCGCCCAGGTCCGAGCCGCGCAACACGCCATTCTGGAATTCATACACGCCCAGCAGGCTGGCGCTGCGCTTGGCCACGCCGAGAATTCGGCTGCCGGTAGGGATGGCTTTGTCACCCTTGGTCACTTCGGCGTCGATGTAGGCGAAGGCGCCGATGACGCGTACGGCGTCGGTCACTTGCCCACTCAGTTGCAGGTCAACACCCTGGCTGCGCGCCTTGCCCATGGCGCGCTGGGTATCGGTGGCGGGGTCGAGGGCGAGGACATTTTTCTTTTCGATGTGGAAGGCGGCGAGGGTGGTGCTCAGGCGATCGTCGAACAGCTCGCTCTTGAGCCCAATTTCATAACCGACGCCTTCTTCTGGCTCGAAGGATTTACCGCCGGCATCCAGGCCGTTGTTCGGTTTGAACGACGTTGACGCGTTGGCGAACACGCCGACTTGCGGCGTGAGTTGGTAGAGCAAGCCGGCGCGCTGGGTCAGGGCATCATGGGTTTGCCGGCTCTTGGCGTGGTTGCGGGTGAAGTCATCGGTGCTTTGTTCGACGTGTTCGAAGCGCGCACCGAGCATGCCGCGCAGGCGGTCGGTGAAGACGATCTGGTCCTGCAGGTTCAGTGCCTGGCTCTTCACCTGTTCGAAGACGTCGGTGCCGGAGCGCGCGCCGTTGGGTTTGGCCTGGCCATAGATCGGTTTATAGATGTCGATGGGGTAGAGGCTGCCGGCAATCGCCGTCACGCGTTCTTTTTTGCGGTAATCCTCGTATTCGCTGCCGATCAGCAGTTCATGCTGCCAACTGCCGATGTCGAACAGGCCGCGCAGTTCGAGCTGGGTAATGCTGTCATGCCAACCGGTGGAGCGTTCGCGATAGCGGCGGTTGACGGTGTGGCCGTCGGCATTCAGCGCGCGGCTTTCCGAGGCGTCGCCCCACAGGCTGCCCTGTTTGTAGTGGCTGGCGAGGCGCACTTGCCAGGCGTCGTTGAGGTGGTGTTCCACGGCGGCCTGGAGGCGGTTGTTGTGGTTGCGGATGTTGCCGTCGTTGGGCTCGCCGAGGAAGGTCGAGCGGGACATGCCATGGGGCGCAACGATGCCACGGTCGAAGGTTGAGCTGTGGCGCACGAACTCGCTTTCCACAAGCAGGCGGGTGTCCGGGTCCAATTGCCAGCTGAAAGATGGCGCGACGAATACGCGCTTGGCGTCAACGTGGTCGCGAAAGCTGTGATTGTCTTCCACCGCCAGGTTCACGCGCGACAGCATGCGGCCGTCGCTGTCCAGTGGCGTGTTCACATCAAGGGCTGTGCGGTAGCGGTCCCAGCTGCCGGCACTGGTTTGCACGGTGGTGAAGGCTTGCGGTTGGGGTTCTTTGCTGACGATGTTGACGGTGCCGCCGGGATCGCCACGCCCGTAGAGGCTGGCGGCAGGGCCTTTGAGCACTTCAATGCGCTCGATATTGGCCGCGTCTGGCGTGCTCGGGTAGCCACGGTTGGCGCTGAAACCATCCTGGTAGAACTGCGAAGTAGTGAAGCCGCGCACGCTGTACTCGTAAAGCGTCAGGCCGCCGAAGTTGTTTTGCTTGGACACGCCGCCGGCAAATTCCAGGGCGCGTTCCACGCTGGTGCTGCCCAAGTCGTTGAGCACCGTGGCGGGAATCACGCTGATCGATTGTGGGATGTCACGCAGGGCCGTGTCAGTTTTGGTCGCGCTGGCAGAGCGGGTGGCGCGATAGCCTTTGACGGGGCCCGTGGCAGATTCATAGGGGTCGCCGGTGACGCTGATGGTGTCCAGTTCGACAGTGTTGTCTTGGAGGTAGTTGTCTTCGGCGTAGGCGGGGTCGAGCAGCAATCCCAAGGCCAAACCAGCCAGTGGGGTAAATCTACGAGGCGGCATAATAGAACGTTCCAATGTCTATATTGAAACAATATAACATGCCTAATGAGAATGGATTTCTTTTGAAATATTACGTTACAGGAGCCCGTGAACGGGCTCCCAATCCCGTTATTCCTCTTCTTTCACCGGCGCCGGCGGTGGACGCAGGCCGATTTCTGCCAGCAGTTTGATCTCTTTGCCGTTGCGCATTACCTGGATTGCCACCTTGTCGGTCGGCTTGATCCGCGCGACCTGGTTCATCGACTTGCGGCCATCACCGGCCGGTTCGCCATCAATGCTCAGGATCACATCGCCCAGTTGCAGGCCGGCTTTCTGGGCCGGGCCGTCGCGGAAGATCCCGGCGACCACGATGCCAGGGCGTCCGGTCAAACCGAACGACTCAGCCAATTCCTTGGTCAGCGGCTGTACTTCGATGCCCAGCCAGCCACGAATCACCTGGCCGTGCTCGATGATCGACTTCATCACTTCCATGGCCAGCTTCACCGGGATCGCAAAACCGATGCCCTGGGAGCCGCCGGATTTGGAGAAAATCGCCGTATTGATGCCGGTCAGGTTGCCATTGGCATCCACCAAGGCGCCGCCGGAGTTGCCCGGGTTGATCGCTGCGTCGGTCTGGATAAAGTCTTCGTAGCTGTTGAGCCCCAACTGATTACGCCCGGTGGCGCTGATGATGCCCATGGTCACCGTCTGGCCGACGCCAAACGGGTTGCCGATCGCCAGTGCCACGTCACCGACGCGCAGCCCTTCAGAGCGGCCGATGGTGATCGAGGGCAGGCTTTTCAAATCGATCTTCAGCACCGCGAGGTCGGTTTCCGGGTCGCTGCCAACCACACGGGCCAGGGTTTCGCGCCCGTCGCGCAGGGCCACGACGATCTGGTCGGCACCCGTGGTCACGTGGTTGTTGGTGAGGATGTAGCCTTCGGGGCTCATGATCACCCCGGAACCCAGGCTGGATTCCATGCGGCGCTGCTTGGGGCCGTTGTCGCCAAAATAGCGGCGAAATTGCGGGTCTTCAAACAGCGGATGTGCCGGTTTGTTGATGACCTTGGTGGTGTACAGGTTGACCACGGCGGGCGCGGCGATGACCACAGCGTCCGCATAAGTCACCGGACCTTGCACCACCGAACTGGTTTGCGGAGCCTGTTGCAGGTTCACATCAAGGCTGGGTAGGCCCACCCACTGGGGATAACGCTGAATAATCAGCATCGCGATCAGCACGCCAGCCAACAATGGCCATCCAAAAAAACGCAGTGCCTTGAGCATCAAGTAAGTCCTGACAGGTTGCAGGGGGCGGGAGAGCGCCCATAATGTCGCGCATTATACGAGGCTGCGAGCGCCTCGGAACGGGATATTTAGGAGTCTTTTATGGCCGTCCCCCTTACCACCCTCGTCGAGGAAGCGGACCGCTACCTTGGCAGCGCAAAAATTGCCGATTATTGCCCCAATGGCCTGCAGGTCGAGGGCCGTCCGCAGGTGATGCGCATCGTCAGCGGCGTGACCGCAAGCCAGGCGCTGCTCGATGCCGCGGTCGAAGCCCAGGCCGACCTGGTGCTGGTGCACCACGGTTATTTCTGGAAGGGCGAAAACCCATGCATCACCGGCATGAAACAGCGCCGCCTGAAAACCCTGCTCAAGCACGACATCAGCCTGCTCGCCTACCACCTGCCGCTGGACCTGCACGCGGACGTGGGCAATAACGTGCAACTCGCCCGCCAGTTGGACATTACCGTCGAAGGCCCGCTGGACCCGAGCAACCCCAAAATCGTCGGCTTGGTCGGTTCCCTCGCCGAGCCCCTGTCGCCTCGCGACTTTGCTCGCCGTGTGCAGGATGTGATGGGCCGTGAGCCGCTGCTGATCGAAGGCAGCGAAATGATCCGCCGCGTCGGTTGGTGCACGGGCGGCGGTCAGGGTTACATCGACGACGCGATTGCCGCTGGCGTCGACTTGTACCTGAGCGGCGAGGCGTCCGAGCAAACCTTCCACAGCGCGCGGGAAAACGACATCAGCTTTATCGCTGCCGGGCACCACGCCACTGAGCGCTATGGCGTGCAGGCGTTGGGCGATTACCTGGCGCGGCGTTTTGCCTTGGAGCATCTGTTCATCGATTGCCCCAACCCGATCTGAGCCTCACAGCAGGCCCCTGTGGGAGCTGGCTTGCCTGCGACAGCATCACCGCCATTTGCCTGACTGACCGAGGTGCCTGTATCGCAGGCAAGCCAGCTCCCACAAAAAGCTCGCTCCCACATTCGACCGAGTTGGGCCAAACCCAGCGGCATATTCATATATCGTTTCGATCTAGCCGGCTCCCTGAATAGAAGAAGGTGCTGTGCTAGCATGCCCCGCTCGAACACGGCCCGCTGGCCGTCCATAAGATCGTTTTTCCGTGAGTAGCCATGGTCGACAAACTGACGCATCTGAAACAGCTGGAGGCGGAAAGCATCCACATCATCCGCGAGGTCGCCGCCGAGTTCGACAACCCGGTGATGCTCTACTCGATCGGTAAAGACTCCGCCGTGATGCTGCACCTGGCGCGCAAGGCCTTCTTTCCGGGCAAGCTGCCGTTCCCGGTGATGCACGTCGACACCCGCTGGAAATTCCAGGAGATGTACAAGTTTCGCGACAAAATGGTCGAAGAGCTTGGCCTGGACCTGATCACCCACGTCAACCCGGACGGCGTGGCGCAGGGCATCAACCCGTTCACCCACGGCAGCGCCAAGCACACCGACATCATGAAAACCGAAGGCCTCAAGCAGGCCCTGGACAAGCATGGTTTCGACGCAGCCTTCGGCGGTGCCCGTCGCGATGAAGAGAAATCCCGCGCCAAAGAGCGCGTGTACTCGTTCCGCGACAGCAAGCACCGCTGGGACCCGAAAAACCAGCGCCCGGAGCTGTGGAACGTCTACAACGGCAACGTCAACAAGGGTGAGTCGATCCGTGTGTTCCCGCTGTCCAACTGGACCGAGCTGGACATCTGGCAGTACATCTACCTGGAAGGCATTCCGATTGTGCCGCTGTACTTCGCCGCCGAGCGCGACGTGATTGAAAAGAACGGCACGTTGATCATGATCGACGACGACCGCATCCTCGAGCACCTGTCCGACGAAGACAAAGCCCGAATCGTCAAAAAGAAAGTACGTTTCCGTACCCTTGGCTGCTACCCGTTGACGGGCGCGGTGGAGTCCGAAGCCGAGACGCTGACGGACATCATTCAGGAAATGCTCCTGACGCGAACTTCCGAGCGCCAGGGCCGTGTCATCGACCACGATGGCGCAGGCTCGATGGAAGATAAAAAACGTCAGGGTTATTTCTAAGGGGCTGTCACCAATGTCGCATCAATCTGATTTGATCAGCGAGGACATCCTCGCCTACCTGGGCCAGCACGAGCGCAAGGAAATGTTGCGCTTCCTGACCTGCGGCAACGTCGACGACGGCAAGAGCACCCTGATCGGGCGCCTGCTGCACGACTCCAAGATGATCTACGAAGATCACCTGGAAGCCATCACCCGCGATTCGAAGAAATCCGGCACCACCGGCGATGACATCGACCTGGCCTTGCTGGTCGACGGCCTGCAGGCCGAGCGCGAGCAGGGCATCACCATCGACGTGGCCTACCGCTATTTCTCTACCGCCAAGCGCAAATTCATCATCGCCGACACTCCCGGCCATGAGCAGTACACCCGCAACATGGCCACCGGCGCCTCCACCTGTGACCTGGCGATCATTCTGATCGACGCGCGTTACGGCGTGCAGACTCAGACCCGTCGCCACAGCTTCATCGCCTCGTTGCTGGGCATCAAACATATCGTGGTGGCCATCAACAAGATGGACATCAACGGCTTTGACCAGAGCATCTTCGAGCAGATCAAGGCCGATTACCTGAAGTTTGCCGACGGTATCGCGTTCAAGCCAAGCACCCTGGCCTTCGTGCCGATGTCGGCGCTCAAGGGCGACAACGTGGTGAACAAGAGCGAGCGTTCGCCCTGGTACACCGGCCAGTCGCTGATGGAGATTCTCGAAACCGTCGAGATCGCCAACGACCGCAACTACACCGACCTGCGTTTCCCGGTGCAGTACGTCAACCGTCCGAACCTGAACTTCCGTGGTTTCGCCGGCACCCTGGCCAGCGGCATTGTGCACAAGGGCGACGAAGTCGTGGTGCTGCCGTCGGGCAAGAGCAGCCGCGTCAAATCCATCGTCACCTTCGAGGGTGAGCTGGAGCACGCAGGCCCGGGCCAGGCCGTGACCCTGACCATGGAAGACGAGATCGACATCTCCCGTGGCGACCTGCTGGTGCATGCCGACAACGTGCCGCAAGTGACCGACGCCTTCGACGCCATGCTGGTGTGGATGGCCGAAGAGCCGATGCTGCCGGGCAAGAAATACGACATCAAACGCGCGACCAGCTACGTGCCGGGTTCCATCACCAGCATCGTGCACCGTGTGGATGTGAACACCCTGGCCGAAGGCCCGGCGAGTTCGCTGCAACTGAACGAGATTGGCCGGGTCAAGGTCAGCCTCGATGCCGCCATCGCGCTGGACGGTTACGACAGCAACCGCACCACGGGTGCGTTTATCGTCATTGACCGTTTGACCAACGGCACTGTGGCCGCAGGCATGATCATCGCGCCGCCGGTCAACCATGGCGGTTCGGCGCAACACGGCAGCCTTGCTCATGTCGCCACTGAAGAGCGCGCTCTGCGTTTCGGCCAGCAGCCGGCCACCGTGTTGTTCAGCGGCCTGTCGGGCGCGGGCAAGAGCACCTTGGCCTACGCGGTTGAGCGCAAGCTGTTCGACATGGGCCGTGCGGTGTTTGTACTGGATGGCCAGAACCTGCGTCACGACCTGAACAAAGGCTTGCCGCAGGATCGAATCGGTCGTACTGAAAACTGGCGTCGCGCCGCTCACGTGGCGCGCCAGTTCAACGAAGCCGGTCTGCTGACCCTGGCCGCGTTCGTTGCCCCGGATGCCGAGGGCCGCGAACAGGCCAAGGCGCTGATCGGTGCCGACCGCCTGCTCACCGTGTACGTGCAAGCGTCGCCGCTGGTGTGCGCCGAGCGTGATCCGCAAGGCCTGTACGCGGCGGGTGGGGATAACATCCCTGGCGAGTCCTTCCCGTACGATGTGCCATTGAATGCCGACCTGGTCATCGACACTCAGGCTTTGTCGCTGGAAGACAGCGTCAAGCAAGTGCTGGAACTGTTGCGTCAACGCGGCGCGATCTAAACCTCGCCGCCACAAAAAAGCCCGCCACCGATGACTCGGTGGCGGGCTTTTTCATGGAGTCTTGAAAACAACTCGGTCAACTGTGGGAGCGGGCTTGCTCACGAAAACGGAGTGTCAGTCAATACATGTGAGGCTGACGCACCGTATTCGCGAGCAAGCCCGCTCCCACATTTTGATCAGTGGCGCTCTGGGAAGTCTGTGTGCAGTTTGTCCAGCAGCGCATCCTTGTCTTCCCACAGCTGGTTGATCCAGCCCTGAAACGCCAACCGGTACTCCCCATCCTGCTCATAATTCTTGCCGATAAACCCGGCCGGAATCTGCACTTCTTCAAAGTGCACCACCACGTCCTTCACATTCCCGCAGAGCAAATCCCAATAGCCTGGGCGCCCGGCAGGGTAGTGAATAGTCACGTTCACCAGTGACTTCAATTGCTCGCCCATGGCGTCCAGCACAAACGCAATCCCGCCGGCTTTAGGCTTGAGCAGGTAGCGAAATGGAGATTTCTGCTGGGCATGCTTGCCCGGCGTAAAACGTGTTCCTTCGGCAAAGTTGAAAATGCCCACCGGGTTGTCGCGAAATTTCGCACAGGTTTTGCGGGTGGTTTCCAGGTCTTTGCCTTTCTTTTCCGGGTGCTTCTCGAGGTAAGCCTTGGTGTAGCGCTTCATGAACGGAAAACCCAGCGCCCACCACGCCAGGCCTATCACCGGCACCCAGATCAGTTCCTGCTTGAGGAAGAACTTCAGCGGGCGAATCCGCCGATTGAGCACGTACTGCAACACCATGATGTCCACCCAGCTCTGGTGGTTACTGGTCACCAGGTACGAGTGCTCGTAGTCCAGCCCCTCAAGGCCGGTCAGGTGCCAGCGCGTGCGCCGTACCAGGTTCATCCAGCCCTTGTTATTGGTGACCCAGGCTTCGTGGGTGTGGTTCATCAGCCATTCGCTGAAGCGCTTGGCAAATGGCAGCGCCTTGAACAGCGCGACGATAAACAGAAACGAGCACAGCAAGATCGTGTTCAGCGCCAACAACAAGGACGCGATCACCCCGCGCACGGCGGCAGGTAGAAAATCCAGCATTTAAATATCCATAGGTCGGTTGGCGGCTTGAATCGCAGTCAGGGCGATGGTGTACACGATGTCGTCGACCTGAGCGCCGCGCGGCAGGTCGTTCACCGGTTTGCGCAGGCCTTGCAGCATCGGCCCCAGGCTTACGCAATCGGCGCTGCGTTGCACGGCCTTGTGCGTGGTGTTGCCGGTGTTCAGGTCCGGGAACACAAACACCGTGGCCTTGCCGGCGACCAGGCTGTTGGGCGCCAGCTGCCGGGCCACAGTTTCGTTGGCGGCGGCGTCGTACTGCAACGGCCCGTCGATCAGCAGCGAGCTTTGTTGTTCGTGGGCGAGCAGGGTGGCTTCGCGGACTTTCTCCACTTCTTCGCCACTGGCCGAATCGCCGCTGGAATAGCTGATCATCGCCACGCGCGGCGTAATGCCGAACGCGGCGGCCGAGTCGGCGCTTTGCAAGGCGATTTCCGCCAATTCCGCCGCGCTCGGGTGTGGGTTCATCACACAGTCGCCGTAGACCAGCACTTGCTCGGGGAACAGCATGAAGAACACCGACGACACCAGGGTGCAGCCCGGCGCCGTTTTAATCAGCTGCAGGGCAGGGCGGATGGTGTTGGCGGTGGAGTGGATGACGCCGGAGACCAGGCCATCCACTTCGTCCAGCGCGAGCATCATGGTGGCAATCACCACCGTGTCTTCCAGTTGCTGCTCGGCCATCGGCGCGTTGAGGCTCTTGCTCTTGCGCAGCGCGACCATCGGTTCGACATAACGCTGGCGAATCAGGTCCGGGTCGAGAATCTCCAGGCCTTCGGGCAGCTCGATGCCGTGGGCGCGGGCCACCGCTTCCACGTCCGCCGGTTTGGCCAGCAGCACGCAACGGGCAATGCCGCGCGCCTGGCAGATGGCGGCAGCTTGCACGGTCAACGGCTCGCTGCCTTCGGGCAACACGATGCGTTTGTTAGCGGCCTGGGCGCGCTGGATCAGCTGATAGCGGAACACGGCCGGCGAAAGGCGCATCTCCCGTGGCGTGCCGCAACGCTGATGCAGCCAGCGTGCATCGAGGTGGCTGGCGACGAAATCGGTGATGATTTCTGCGCGCTCGCGGTCATCAATCGGGATTTCTTTGTTGAGGCTGTTGAGTTGGTTGGCGGTGTCGTAGGAACCGGTGCTCACCGACAACACCGGCAGCCCGGCCTGGAACGCGCCCCGGCACAGATCCATGATGCGCGGGTCGGGCAGGGTGTCGCTGGTCAGCAGCAGGCCGGCCAGCGGCACGCCGTTGATCGCGGCCAGGCTGACGGCGAGGATGATGTCGTCGCGGTCGCCTGGGGTCACCACCAGCACGCCGGGTTTGAGCAGCTCCACGGTGTTACGCATGGTGCGCGCGCAGATGATGATTTTGGTCATGCGCCGGGTTTCGTAATCGCCGGCGTTGAGGATCTGGGCGCCCATCAGGTCGGCCACGTCGCGGGTGCGCGGCGCGTTGAGTTCGGGCTGGTAGGGGATGCAGCCGAGCAGGCGGAAGTCGCCGCTGCGCAACAGTGGCGAATGCTCTTTGAGGCGCGCCGAGAACGCTTCCATGCTTTCGTCGGTGCGTACTTTGTTGAGAATCACGCCCAGCACTTTCGGGTCTTTCGGGCCGCCGAACAGTTGCGCCTGCAGCTCCACCCGGCCAGAGAGTTCGGTGAGTACTTCGTTTTCCGGCGCCGAGACCAGGATTACTTCCGCATCCAGGCTCTTGGCCAGGTGCAGGTTGACCCGCGCCGCATAGCTGGCGCTGCGGGTTGGCACCATGCCTTCGACGATCAACACGTCCTTGCCCACGGCGGCTTGCTGGTAAAGGGTGATGATTTCTTCCAGCAGCTCGTCGAGCTGGCCGTCGCCGAGCATCCGTTCTACGTGGGCCAGGCCCAGCGGTTGTGGCGGTTTCAGGCCGTGGGTGCGTGCCACCAGCTCGGTGGAGCGCTCGGGGCCGGTGTCGCCCGGGTGAGGTTGGGCAATGGGTTTGAAGAAGCCGACTTTCAGCCCGGCCCGTTCAAGGGTACGCACCAGCCCAAGGCTGATGGAGGTCAGACCCACACCAAAATCGGTGGGCGCGATAAAAAAAGTCTGCATGCGAATTCTCTGGAGTTGCATGGCTTCGGTGGCGCTCTATGGTTGAGCACCTACCGGGAATCAGACGCCAAGGTTATCGTTATTCGAGCGCTTGCGCACACCAGCCACACGCAAAGGGTTGGCCTATTTTTTCAAGGCGTTGCGCAGGATCCAGGACCCAGGCGCGCGACTGCCATGGCGGTTGGTGGCGCAGGTGCTGGGTGTGGCCGCAGGACAGCTCGGCGACCCAGTGCCGGTCGTCATCCTGGTGGAATCCGAGGATGAAGGATGCCGTTGATCGGCCCCGTCTGTCCGGGTTGTGTTCGCTTTCGGGCAAATCCTTGTTTAGACTTGTCCGTTCTTCATTCTTATGCAAAAGGTCTCGCCCCATGACGATCGCCGCTAACAAGGCTGTCTCCATCGACTATACCCTGACCAACGACGCTGGTGAGGTCATCGACAGCTCCGCCGGCGGCGCGCCGCTGGTCTACCTGCAAGGCGCAGGTAACATCATCCCGGGCCTGGAAAAGGCTCTGGAAGGCAAGAACGTCGGTGACGAACTGACCGTCGCCGTAGAACCTGAAGATGCCTACGGCGAATACTCCGCCGAACTGGTCAGCACTTTGAGCCGCAGCATGTTCGAAGGCGTTGACGAGCTGGAAGTGGGCATGCAGTTCCACGCTTCCGCACCGGACGGCCAAATGCAGATCGTCACCATCCGCGATCTGGACGGCGATGACGTGACTGTTGACGGTAACCACCCTCTGGCTGGCCAGCGCCTGAACTTCCAAGTGAAGATCGTTGCCATCCGCGACGCTTCCCAAGAAGAAGTGGCCCACGGCCACGTTCACGGTGAAGGCGGTCATCACCATTGATTGTGGTTTGATCAATAGGTAGCAAAAACGCCCCGACTGGTTCGGGGCGTTTTTTTTGCCTTGAAAATGTACCCCAGTCCAAATGTGGGAGCGGGCTTGCCCGCGAAGGCGGTGTCAGTCAGCACATGCATTAACTGACACACCGCCTTCGCGAGCAAGCCCGCTCCCACAAGGAGAACTGTGGTGATTCTGCAAGCAAACAAAAATGCCCCGCACCTTTCGGTACGGGGCATTTCTTAACTGTTACGCAACCTGGGCTACGTGGCAGTTTTTACCACTTAGGCTGCTGCAGCGACGTTCAGAGCCTTGATGTGGCCATTCAGGCGGCTCTTATGACGAGCGGCCTTGTTCTTGTGGATGATGCCTTTATCGGCCATACGGTCGATAACTGGCACGGCCAGAACGTAAGCAGCTTGGGCTTTTTCAGCGTCTTTGGTGTCGATGGCTTTAACTACATTCTTGATGTAGGTACGAACCATGGAACGCAGGCTGGCGTTGTGGCTGCGACGCTTCTCAGCCTGTTTTGCACGTTTTTTGGCGGAAGGTGTGTTGGCCACCGTCGAGCTCCTCGAAAGACTTTTTAGGAAATAGCAAACAAAATAGGCCGCGAATCATGCCGATGACTTGATGGGTTGTCAAGGGCGGCTGATGCGAACTGCTGAGTGGTCGATCTGAAGAGGCGGGTGATTTATTTCCGGCGCTTGACCTGTAAACTCGCGAGCTTTGGCTCTGTGCTGTTGCAGGCGCGCAGTATCGCATAAGTGGGCGCTTTGTTCGCCTGCTCTTTATCTATAGGCGCAAACTCTTTCAATGAATCTGCTCAAATCGTTGGCTGCCGTCAGCTCTATCACGATGATCTCCCGGGTTTTGGGGTTCGTGCGTGACACCCTGCTGGCGCGCATTTTTGGCGCCAGCATGGCCACGGATGCGTTCTTTATTGCCTTTAAATTGCCCAACCTGCTGCGACGGATCTTCGCCGAGGGAGCATTTTCCCAGGCGTTCGTGCCAATCCTGGCCGAGTACAAAACCCAGCAGGGCGAAGAAGCCACCCGCACCTTTATCGCGTACGTTTCGGGCCTGCTGACCCTGGTGCTGATGCTGGTCACCATCGCCGGCATGCTCGCCGCGCCCTGGGTGATCTGGGCCACGGCGCCGGGTTTTGCCAATACACCGGAAAAATTCGCGCTGACCACTGATCTGCTGCGAGTGACCTTTCCTTATATATTGCTGATTTCCCTGTCGTCCCTGGCTGGGGCGATCCTCAACACCTGGAACCGTTTCTCGGTGCCGGCCTTCGTGCCAACGCTGCTGAACGTCAGCATGATTATTTTCGCGCTGTTCCTGACGCCGTACTTCGACCCGCCGGTGATGGCCCTGGGCTGGGCCGTGCTGGCCGGTGGCCTGGCGCAATTGCTGTACCAGCTGCCGCACCTGAAAAAGATCGGCATGCTCGTGCTGCCGCGCCTGAACCTCAAGGACACCGGCGTCTGGCGCGTGATGCGCAATATGTTGCCGGCGATCCTCGGGGTCTCTGTCAGTCAGATTTCGCTGATCATCAATACCGCGTTCGCCTCGCTGCTGGTTTCAGGCTCAGTGTCCTGGATGTACTACGCCGACCGTCTGATGGAGCTGCCGTCCGGCGTGCTCGGCGTGGCCCTGGGCACCATTTTGCTGCCAACCTTGTCGCGCACCTATGCGAGCAAGGACCGCCAGGAGTATTCGCGGATCCTCGATTGGGGCCTGCGCCTGTGTTTTATGCTGGTACTGCCGTGCTCTCTGGCCTTGGGCATCCTGGCCGAACCGCTGACTGTGTCGCTGTTTCAATACGGCCAATTCAGCGCGTTTGATGCCTCGATGACCCAGCGTGCGCTGGTCGCCTACTCCGTTGGGTTGCTCGGCATTATTGTGATCAAGGTGCTGGCGCCGGGGTTCTACGCCCAGCAAAACATCCGCACACCGGTCAAGATCGCAATCTTCACCCTGATCGTCACTCAACTGCTTAACCTGATATTCATCGGTCCGCTGGCTCACGCCGGCCTGGCCCTGGCCATCAGCGCTGGTGCTTGCATCAATGCCGGCCTGTTGTTTTACCAACTGCGCAAACAACAGATGTACCAGCCTCAACCAGGCTGGGGGATGTTCGCCCTCAAGCTGCTCGTGGCGGTGGCGACCATGTCGGCCGTGTTGCTGGGCCTGATGCACTTTATGCCCGCCTGGGACCAAGGCCATATGCTGGAGCGCTTCATGCGCCTGGGCATTTTGGTGGTTGCCGGCGTGGTGGTGTACTTCGGGATGTTGCTGCTGCAAGGCTTTCGTCTGCGTGATTTCAATCGCAAGTCCCTGGGATAGAGACTTTGCCGCGATAAAACGGTTGTTTTATCGATTCGATCCATTTGGCCTGCGCTGTTGCCTGTCGTCCGGGGCCGGGTGTGGTTATAATCGACCACTTTATGAGCAAGAAGCGCGTTATGCAGCTGGTTCGAGGTCTCCACAACCTGCGCCCCGAGCATCGGGGCTGCGTCGCCACTATTGGCAACTTTGACGGTGTTCACCGTGGCCACCAGGCTATCCTGGGCCGGCTGCGTGACCGCGCGGTCGAGTTGGGCGTGCCCAGCTGCGTGGTGATTTTTGAGCCGCAGCCACGGGAATTCTTTACCCCGGAAACGGCGCCGGCGCGCTTGGCGCGTTTGCGCGACAAGCTGCAGCTGCTGACCGAAGAGGGCGTGGACCGTGTGCTCTGCCTGGCTTTCAACCAGCGTCTGCAAAGCCTCAGCGCCGCCGAGTTCGTCGACCGTATCCTGGTGGATGGCCTGGGCGTACAGCATCTGGAGGTCGGCGATGACTTCCGTTTCGGTTGCGACCGCGTCGGGGATTTCGACTTCCTGCAGCACGCCGGCGTGAATCAAGGTTTTACCGTCGAAGCCGCGCAAACCGTCGAACTGGACGGTCTGCGCGTGAGCAGTACCCAGGTGCGTAATGCGCTGGCCGCTGCCGACTTCGCCTTGGCCGAGCGTTTGCTCGGCCGCCCGTTCCGCATTGCCGGGCGGGTACTGCACGGCCAGAAGCTGGCGCGCCAACTGGGCACGCCAACCGCCAACGTGCAACTCAAGCGCCGTCGTGTGCCACTGACCGGGGTTTACCTGGTGAGCGTCGACATCGACGGCCAATCGTGGCCGGGAGTCGCCAACATAGGCGTCAGGCCCACGGTTGCAGGTGATGGCAAGGCCCACCTGGAAGTTCACCTTTTGGATTTTGCCGGTGATTTGTATGACCGGCGTTTGACGGTGGTTTTCCACCAGAAGCTGCGTGAAGAGCAGCGTTTCGCCTCGCTTGAGGCGTTGAAAACGGCGATCAATGCGGATGTCGCCGCCGCCCGTGCACTAGCCGCACCTAGCGCCCATCGCTAACCGAAGAGCCTTAAATGACCGACTATAAAGCCACGCTAAACCTTCCGGACACCGCCTTCCCAATGAAGGCCGGCCTGCCACAGCGCGAACCGCAGATCCTGCAGCGCTGGGACAGTATTGGCCTGTACGGAAAGTTGCGCGAAATTGGCAAGGATCGTCCGAAATTCGTCCTGCACGACGGCCCTCCTTATGCCAACGGCACGATTCACATCGGTCATGCGCTGAACAAAATTCTCAAGGACATGATCCTGCGCTCCAAAACCCTGTCGGGTTTCGACGCACCTTATGTTCCGGGTTGGGACTGCCACGGCCTGCCGATCGAACACAAAGTCGAAGTGACCTACGGCAAAAACCTGGACGCGGATAAAACCCGTGAACTGTGCCGTGCCTACGCCACCGAGCAGATCGAAGGGCAGAAGTCCGAATTCATCCGCCTGGGCGTGTTGGGCGAGTGGGACAACCCCTACAAGACCATGAACTTCAAGAACGAGGCCGGAGAGATCCGTGCCTTGGCCGAAATCGTCAAGGGCGGCTTTGTGTTCAAGGGCCTCAAGCCCGTGAACTGGTGCTTCAACTGCGGTTCGGCCCTGGCCGAAGCGGAAGTCGAGTACGAAAACAAAGACTCGTCGACCATCGACGTGGCCTTCCCGGTTGCCGACGACGCCAAGCTGGCTGAAGCCTTTGGCTTGGCATCGCTGGCCAAGCCGGCCGCCATCGTGATCTGGACCACCACCCCGTGGACCATCCCGGCCAACCAGGCGCTGAACGTGCACCCGGAATTCACCTATGCCCTGGTGGACGTCGGTGACCGCCTGCTGGTGCTCGCAGAAGAAATGGTCGAAGCCTGCCTGGCCCGTTACAAGCTGCAAGGTGAGGTGGTCGCCACCACCACGGGCTCCGCGCTGGAAATGATCAACTTCCGTCACCCGTTCTATGATCGTTTGTCGCCGGTGTACCTGGCTGACTACGTCGAGCTGGGCTCGGGCACTGGCATTGTTCACTGCTCGCCGGCCTATGGCGTGGACGACTTTGTCATCTGCAAGAAGTACGGCATGGTCAACGACGACATCATCAACCCGGTGCAAAGCAACGGCGTTTATGTGCCTTCGCTCGAGTTCTTCGGTGGCCAGTTCATCTTCAAGGCCGACGAACCGATCATCGACAAGCTGCGCGAAGTCGGTGCGCTTATGCAAACCGACACCATCAAGCACAGCTACATGCACTGCTGGCGCCACAAGACTCCGCTGATCTATCGCGCCACCGCGCAGTGGTTCATCGGCATGGATAAAGAGCCGACCAGCGGCGATACCCTGCGCAATCGTGCGATCAAGGCTGTCGAGGACACCAAGTTTGTTCCGTCCTGGGGCCAGGCGCGCCTGCACTCGATGATCGCCAACCGTCCGGACTGGTGCATCTCCCGCCAGCGTAACTGGGGCGTGCCGATCCCGTTCTTCCTGAACAAGGAAAGCGGCGAGCTGCATCCACGCACCGTCGAACTGATGGAAGTCGTGGCTCAGCGTGTTGAGCAGGAAGGCATCGAAGCCTGGTTCAAGCTGGACGCCGCCGAGCTGCTGGGCGACGAAGCGCCGCTGTACGACAAGATCAGCGACACCCTCGACGTGTGGTTCGACTCCGGCACCACCCACTGGCACGTGCTGCGCGGTTCGCACCCGATGGGCCACGAAACCGGCCCGCGTGCCGACCTGTATCTGGAAGGTTCGGACCAACACCGTGGCTGGTTCCACTCCTCCTTGCTGACCGGCTGCGCCATCGACAACCACGCGCCGTACCGCGAGCTGCTGACCCACGGCTTCACCGTCGACGAGACGGGCCGCAAGATGTCCAAGTCGCTGAAGAACGTGATCGAGCCGAAAAAGATCAACGACACCTTGGGCGCCGACATCATGCGTCTGTGGGTAGCGTCGACTGATTACTCGGGCGAAATCGCCGTGTCGGACCAGATCCTGGCCCGTAGCGCCGATGCCTACCGCCGTATCCGTAATACCGCACGCTTCCTGCTGTCGAACCTGACCGGTTTCAACCCGGCCACCGACATCCTGCCGGCCGAGGACATGCTCGCCCTGGACCGCTGGGCTGTGGACCGTACTCTGTTGCTGCAGCGTGAGTTGCAGGAAAGCTACGGCGAATACCGTTTCTGGAACGTGTACTCGAAGATCCACAACTTCTGCGTGCAGGAGCTGGGTGGTTTCTACCTCGATATCATCAAGGACCGCCAGTACACCACCGGCGCCAACAGCAAGGCACGCCGTTCGGCGCAGACCGCGCTGTATCACATCTCTGAAGCGCTGGTGCGCTGGATCGCACCGATCCTGGCCTTCACCGCCGACGAACTGTGGGAATACCTGCCGGGCGAGCGTAACGAATCGGTGATGCTCAATACCTGGTACGAAGGCCTGACCGAACTGCCGGCTGACTTCGAACTGGGCCGCGAGTATTGGGAAGGCGTGATGGCCGTCAAAGTTGCGGTGAACAAGGAGCTGGAAGTTCAGCGTGCGGCCAAGGCCGTCGGTGGCAACCTGCAAGCCGAAGTCACCCTGTTTGCCGAAGAAGGCCTGAGCGCCGACCTGGCCAAGCTGAGCAACGAACTGCGCTTCGTGCTGATCACCTCGACCGCCAGCCTGGCACCGTTTGCCCAGGCGCCAGCGGACGCCGTGGCCACCGAAGTACCGGGCCTCAAGCTGCAAGTGGTCAAGTCGGCCTTCCCTAAGTGCGCCCGTTGCTGGCACTGCCGTGAAGACGTAGGCGTGAACCCTGAGCATCCGGAAATCTGCGGTCGTTGCGTGGACAACATCAGCGGTGCCGGCGAGGTTCGCCACTATGCCTAACACCAGCCGTTTCGGACGTCTGGGCTGGCTCGTACTGAGCGTGCTGGTGCTGGTCATTGACCAGCTCAGCAAGGCTCATTTCGAAGGCGCCTTGCAGATGTACCAGCAGATTGTGGTCATTCCTGACTACTTCAGCTGGACCTTGGCCTACAACACCGGCGCGGCCTTCAGCTTCCTCGCCGACAGCTCCGGCTGGCAGCGCTGGCTGTTCGCGCTGATCGCCGTGGGGGTCAGTGCCGTGCTGGTGGTCTGGCTCAAACGCCTGGGCCGCGATGACACCTGGCTCGCCATCGCCCTGGCCTTGGTGCTGGGCGGCGCGCTGGGTAACCTTTACGACCGCATTGCCCTGGGCCATGTGATCGACTTTATCCTGGTGCATTGGCAGAACCGCTGGTACTTCCCAGCGTTCAACTTTGCCGACAGCGCCATCACCGTCGGTGCAATCATGCTGGCGTTGGACATGTTCAAAAGTAAGAAAACCGGAGAGACCGTCAATGACTGATCAGGTATTGGCTGAGCAACGCATCGGCCAGAACACGGAAGTCACTTTGCATTTCGCACTGCGCCTGGAGAATGGCGACACGGTCGACAGCACGTTCGACAAAGCCCCGGCGACCTTCAAGGTCGGCGACGGCAACCTGCTGCCGGGTTTCGAAGCTGCACTGTTCGGTTTCAAGGCCGGTGACAAGCGCACCCTGCAGATTTTGCCGGAAAATGCTTTTGGCCAGCCCAACCCGCAAAACGTACAGATCATCCCGCGTTCGCAGTTCCAGGACATGGACCTGTCGGAAGGCCTGTTGGTGATTTTCAACGATGCGGCGAATACCGAGCTGCCCGGCGTGGTGAAAACCTTCGATGACACGCAAGTGACCATCGACTTCAACCACCCGTTGGCCGGTAAAACCTTGACGTTTGACGTCGAAATCATCGACGTTAAAGCGCTCTGATCAACGACGCTGGCTCCTGTGGGGCTGGTTTATGTGGGAGCTGGCTTGCCTGCGATAGCATCACCTCGGTGTACGTGATACACCCGGTCGTCTGCATCGCGGGCAAGCCCGGCTGCCACAGGGGCTCACTCCTGTAGAGTTGAGTTGATCCAATTTCTTGCCCTGCAAGACACGAGGCACAGCATGCAAATCAAACTCGCCAACCCCCGTGGCTTTTGCGCCGGTGTGGACCGCGCGATCGAAATCGTCAATCGCGCTCTGGAAGTCTTCGGGCCGCCGATTTACGTGCGCCATGAAGTCGTCCATAACAAATTTGTGGTTGAAGACCTGCGCGCGCGCGGTGCCATCTTTGTCGAAGAACTCGATCAGGTGCCGGACGATGTCATCGTCATCTTCAGCGCCCACGGCGTTTCCCAGGCCGTGCGTACCGAGGCTGCCGGCCGCGGCCTTAAGGTATTCGACGCCACCTGCCCCCTGGTGACCAAGGTGCATATCGAGGTCGCGCGCTACAGCCGTGACGGACGTGAATGCATCCTGATCGGCCATGCCGGCCATCCGGAAGTCGAAGGCACCATGGGCCAGTACGACGCCAGCAATGGCGGCGCCATTTACCTGGTCGAAGACGAAAAGGACGTTGCCAACTTACAGGTGCAAAACCCTGAGCGGCTGGCCTTTGTCACGCAGACCACCTTGTCGATGGACGATACCAGCCGTGTAATCGATGCCTTGCGCACGCGATTCCCGGCCATCGGTGGCCCGCGCAAAGACGACATCTGCTATGCCACACAAAACCGTCAAGATGCGGTCAAGCAACTGGCCGATGAGTGCGACGTCGTGCTGGTGGTCGGCAGCCCCAACAGTTCCAACTCCAACCGCTTGCGCGAACTGGCCGAGCGCATGGCCACGCCGGCCTACCTGATCGACGGCGCTGAAGACATGCAGCGCAGCTGGTTCGACGGTGTCGAGCGTATCGGAATTACCGCGGGCGCGTCGGCTCCAGAAGTACTGGTGCGCGGTGTGATCCAGCAATTGCAGGCATGGGGTGCCACCGGTGCCGATGAATTGGCTGGTCGTGAAGAGAACATCACGTTCTCCATGCCCAAGGAGCTGCGGGTTCGCTCGCTGCTGTGAGTGCCAAGGTGCCGGAGTCTTTCCGGCATAACGCCTGCTCAGTGGTGTCACTGCGCAGGCTGATGCGCCCGCTGGGGGCAAGGACCACCTGAAACAGGCTTTGCGCCTGATCCGCGTCGCACACGTGCACCGTGCCTGCACGGAACCCTCCTGCTGAAAAAATCGGCTCGCCCAATCCGCTGAAGCGGACCTCGCTCTTCACGGGCCCATTGCCAACAATCGCTACGTGCCCGCTGTCCTGTCGTTCCAGCAGCACCGGATTGTTCTCGTCCAGGTGGCCACGTCCGCTTTTGTCCAGTATTACTCGCCATCCCTGGCTCCAGTTTTCATCCCGCGCGTGAATGATCACCGCACGATTGCGTGCAATGGCCTCGGTGCGCGCATAACGCATGCCGCTGGCCAAGGCCTGCGCAGCTGTTTGTCGTTGCTGCGACTCAAGCAAGCCTTTGAAACCGGGTACTGCGAGATTTGCCAGGATACCGCTCAGCAACAGGCTCAGCAGAAGCTCGACCAGGGTGAATCCGCGTTGCGTCATGTGTTGTCCCTCCATGGACGGGTTCACTGTTTCAGGTGACAGGCATAGGTATAGCCGCCCGTTCCTGGCGTGGAGTGGTGGCCTTTATGTCCAAAGTATTTCCCTTTGTTCCGGCGGCAGCGCCAGCCGAAAACCGACGCTAGTCTTGGGCCGCACAGCAGGTTTTTCCTGCTTTTCTCCGGCCTTCGACAGGGATGACGACGGTGATGCTTGTTTGTCCGCACATAAAATTTGCTTGCGTCTTACCTCGCCAACAATCCGGTATGACGCTGATCGAGGTGCTGGTGGCCGTGCTGATTCTTGCGGTCGGGTTGCTGGGCGCGGCGGTGATCCAGCTCAACGCCCTCAAATACACCGACAGCTCAAGGATGATCAGCCAGGCCAGTTTCATTGCCTACGACATGCTGGACCGGGTTCGAGCCAACTCGGGCGCCGACTATTCATGGAGCCGAACCGAAGGCGCACCCATCGGTACGGCCAGCGCCAGCGTGCGTGACCTGGACCTGCATGACTTCGAAGCGAATATCGTCGGGTTTGCCGGAGCGAGTGCAAAAGGCTCCGTCGTGGTCAGTGGCAGCGAGGTGACCGTCAGTATCAGTTGGGACGACGCCAGGGGCGCGAACCGCAGCGGCGCTCGGGAAACCTTTACCCTTGCCAGTCGCATTGCCGGCGAGTCTGGGGTCGCGCAATGAATCGCTTTGCACGAGGATTCAGCCTGGTGGAGTTGTTGCTGGCGCTGTCCGTCGGGTTGGTGCTGATACTCGGGGTCAGCCAAGTCGTCATCAGTGTTCGAACCACCCACGCCAGCCAGCAGGCAGCCATGTTGCTGCAGGATGATGCGCGGTTTGTGCTGGGCAAAATGACTCAGGATATTCGCCAGGCGGGTGTGTTTGGCTGCCTGGCGACGGCCGCTATCGATAATGCGCCGGCGGCCTTTGATCGACCGATCGGCTGGAGCACCTCGGGCAGCGCGAAGTCACTGACGTTAGTCACCGCGGATGCAAGTGGAGAGGGTGGCAGGCCAGACTGGACGGTACTTTCCGACTGCATGACCACGGCCCAGGCTTATGCGGGCAACTCGCCGACGCCCGCGCCAGGCCAGACCCGGTTTGCGATACGCCAGCTCACCTACACCTTTGAAGCGGGCCAACTGAAGGTCAGTACACCGGCTGCGCCGGCCAAGGCGGTTCTGGTGGATAACGTAGAGGCGTTCGACCTCAGTTTCGGTGTGGCAGCCAAGCCCGGCTCGGCTCGCGTTGTGCGCTATGACCCCACCCCGGCCGACGAATCGCTGATACGCAGCGTGCGTATCCGGATGACGCTGAGAGACCCGTCGGGGCGCGTTCAGGATCAGGCCTACAGCGTCGTGGCAGCGCTGCGCAACAGGTTGGAGTAGAGCGATCATGCGCAGTTGTCACGGCTTCCATCCACGGCAGACGGGCATGGTCCTCTTGATCAGTCTGGTGTTTTTGCTGGTGTTGTCACTGATTGGCTTGGCCTCGATGCAAGGGGCTGTGTCCCAGCAAAGGATTGCCGGCGGCGTCTGGCATCGCAATCAATCCTTTCAAAGTGCCGAAAGCGGCCTGAGGTTGGGGGAATCCATGGTCCGGCGTGCGGGTTCGGCGTTGCCGTTATGTCAGTCGATCAGCGCCTGCGCACCGCCACAGGCGTCTTTTTCTGTGGTTGGCGCCGGGGAGCGTTCTGTTTCAGCGGTCACTTGGGTTGCCTTGAAGGGTGGCCTGTATGGCATTCAAGCGTTGGGGCAGGGCACAGGGCTGGCGGGTTTACCTCCGTACACATCTGCCAGGTTATACCGGGTGACGGCGGTGGGCGTCAGTGGCCAATCGCGCACCGTTCTGGAGACGGTATATGCGCAGGTCAACGAAGAAGCAGGGTCGAGATTTCGTCGGATTTTATGGCGGCAACTTCAATAAGGAGCGTATCAATGGGCAAGGATTGCCAAGGTTTTACCCTGATCGAGTTGTTGATCGCTGTAGCGATCATCGCATCTCTGGCCGGGATCGCTTATCCGGCGTATACCGGCCATGTAAAAAAAGCTTATCGCGCAGAAATCGTTGCGTTGTTATCCGAGCAAGTCCATTACCTGGAACGCTTTTACACGCGCAACGGTACTTTTATTGATGCAAACGGCGTCAGTGCGGGCAATGATCGCTATAGAATCGGCGCTGCATTGAACCCTCAGGACTTCACCCTGGTGGCCACGCCTGCCGTTGGCTCAGTCATGGCAGGTGACCCTTGTGCTGAATTCAGCCTGACCAGCTCCGGCGTGCGCAGCAACCCGGGCGCGGCACCTGGAATGTCGCGCAAGGCATGCTGGGGGCAATGATGAGAGTGCTGGATGAGTGGGCGCCGGGTGCGCTTTTCCCTTTTTATCGGCTGGATCAAATGATGGCTAAGCAACAGCAAGTGGTGATTGTCGGTGGCGGAGTAATCGGGTTGTTGACGGCGTACAACCTGGCCACCCAAGGGCAGTCCGTCATACTGCTGGAGCGCTCCGGGCTTGGCCAGGAGTCCTCCTGGGCGGGCGGCGGGATCGTGTCGCCGTTGTACCCGTGGCGCTATAGCCCTGCGGTTACTGCACTGGCGCATTGGTCCCAGGATTATTATCCGCAATTGGCCGAACGTCTGTTCGCGGCCACGGGTGTTGATCCAGAGGTTCACACCACGGGCCTGTACTGGCTGGACCTGGAAGACGAGGCCCAGGCGTTGGCCTGGGCTGCCCGCGAGGGGCGGCCGCTGAGCAAAGTGGATGTGTCGGCTGCGCACGATGCGGTGCCGGTACTGGGCGGCGGGTATTCCCAGGCAATCTATATGGCGGACGTGGCCAATGTGCGCAACCCGCGCCTGGTCAAATCCCTCAAGGCGGCGCTGTTGGCGCTACCCGGTGTGACCCTTCATGAGCAGTGCGAAGTACAGGGTTTTGTACTTGAAGGCGAAGACGTAGTAGGCGTGAATACCGCGGCGGGACCGATCCTTGGCGACCAGATAGTGTTGGCTGCGGGTGCCTGGAGCGGCGAGTTGCTCGGCAAATTGGGCTTGGCGCTGCCGGTAGAACCGGTCAAAGGCCAAATGATTTTGTACAAATGCGCCTCGGATTTCCTCTCGAGCATGGTTCTAGCCAAAGGGCGTTATGCGATCCCACGGCGTGATGGGCACATTCTGATCGGGAGCACGCTTGAACACGAAGGATTCGACAAGACCCCGACCGACTCGGCGCTGGAAAGCCTCAAGGCTTCGGCGGTGGAGTTGATTCCAGCCTTGGCGCGCGCCGAGGTCGTGGGGCATTGGGCCGGTTTGCGGCCCGGCTCACCGGAAGGTATCCCTTATATCGGTGAAGTCCCTGGCTTCAAAGGGTTGTGGCTCAATTGCGGGCATTACCGCAATGGCTTGGTGCTTGCCCCGGCATCCTGCCAGTTGTTTGCCGACTTGTTGCTGGGGCGTACGCCGATCATTGACCCGGCCCCTTATGCGCCCGCAGGTCGAATCAACGCTGGATAGACTTCGGCCCTTGTTCCAGGTGTGGCTGACTGCAATACCACTCCTGGCGTGAACTAAGCGCGCGATCCTGCGGCAAGTGCACGCCGCAGTGGGCGCAGCGCACCATCAGGGCTGCGTCCGGCTCGCTGGCGCGTTGCTGCCTGGCGGCCGGGCTTTTGAATTTGCGCCAGAACCATACCGCGGCAGCAATGACGGCAATCCAGAACAGTAGACGAAGCATGATGGGCAGTTTCTCGACAAGGAATGCGCCAGTTTAGCCAAGGTCGTGGCAGGCGCACAGCGCAATAACGCCGGGTAATAAAAAAGGAGCCTCGAAAGGCTCCTTCTTGATGACGCTGAGTGTAATCAGTCGAATACGCCGAACGTCATGTAGCTGAACCACGAACGATCTTCGTTGTTGCCAAGGGCCTGCGGCTCTTGCTCTTCGATCACATCGCCATTCTCGTCATGCGGCTTGAGCTCCGAAGGAATCGCTTCCTTGGCGTCCTGGAACTGCTTGATCACGTCCTGGTTGGCGCGGGTTTCGCCCGGCGGCAAGGGTGGACGGGAGCTGATCAGGCCCAGGGTGTACTTGCTCAACCACGAGCGGTTGTCCGTTTCGGCAACCCGCGGCACAAACTGGCCGTCTTTCAAGCTTGGCGAGTCTGGGTAGTTGAGCTTCAGGGTTTCCAGGCTGGTGGCTGCCAATGCATCCAGGTGCAATGCCTGGTAAGCCTCGGTCATCACCGCCAGGCCATCACCCACGGAAGGGGTTTCCTGGAAGTTTTCTACTACATAGCGACCGCGGTTGGCGGCAGCCACGTATGCCTGACGGGTCAGGTAGTAGTCAGCCACGTGAATCTCGTAGGACGCCAGCAGGTTGCGCAGGTAGATCATGCGCTGCTTGGCATCCGGCGCGTAGCGGCTGTTTGGGTAGCGGCTGGTCAGCTGGGCAAACTCGTTGTACGAGTCGCGGGCAGCGCCGGGGTCACGCTTGGTCATGTCCAGCGGCAGGAAGCGCGCCAGCAGGCCCACGTCCTGGTCGAACGAGGTCAGGCCCTTCATGTAGTAGGCGTAGTCCACGTTCGGGTGCTGCGGGTGCAGGCGGATAAAACGCTCGGCGGCGGACTTGGCAGCTTCCGGCTCGGCGTTTTTGTAGTTGGCGTAGATCAGCTCGAGCTGTGCCTGGTCGGCGTAGCGCCCGAACGGATAGCGCGACTCCAGGGCCTTCAGCTTGGCTGTGGCGCTGGTGTAGCTATTATTGTCCAAGTCTTTTTGAGCTAATTGATACAGCTCGACTTCGCTCAGGTTTTCGTCGACGACTTCCTTTGTTGACGAGCAAGCAGCAGTCATGGCGAGGATGGCGATCAGCAGCAGGTGTTTCACTTGCATGGCGGCTTGCGTCCCTATGACGGCCGCTGTCTTGGGCGGGGCCGTCCTGTTATGATGAGCGCCCCGTTGAAAGCCTCGGGGCAAAAGACGCCGTATTTAACCACAAGCGCGCAGCCGAAACCAAAGGCTGTGCCACGCCTAGTCTGAGCATGTCCGATAAAATTGAACTTCGCGCAGAGGTGCCGTCCGAATTGGGCGGCCAACGCCTCGATCAAGTCGCCGCACAATTATTCGCTGAGCACTCGCGCTCGCGCCTTTCCGCCTGGATCAAAGACGGCCGCCTGACTGTGGATGGAGCGGTTATCCGCCCGCGAGACATAGTCCATGGCGGTGCGATTCTTGAGCTGACTGCCGAGCAGGAAGCCCAGGGAGAATGGGTCGCCCAAGACATCGAGCTGGACATCGTCTATGAAGACGACGACATCCTGGTCATCAATAAACCCGCAGGCCTGGTGGTTCACCCGGCCGCCGGGCACGCTGATGGCACCTTGCTCAATGCCTTGCTGCACCACGTGCCGGACATCATCAATGTCCCGCGCTGCGGCATCGTGCACCGCCTGGACAAGGACACCACCGGCCTTATGGTGGTGGCCAAGACTATCCAGGCCCAGACGCAGCTGGTCACACAGTTGCAGAGCCGTAGCGTCAGCCGCATCTACGAGTGCATCGTGATTGGCGTGGTGGTGGCGGGTGGCAAGATCAACGCCCCTATCGGTCGCCACGGCCAGCAGCGCCAGCGTATGGCGGTGATGGAAGGCGGCAAGCAGGCCGTCAGCCACTACCGTGTGCTGGAGCGTTTCCGGTCCCACACTCACGTGCGGGTCAAGCTGGAAACCGGTCGTACGCACCAGATTCGCGTACACATGGCGCACATTAACTTCCCGTTGGTCGGAGATCCGGCCTACGGCGGTCGCTTCCGTATTCCGCCGGCGGCGAGTCAGACCATGGTTGAATCGCTGAAATCCTTCCCGCGTCAGGCGCTGCATGCACGTTTCCTGGAGCTTGATCATCCGACGAGCGGTAAGCGGATGAGCTGGGAATCGCCTCTTCCAGACGATCTGGTCTGGTTGTTGTCGCTGCTCAAGCAGGATCGCGAGGCGTTTATCGGATGAATGACTGGCTGATTCCTGACTGGCCAGCGCCGGCTCAGGTTAAAGCCTGCGTCACCACCCGTGCGGGCGGCGTCAGTCTGGCGCCGTTCGACAGCCTCAACCTGGGCGATCATGTCGAGGACAGCCTTGAAGCCGTCCTTGAGAATCGCCGTCGTCTGACCGACGCCTTTGATATTCAGCCTGCGTGGCTGCGCCAAGTCCACGGCGTGACCGTGGTCGAGGCTGACCCCTCGCGCATCGCCGAAGCCGATGGCAGTTGGACCAGCACGCCTGGTATCGCCTGCACATCCATGACTGCCGATTGTTTGCCCGCGTTGTTCTGCAACCGCGCCGGTACTCGCGTGGCGGCCGCCCATGCCGGTTGGCGTGGGCTGGCAGCGGGTGTGCTTGAAGCCGCTTTCGAAAGCCTGGGCTGCGAGCCAGCCGATGTGTTGGTCTGGCTGGGCCCTGCCATTGGCCCACAAGCCTTTGAAGTCGGCCCGGAAGTGCGCGAAACCTTCATGCAGCAACTGCCGATCACCGCTGAAGCCTTCGTGCCAAGCCTCAACCCCGGCAAGTACATGGCTGACATTTACCAGTTGGCGCGTTTGCGGCTCGCCGCGCGTGGAGTCACCGCTGTTTATGGTGGCGGTTATTGCACCGTGACTGACCCGCGCTTCTTTTCTTACCGTCGCAGCCCCCGCACGGGTCGATTTGCCTCCCTTATCTGGCTTGAGCGCTAGACTCTCTTGACTTGGGTAAATGCTGATCCACATCAACGATAACCCGCTTGAATCTTGCAGAATCCACCCCATCTATAGGGGTATCTGGCAGGTTTCTTCATTCAGGATGCGTTACTCGCGAGCAAGCTCGCTCGCACATAGCTCCGGCCTGCTCAAAAGGAAGGTGACTAATGCGTATTGATCGTTTAACCAGCAAATTGCAGTTAGCTCTATCAGACTCCCAATCCCTGGCGGTCGGCCTCGACCATCCGGCGATTGAGCCTGCGCACTTGATGCAGGCGCTTCTGGAACAGCAAGGTGGTTCTATCAAGCCCTTGCTGATGCAGGTGGGCTTTGACGTCAACAGCCTGCGCAAAGAGTTGAGCAAAGAGCTCGACCAACTGCCAAAAATCCAAAACCCTACCGGCGACGTGAACATGTCGCAGGATCTGGCGCGCCTGCTTAACCAGGCAGATCGCCTGGCTCAGCAAAAAGGTGATCAGTTCATCTCCAGCGAACTGGTACTGCTCGCGGCGATGGACGACAACAGCAAGCTTGGCAAATTGTTGCTGGGCCAGGGCGTGAGCAAAAAGGCCTTGGAAAACGCCATCAACAACCTGCGTGGCGGCGAGGCGGTGAATGACCCCAATCATGAGGAGTCGCGCCAGGCCCTGGACAAATACACTGTCGACCTGACCAAGCGCGCCGAAGAAGGCAAGCTTGACCCGGTGATCGGCCGTGATGACGAAATTCGTCGCACCATCCAGGTGCTGCAGCGCCGCACCAAGAACAACCCGGTGCTGATTGGTGAGCCTGGCGTGGGTAAAACCGCGATTGCCGAAGGCCTGGCCCAGCGCATCATTAATGGTGAAGTGCCGGACGGTCTTAAAGGCAAACGTCTGCTGTCCCTGGACATGGGCTCGCTGATCGCCGGCGCCAAGTTCCGTGGCGAGTTCGAAGAGCGCCTGAAATCCCTGCTTAATGAACTGTCGAAGCAGGAAGGGCAGATCATTCTGTTCATCGACGAGTTGCACACCATGGTCGGCGCCGGTAAGGGCGAGGGCTCGATGGATGCCGGCAACATGCTCAAGCCAGCCTTGGCGCGCGGCGAGTTGCATTGCGTGGGCGCCACCACGCTGAACGAGTACCGCCAGTACATCGAGAAAGACGCGGCCCTTGAACGTCGTTTCCAGAAAGTGCTGGTGGAAGAACCCAGCGAAGAGGACACCATCGCGATCCTGCGTGGCCTGAAAGAACGCTATGAGGTCCACCACAAGGTGGCGATCACTGACGGGGCGATTATTGCGGCGGCCAAATTGAGCCACCGCTACATCACTGACCGCCAGTTGCCGGACAAGGCCATCGACCTGATCGACGAAGCGGCCAGCCGTATTCGCATGGAGATCGACTCCAAGCCTGAAGTGCTCGACCGTCTGGATCGGCGCCTGATTCAACTGAAGGTTGAATCCCAGGCCTTGAAGAAAGAAGAAGACGAGGCCGCGAAGAAACGCCTGGAAAAACTCCAGGAAGAAATCGTGCGTCTGGAGCGTGAATATTCAGACCTCGAGGAAATCTGGACCTCGGAAAAAGCCGAGGTGCAGGGTTCTGCGCAGATTCAGCAAAAGATCGAGCAGTCCCGGCAGGAACTGGAAGCCGCGCGCCGTAAAGGTGACCTGAATCGCATGGCCGAGTTGCAGTACGGGGTGATCCCGGACCTGGAGCGCAGCCTGCAAATGGTCGATCAGCACGGTAAGCCCGAGAACCAATTGTTGCGCAGCAAGGTGACCGAGGAAGAAATCGCCGAAGTCGTTTCGAAGTGGACCGGTATCCCGGTGTCGAAAATGCTTGAAGGCGAGCGCGACAAGCTGCTGAAGATGGAAAGCCTGTTGCACCAGCGCGTCATCGGCCAGGAAGAGGCCGTGGTGGCTGTGTCCAACGCGGTACGGCGTTCCCGGGCCGGCTTGTCCGACCCGAACCGTCCGAGTGGCTCGTTCATGTTCCTCGGCCCGACCGGCGTGGGTAAGACCGAGCTGTGCAAGGCCTTGGCCGAGTTCCTCTTTGATACCGAAGAGGCCATGGTGCGGATCGATATGTCCGAATTCATGGAGAAGCACTCGGTGGCTCGCTTGATCGGCGCCCCACCTGGCTATGTGGGCTACGAAGAGGGCGGTTACCTGACCGAAGCCGTGCGTCGCAAGCCTTACTCGGTGATCCTACTGGACGAGGTCGAGAAGGCCCACCCGGATGTGTTCAACATCTTGCTGCAGGTGCTGGAAGACGGCCGTCTGACGGACAGCCACGGGCGTACCGTGGACTTCCGTAATACGGTGATCGTGATGACCTCCAACCTGGGCTCGGCGCAGATTCAGGAGTTGGTGGGTGATCGCGAAGGCCAGCGCGCCGCGGTGATGGATGCGCTGACCTCCCATTTCCGTCCGGAATTTATCAACCGGGTCGATGAAGTGGTGATCTTCGAGCCTCTGGCGCGGGATCAGATTGCGGGCATCACCGAGATCCAGTTGGGGCGCCTGCGTGGCCGCCTGGCCGAGCGCGAGCTCGACCTGGAGCTGAGCAGCGAGGCGTTGGACAAGCTGATCGCGGTGGGTTATGACCCGGTGTATGGCGCACGGCCACTGAAACGTGCGATCCAGCGCTGGATCGAGAACCCATTGGCGCAGTTGATCCTGTCGGGCAGCTTCATGCCGGGCACCAGTGTCACGGCGACTGTGGAAAACGACGAAATCGTCTTCCACTGAGCCCAGCCTGTATGGCTATAAGAGGAGGCCCCGCATTGCGGGGCCTTTTTTTTCGATAGGGCGTTGAACTGTAAGGCAAAGGCTTGTAAAGTGCGCCCCGCAGCAACGTCAGCCCACGGGTTTCTTCTCCCCAAGAAGAAATCAGAAAGAAGCGCAAATCATTGTCTTAAAAGCAATTTAAAGGGTTGACAGGGGTTTTTAAGATTGTAGAATAGCGCGCCTCAGAGACATGAACGTAGCGATACGGACAAGCCGAAGAGAACGTTTCAACGCAGTAAAGTTACACATTTGAAATATGCAGTTCCGTGATAGCTCAGTCGGTAGAGCAAATGACTGTTAATCATTGGGTCCCAGGTTCGAGTCCTGGTCACGGAGCCAATTTCAAAACCGGGGTATAGCGCAGTCCGGTAGCGCGCCTGCTTTGGGAGCAGGATGTCAGGAGTTCGAATCCCCTTACCCCGACCATTTTTGGGTCGTTAGCTCAGTTGGTAGAGCAGTTGGCTTTTAACCAATTGGTCGTAGGTTCGAATCCCACACGACCCACCATTTTTGAGACCAGTTAACGCTGGGATCAGATCTTAAGATCAGAGGTCAAAAGCCCTGGTCGCAGAAGGCGACTGAAAGGTCGCCTTTTTTTTACCGGGGTATAGCGCAGTCCGGTAGCGCGCCTGCTTTGGGAGCAGGATGTCAGGAGTTCGAATCCCCTTACCCCGACCATATTAAAAATCCTCGTATCGAAAGATACGGGGATTTTTTTTGCCTGTTGTTTGGCCTCACTTGTGCGAATTCCAAACAGATATTGTGCTGATGGGTGCGTTGGTGCACTGACCGCGGCCTCCTAGACTGGGCCTCGTCAATTCACTCGCCTCAAGGAATCTGCATGATGATCCTCACTCCAACCGCTCTCCCTGTCCGTTCGCTATCTGCCGTACTCAAGTCCACGCTCGTTGGCCTCGGTATGATGGTGGGCCTCGGCCCTTACGCTGTCGCCGCTGAAACAACCACGCACCCGCAGCCGACCATTCGCGCGATGTTGGGGGCAAAGCCGACCGACCGTCTTGACCCGAAAACCACCGCTTTGCTGATCATCGACTTCCAGAATGAATACTTCACCGGCCGCATGCCGATCCCTGACGGCATGAAAGCCCTGGAAAACACCCAGCGTCTGATCAAGTTTGCCGACAAGGAAAGCATCCCGGTCATTCACGTGCAGCACATTGCCCCGGACGACGCGCCGGTCTTCGCCAAGAATGGCAAGACCGTCGATTTTCACCCGCTGATGAAGCCTCGTGCACAAGACAAGCTCGTGCAGAAGACCACGGTCAGCGTGTTTGCCAGCACCGACCTGGATGCGCAATTGAAGAAAGCCGGCGTCAAAACCCTGATTATCAGTGGCCTGATGACTCACGCCTGTGTCGCCGGCGCCGCCCGTGACGCCGCGCCGTTGGGCTATGACGTTGTGGTAGCATCCGATGCCAGTGCCACACGGGCTATTACCCGCGCCGATGGCCGTTCGGTAACCAAGGATGAGTTGCACAACTCGGCACTGGCTGAAATCGAAGACACCTTCGGTTCGGTGCTGACCACCTCGCAAATTATCGCTTTGCCGGTTAACTGATTCCCCTGACCACCTTGGGATCGCCTGCTTCATGAACCAGTTATCTGCCATGCGCGCCTTTCGGTGCATCGTCGAAGCCAAGGGTTTTTCTGCAGCCGCAGAACGCCTGGAGACCACGCATTCGACGATTTCCCGGCAATTGCAGCAATTGGAGATTGAGCTGGGCGCCCAACTGATCAACCGCAACACGCGACGCTTCAGTCTGACGGGGGCCGGGGAGCAGTACTACGCCGCGTGCGTGGATATCCTTGATCGTCTTGACGCTGCATCCCAGGCCATCGCCCACGGGCACCAACGCCCCGAAGGCCTGCTGAGGGTCAGTGTGCCGCTGGTGGTGGGCACACTGGATCTACCGCATTGGCTACCGGGTTTTCAACGACGATATCCGGATATTGAGCTGCAGCTGTGCTGTGATGATCAGTTCGTCGACCTGGTGGCCGACGGGTTTGATGTCGCGATACGCATTGCCAGCGCCCTGGCGGACACGTCATTGATTGCCCGCACGTTGACCCTGTCCAGCCAGGTTCTGGTCGCGTCGCCGAGCTACATCGGCCGCCATGGGTTGCCGCGTTCGGCGCAGGAGCTCGACAACCATCACTTGCTGACTTTCATTGGGGCTTCGTCGGATTGGCAACTGAGCGCGGCGCGTGGCGCGGTGGTTACGGTCACCCCATCGGGGCGGTTCAGCACCAACACCATCAGTGCGTTGCACGCGGCCACGTTGGCGGGGGCGGGTATTGCGTGTTTCACCCAGGCCACTGTGCACAGCGACTTGGCGCACGGTCAGCTTGTGCGAATCCTGCCCAATTATTCATTGGGCGAGCGGCACTATTACGCCCTTTATCCACAGTCCCGGCACTTGGCGCCGAAGGTGCGGGCGTTTGTCGACTACATGGCTGAGTTCTACCAGCAGATTTAGCCCAATAAAAAATCCCCCTATCGTGAGACAGGGGGATTTTTTCCTGCCGTTCAGTCAATCAGTGCAGCTTGAGCCTTGGCTCGGTTCCGCGCCCGATCTTGCTGCCGAGCATCAGCATGGCCGTGCGGAAGAAACCGTACAACGCCATCTGGTGCATGCGGTACAGCGATACATAGAACATCCGCGCCAGCCAGCCTTCCAGCATCACGCTGCCGGTCAGGTTGCCCATCAAGTTACCCACCGCCGAGAAACGTGACAGCGAGATCAGCGAGCCGTAGTCGGTGTACTTGTAGGACGGCAGGTCCTTGCCTTCAATCCGCAGTTTCAGTGACTTGGCCAGCAACGAAGCCTGCTGGTGAGCTGCTTGTGCGCGGGGCGGTACATTGCGGTCGGTGCCTGGTTGCGGGCAGGCGGCGCAGTCGCCAAAGGCGAAGATATTTTCGTCGCGGGTGGTCTGCAGCGTCGGCAACACCTGCAATTGGTTGATGCGGTTGGTTTCCAGACCGTCGATGTCCTTGAGGAAGCCCGGCGCGCGAATCCCGGCGGCCCACACCTTCAAGCTGGCCGGAATGACCTGGCCGCTGCTGGTGATCAGGGCGTCGGCCGTCACTTCACTGACCGCCGAATTGGTCAGCACGGTGACCCCGAGTTTCTCCAGGGTTTTATGCACCGGCCCGCCAATTCGTTCCGGCAACGCGGGCAATACCCGCGGGCCGGCTTCGATCAGGGTGATGTGCATGTTTTCCGGTTTGATCTTGTCCAGGCCGTACGCTGCCAGCTCGTGGGCGGCGTTATGCAGCTCGGCGGCCAGCTCAACGCCGGTGGCGCCGGCGCCGACGATGGCAACGCTGATCTGTTCAATGGTATCGGTCTGCCCGGCATGGGCGCGCAGGTAGTGGTTGAGCAACTGCTGGTGGAAACGCTCGGCCTGTTTGCGTGTGTCGAGGAACAGGCAGTGTTGCGCTGCGCCCTCGGTGCCGAAATCATTGGTGGTACTGCCGACTGCGATCACCAGGCTGTCATAGCCCAGCACGCGCGCCGGCACCAGTTCGCGGCCTTCTTCGTCAAGGGTGGCGGCCAGCTGAATCTTTTTCTGTTCGCGGTCAAGTCCGCTCATGCGCCCCAGCTGGAACTCGAAGTGGTTCCATTTGGCCTGGGCAACATAATTGAGTTCGTCTTCAGAAGAGTTCAGCGAGCCGGCAGCTACTTCGTGCAGCAGTGGCTTCCAGATGTGGGTCAGGTTGGCGTCCACCAGCGTAACGCTGGCGGTACCGCGCTTGCCCAGAGTCTTACCCAGGCGGGTAGCCAACTCCAGGCCGCCGGCGCCGCCGCCGACGATAATAATACGATGGGTCATGGGGATATCTCGCAAGGCTAAAAGAAATCGGAGCAGTTACCCCCGCGAGCGCCAGGCAGCTCATAGCGTCAGGTAACTCAAAAGGCGGCTCAGCAGACCGAGCCCGATCACCGCCACCAGCACCACACCAAGGAGCAGCCACGGCCGGAAAGGCTTGCGCTCGACTCGGTTCTGGGAGAGTTGCAGGTACTCTTCGACATGCTGTTGGTCATCGGGGTTCAGGCGGCTGGTCATAAAGGCCTCGTCAGGTAGACGTTGCAAAAGGGCGCCACGTTACAGTCAGCAGATTGGCGGTGTCGCCACAAGCGTAGCCTGTGCCCGCGTCACAGGCTGATGCCCACGTCGAATACTATGCTGCGGCCCAAGTTGTTGCGCAAGAAATCCGGGGCATCAGGATGAGCGAACAGCACCCGGGCAAAGGTCGGCCCGACCAGCGACAGCGAGCGCCAGCCCTGGCGCAAGTATTCGGTAGGGGGCGGAAAATGGCTGTTGAGGTCCAGCACTTCGCGCTTGAGACTGGTGAAGGCGATGAGGTCCAGCTCGCCCAGGTCAATGCCGCGTTCTTTATAGTTGTGCGCTTTTTTGCGCAGCGTCGGCGCCAGGCGCAACAGGAATTCATGGGCGGGGATGCGCCGCGGCTTGGCTTCGCGCCGGACCAACTGGCTCAGGGAAAACGCGCTGCGTCGGCGCAGCAACTCATCGCGCCATTCGTCGTTCAGGCGCCGGCCTTCATCCAATACAAAAAACACCTCGAAACAGGCGTCGCGAAACAACACATCCGGCGGTTCTTGACCGGCGGCATGAAACTCCTCGGCCCGGTAGGGCACATTCAAGCCTTGCAGCAGGCGCTGGCAGACCCAACGCTCACGCTCCCATTTGCGGGCATTGGACAGGAACGCATTGGCTTGTTCGGCCGCTACGGTGAGCAGGCGCAAGTAATCTGAGTCATCCATATTTGCAGCTTAGCGTCCAAATGATGACCGCAGGAAGTCTTGCTTTAAACGGCCGGTGTAGACTGGCTACTCGACCCTCATTCGAATCAAGGAGTCTGCGGTGAAGTTTTTCGTGGTGCTGTTGCTGAGTCTTTTACCGTTGTGGGCCCAAGCCGTTGAGGTGGGTGAGCGCGTGGCGCCATGGACCCTGCTCGACCAGTTCGACCAGGCCTACACCCTGGATGACCAGGCGCAGATTTTGCTGGTAGCCCGCAGCATGGACGCCGCCAAGCAGGTAGATGCCGCGCTGCAAGGCCAGCCCAAGGGCTACCTCGAGGCGCGCCACGCGGTGTTCATCGCCGATATCCAGCGCATGCCCCGGCTCATCGCCAAGCTGTTCGCCGTGCCGGCGATGCAGGCCTACAACTACCGGGTCATGCTGGACCGTGATGCGCGTATTGCCCCGCGTTACCCAGGGGCTGTGGATAAAGTGCTGTGGCTGCAACTCGATAGCGGCAAGTTGATTGCGCAGCACGAATACAGCTCCGCCGACGAGCTGCGCCAGGCACTGGAGCAGGTGAAGCCGTGATCAGTGCCGCCGTGCTGGCGCCGGAAACCCTCAGCATCGGCTGGCTGTTGTATGCGCCCGTGGTGATGTGGGCAATCCTGCGCTCGCCATGGGTCGAGCTGTTCGCCGACCGGCGGCGTCAGCATCTGCTGTTTGGTACGGTGTTCGCGCTGTTCATGTTGTGGCTGGTGCGGCGGGATTTCGATACGGGCGTTTCCTACCACTTTATCGGCATGACCGCCGTGACCCTGCTGCTCGACTGGCCTCTGGCAATCGTCGGCGGGTTGGCGGCGCAGTTCGGGCTGGTGTTGCTGGGGCGTCAGGACTTGGCCGCCGTCGGGGTCAATGGCCTGCTGCTGATCGTGTTGCCGGTGCTGGTTACGGAAGGCTGTGCAGTGCTGGTAGAGCGCGCCCAACCCCGCAATCCCTTTGTGTATATCTTCTGCTCGGGCTTTTTCGCCGCCGCACTGTCGGCGCTGCTCTGTTTGCTGGCTGCGCTGGGGTTGCTGTGGTTTGACGGGCGTTTTGCGATGCCGGAGTGGCTGGAAGACTTTATCGGCTACCTGTGGCTGATTATCTTCCCCGAAGCCTTTATCAACGGCATGGTCATCAGCGCCCTGGTGGTGTTTTCCCCGGAGTGGCTTGAGACCTTCAACCGTACGCGCTATCTCTCTGCGCCATGGAAGGACGACGATTCGCGGCGTTGACCCAGATCAAATCCCGGGCGGCCACACAGGCCCATGCTCTGCGAAATTCTTGAAGGAGCGCAGGGCATGAGTGTGTATGAATGGGCACGGCAGGAGTTGCGCAGAAGTCAGGACGCCGCACAGGAAATCGGTTTCGACCCAGGCTTGACCTTGCGCGCCATGCTCAGCGCCGTGGTGCAGCAGAGTAAAGGTGTGCGCAGTTTCGAAGACCTGGCCGACGAGCTGCAATACCTTGCAGAGAACCTCGACGACCAGCAGGAATACGCCTTTATGCGGCCTTAGTGCTTAGGCTGAAAGTCTTCGGAGAACAGGTCGTCTTCGGCATCCGGGCTGACCGGAATCTTGTGCTCCTCTGATGCCCAGGCGCCCAGGTCGATGAGTTTGCAACGGTCCGAGCAAAACGGCCGATTGAGGTTGTCTGTTTTCCATTCCACGGGTGCACCGCAGGTTGGGCAGTCGACGGTCATAGGTTGGCTCATGATCGGCCTCCACACAAAGTAAGGTAAAAGTGGTGCAGTCGCTCGACCTCGCTGTGCAGCCAGGCGAGGTCCTGGTCATTGACCAGCACGTCATCGGCATGGTTCAGGCGGTCTTCACGGCTGGACTGGGCCTTCAGAATCGCCTGCACCTGCTGTTCGCTGATGCCGTCGCGCTGCAGGGTACGCTGAATTTGCAGTGATTGCGGCACGTCAATCACCAGGATGCGCTGGGTCATGCTGTACTGGCCGGACTCGATCAGCAGCGGTGACACCAGGATCGCGTAAGGCGACCGCGCGCGCGCCAGGTGGCTGCGAATCTCCTCGCCAATCAGCGGGTGCAGCAAGGCTTCCAGCCAGCGGCGTTCTTGCGGCACCTCAAAGATCAGTTTGCGCAACGCGGCGCGGTCCAGCTGGCCGTCGGGTAACAGCACGCCTGCACCGAAGTGCTCGGCGATTTGCTTCAATGCCGGGCGGCCGGGCTCAACCACCCAGCGCGCGGCATGGTCGGCGTCGACCAGGTCGATGCCCAAGTCCATGAAGTGCTGAGCGGCCGCGCTTTTGCCGCTGCCGATGCCGCCGGTGAGGCCAAGAATCCAGGGTGTTGCGACAGAAGTGGTCATTTGAAACCGACGGACTGCAAATAGAAGCCGGTTATTTGACCACCCCAGAGCAATGCAATCCAGCCGGCAATCGCCAGACACGGACCAAACGGCATCGGTGCCGACCCCTGGGGCTTGCGCAAGCGCAGCAGGATCAGCCCTGCAAGCACCCCGAGCAACGAAGACATCAGCAGTGTCATCGGCAGAATCTGCCAGCCACCCCAGGCGCCGAGCAAGGCCAATAACTTGAAGTCGCCATAGCCCATGCCGTCCTTGCCGGTGATCATCTTGAACAGCCAGAACACCGTCCACAGGCTCATGTATCCGATGACCGCCCCCCAAAGCGCATCCGGCAGCGTTGCCAGCAAGCCCACGCTGTTGAGAATCAGCCCCAGCCATAACAGCGGCAACACCAGAGCGTCGGGCAGCAGTTGATGATCCACATCGATCAGGCTCATCGCCAGCAACCCCCAGCTCAGCAGCATCACTGCACCGGCTTGCCAGCCGAAGCCGAAATGCCAAGCTACCGCCGCCGAGACCAGCGCGCCGGCAAGTTCGGTGATCGGGTAGCGGGCACTGATAGGTTCACGACAATGGGCACAACGACCCTTGAGCAGCAGGTAACTGAGCAGCGGAATATTTTCCCACGCGCGAATCGGATGATTGCACCGGGGGCAGCAGGAATGAGGGCGCACCAGGTTGTAAGCCGGGCCCCCAGGGTCAGCAGGCAAGCCGAGCACCTCCTGGGCCTGGGCGCGCCATTCGCGCTCGAGCATTTTCGGCAGGCGCCACACCAGCACATTGAGGAAACTGCCGACAATCAGGCCCAGCACCACTGACAGCCCGACAAAGAGCCACGGTTGTTCATTCAGCAACGGGTTCAAAATGCCGACCCCAGCTGGAACACTGGCAGGTACATGGCTATCACCAGTGCGCCAACGATGCCGCCCAATACCACCATGATCAGGGGCTCCATCAGGCTGGTGAGGTTATCGACCAGGTTTTGCACATCGGCCTCGTAGTGATTGGCGACTTTTTCCAGCATGCGGTCCAGGGTTCCCGATTCTTCCCCGATGGCCGTCATCTGGATTGCCATACTGGGAAACAGGCGGCTGTTGGCCATGGATTGGTGCAACTGCATGCCAGTGGATACATCGTGACGCATATGCTCGATCGCCTGTTTGAACAACCCATTTCCCACCGCTCCCGCCACGCAATCCAGCGCCTGCACCAACGGCACGCCCGCGGCGAAGGTCGTTGAGAGTGTGCGGGCGTAGCGGGCAACCGCGGTTTTTTTCACCAGTGTGCCTGCCAGTGGCGCGTTCAACAAACCAAGGTCCAGCCAGTGACGAAGACCGGCAGATTCGCGGTAGGCGTGGCGCAGCCCGATAAGTGTCGCGGCCAGGCCCAGTGCCACCATCCACCAGGCATGCTGCAGGAACTCGGACAAGGCTATGACACTCAGGGTGAAGCCCGGCAGTGTGCCATCGACACCGGCAAACAGGTTCTGGAACTGCGGCACCACGTGGATCAGCAAGACCGTGCTGACCAGGCCTGCAATCACAATGACGGCAATGGGGTAGGTCATGGCCTTCTTGATGCGCGCCTTGAGCTGCTGGCTTTTTTCCAGATGGATGGCAACGCGCTCCAGCAGCGTTTCCAGGGCGCCGGCGTGCTCGCCGGCGGCAATCAGGTGGCAATACAGGTCATCGAAATAGCGCGGTTGTTTTTTCAGCGCGGCCGCCAGGTTGTTGCCGGCAGCGATTTCCTGTTTCAAGCCCTTGATGAGCTGGCGCATCAGGCGGTTGTCGAAGCCTTCGCCAATGATGTCGAACGCCTGCAACAGCGGTATGCCAGCCTTCAGTAATGTCGCCAGCTGGCGGGTGAACAGGGCAATATCGGCGGGTTTTATCGGCGGGGCGAAGCTTGGCAGGCGTGGGGTTTTCTTGCGGATGCGGCCGGGGCAAATCCCTTGCTCGCGCAGTTGTGCCTTGATCAGCGCCAGGTTCTGGCCTGTGGTTTGCCCGCAGACTCTGCGTCCTTTGCGGTTGATGCCTTCCCAGGCGTAGATCGTTGCAGCGTCATTCATGTCACGTTTCCGCACACAGGTCGTTGAAGATTTATAGCTTAGTCAGGTGAGGGATTCGGACAGGCTGGCGGCGAAGGATAAAATGTCAGATTGTGCGTATTGCAGGCGATTGGTCGTGCGTGGATGAGTACACTGGCGCCGTTGCACAATGCGGGGCGCAGGACGCGCCTTGTGAGCGTTTTTTATTCTGGAGAGTGAATGTGATGCGTCAGAAAGGCTTTACCTTGATCGAGCTGTTGATCGTCGTGGCAATCATCGGCATTTTGGCCACTATCGGTTTGCCCATGTATACCAAGTACCAGGCCAAGGCCAAGTTCACCGCGGGGTTGGCTGAAGTCTCCGCGCTGAAGGCAGGTTTCGAGGACACCCTCAACCAGGGCACCGTACCGACCCTGACCTTGATCGGCGGCACCAGTCCCACTGCCAATTGCAAGATCGACGTGGCAGGCGATGTGGCCACCGGCGCAGGCTCCATTCGCTGTGAAATTCTTGATGCGCCTGCGCCCGTGCTGGGCAAGACCATCACGTTGACGCGCAGCGCCACCACGGGCTGGACGTGCGCGACCACGGCTGAAGCGCAATACGTTGCCAAAGGCTGCGGCGCCGACGGGGCCTGACGGCCGTCGGGCGGTAGGCGAGTTAGTTGCCGCCTGCCCAATGCGGTGCTAGCTTTAGCCCACCGCCCGTGTAGCTCAGCCGGTAGAGCAGCGCACTCGTAACGCGAAGGTCGCAGGTTCGATTCCTGTCTCGGGCACAAGGCAACACTGTTTTAAAAGGCAACACTGTTTTCAGATGATCCCAGAATGGTTCTGAAGGCCAGACGAGCCGGCATTCATGCTTGCTCTTTCGTATCTGCGCAACCTTGATGACCCAGATGCATCCCCATTCCTCGATCTAAGAGAACAACATGACCACACCAGAAATGACCCAGGAAGCGCGGCACGAAGCAGCCCTCAAAAAGTACGTTGCGGAGTCGCCGGAACTGCTGGATGAGATCAAGGACCTGAGCGCCGATGATCAAAGGGACCAGATCCAATGGTCATTTGAGGATGAGGCCGAGGCCCAGGGCCTGCAGCCATGGGAATTGACCCTCAAGTACACCTCGACGCCGGAAGAGTTCGAGGCCGCACGTCTGGCCTTGCACAAGGAGGCCGCCGAGGTGCTGGGTGTCGACTGGAACGAGTATTGCGGGATGAACAATCTCGCGATCTGAAACACTGTGCAGGCGCCGGCTTGCCGGCGCTTGCATTAAAGCGTCAGATGCTCAGCCGCATCGACAAGTCCACCGCCTTCACATCCTTGGTCATTGCGCCGATGGAGATGTAGTCCACTCCGGTTTGGGCGATGGGCAGCAGCGTGGTTTCATTGATCCCGCCGCTGGCCTCCAGCTTGGCCTTGCCCGCATTCAGGCGCACGGCCTCACGCATGTCATCCAGGCTCAATTCGTCGAGCATGATGATGTCGGCGCCCGCCGCCAGCGCTTCGCGCAGTTCCAGCAGGCTTTCCACTTCGATTTCCACCGGCTTGCCCGGCGCGATCTTGTGCGCGGCGGCAATCGCCTGCGCAATCCCGCCGCACGCCGCGATATGGTTTTCCTTGATCAGGAATGCGTCATACAACCCGATGCGGTGGTTATGACAACCGCCGCAGGTCACCGCGTATTTCTGCGCCAGGCGCAGGCCCGGCAGGGTTTTGCGGGTGTCCAGCAGTTTGACCTGAGTCGTGGCGACGAAATCCGCCAGGTACTGAGCGCGCGTGGCAACGCCTGACAGCATCTGCAGAAAATTCAACGCGCAGCGTTCGCCGCTGAGCAGTGAGCGGGCAGGGCCCTCAAGGTGGAACAGCGCCTGGTTGGGACTGACACGCTCACCGTCGGCAACCTGCCAATGCACCGCGACCCGCGGATCGAGCTGGCGGAACACTGCATCGACCCAGGCCGTACCGGCGATGACGGCCGCGTCGCGGGTGATGATCGTAGCCTTCGCCAGCCGTTCGGCCGGAATCAATTGCGCAGTGATGTCGCCGCTGCCGATATCTTCCAGCAGTGCACGGCGCACGTTGGCTTCGATTTCGGCGGTGAGGTCGGCAAGACGGAGATTCGGCATAACAGGCTCCACAAACAAAGTGCCTCGGATTATAGGGGCAGCGCGGCTGTGAACCCATACTCAACACTCATTTACACAGCAAAGGCAGAGTTTGCTGGCGCAACTACCCTCATTTGCAAGATAATCCTGCGCCTTGCAATTGGCGTCATAGCTTTGACGTCCTGGTGATAACCGGTTTTCGCAGCCCCCATCGGGGCCTGTAGCTGATCGTTCCCCACCCCAACACCGCCGTTTCAGGAGGCCAGGATGCACATTGACGGAAAGGTGGTGCCAATCAACAAGGCGCACGCCACGCCATCGCCGCTTGCGCGCCTGCCGGTGGTGTTGCTGCAGGTTCGCGACAAGGCTGCCCAACAGTTGCAGCAAGGTCTGCAGGAACTGTTCGATAACGCCGATGACACGCTGTTCGAAATGGCCGACAAGGCTCGCAGTAACGTTGACCATCACATCTTCTTTGAAGCGATGCGTGACTTGCGCCTAAAGCGCAAAAATTTTGAACGCGTGTTCATGGAGCAGCTGTTTGCCGCTTTCGCCAGTCTGGGCCACGCAGAGCCAGGCGAGCCGCATTTGGTGCCGGTGGTGTCGTATGAGGCGGCGCGCGGCACGTCCAGCGACGAATTGGAAAAGGCCGTTGCGCTGGAGGCCATGCTCGGCCGGGTGCGACATCGCGATGGCCTGGCGCTGGGCCAACTGACCGCGCGCTTGAGTGCATTGCTTGGCAAGCCTCTGAGCGAGCGCGACAACCCGTTGGGTCCGGCGCTGCTGTGCGAGTTCTTTTTGCGCGCGGGGCGCAGCCTGGGCGTAGAGATTCGCGTCAAGCTGATCATGCTCAAACTGTTTGAAAAGTACGTGCTCAGTGACGCCGACCAATTGTTCGGCGAAGCCAATCAGTTGCTGGTCGCCACCGGGGTTTTGCCCGAACTCAAGGCGGTGCCCTCGCGTCGGCCTGGTGGGCGTGCCGCCCGTGACCAGCAGCGTGAAGGCAACCCGCCAACCATCGACCCGCCCCAGGATGAGAACGGCCAGCAAGCCTTCGCCGCCCTGCAGGTTTTGTTGGCGGCGGTGCGTGGCAGCGTGGCGCCTACCCTGGAAGCCTGCGCCGAACCGCAACCCATTGCCTCGCGCGACCTGCTGCGCCTGCTCTCGCACTTGCAACAATATGTGCCAGAACCTGAGGCCGAAGACGATTTCGACCTGCGTAACCAGCTTGAACAACTGTTGACCCGCGTCAGCGTCAAGAGTGGCAAGTCGCGTGTGGTGGAAGGCGCCGATGAAGATGTGATCAATCTGGTCGCCTTGCTCTTCGAGTTCATCCTCAACGATCGCACCGTGCCTGATGCGTTCAAGGGCTTGATCGCGCGCTTGCAGATTCCGATGTTGAAAGTGGCGGTGCTGGACAAGAGCCTCTTCAGCCGCGCCAGCCACCCGGCACGTCGACTGCTTAATGAAATCGCCTCGGCTGCCATGGGCTGGAGCCCGCACGATGGCTATCAGCGCGACAGCCTGTACCTGCATATTGAGCAAGTGGTGCAGTGTTTGTTGAATGACTTCGTCGAAGACCTGACGATTTTTTCCCAACTGCTGGCGCAGTTCACGGCGTTCACCTCGGATGAACAACGCCGTAGCGCGTTGCTGGAACAACACACCCGTGAAGCCGAAGAGGGGCGCATACGCACGCACGCCGCACGTGAACGTGTGGCCGATCTGCTCAATCGGCGCTTGCTCGGCAAGGTCTTGCCGCAATCGGTGGTGCGCTTTCTGCAACAGGCGTGGAGCCAGGTGCTGTTGTTGGCCAGCCTCAAGCACGGCGAACAATCGGTGCAGTGGCAGGCGGGCGTGCGGACCATGGACGAGTTGATCTGGAGTGTGGGCCTGCAGACAGGCACCGAGGCCGGCCGGCACCTGCTGGAGCAACTGCCCGGGCTGCTCACGGCGTTGCGCAACGGCTTGACCAGCGCGGCGTTCGACCCTTTCAGCACCCGTGAGTTTTTTGTTCAGTTGCAAGCCATGCATGTTCAGTCTGCCGAAGGCGAATGCATCGACGCGCTGATCAAAGTGCGTGAGCCGTTTTCGTTCAGTGTCGGGTTGCCTGATTCACTGCAACCCTTGCCGAGCGATGACCCGGACCTGCTCAAGGCTCACCAGCTGCGCGTTGGTGGCTGGTTTGAGTTCCAGCAGGACGAAACCACAGCGTTGCGCTGCAAGTTGACGGCGATCATGGCGCCGGCCAACAGCTACATTTTTGTCAGCCGTACCGGGCTCAAAGTCCTGGAGAAAAGTGCCGACCAGTTGGCCATGGCGTTCAAGCGCGGAGCCCTGCGTACCCTGGACGACGGGCTGCTGTTCGACCGCGCGCTGGCGTGCGTGGTGGGCAACCTGCGTCAACTCAATCGCGGCAAGTGATCGCAACCGCAGGCCTGAACGCGGCATACTGGTAACACCTCGTCTCAATCAAGGAACCCGTATGCAGTTGGACCCCACCAGCGGTTGGTGCCAGGGCATTCGCCATTGCCCTTCGCCCAACTTCAACGAGCGCCCCGCCGGCGAGATCTCACTGTTGGTGGTGCATAACATCAGCCTGCCACCGGCACAGTTTGCCACCGGCAAGGTGCATGAGTTTTTCCAGAATCGCCTGGATGTCACGCAACATCCTTACTTTGAAGGCATTGCCGACCTACGGGTGTCTGCGCATTTTCTGATTGAGCGCGACGGCAGCGTGACGCAATTTGTGTCGTGCCTGGACCGCGCCTGGCATGCCGGGATATCGAGCTTCGAGGGGCGCGAGGTGTGTAATGACTTTTCCCTGGGAATCGAGCTGGAAGGGACGGACGAGCTACCGTTTACCGAGGCTCAGTATGTTTCGCTGATTGACCTCACACGACAGCTGCTGGCGGCTTATCCAGACATCACCCGGCAGCGTATTTGTGGTCACAGTGATATCGCACCGGGTCGCAAGACCGACCCGGGCCCGGCTTTTGATTGGACGCGCTTTCGCAGCGCCCTGCAGGATGGAGGACACGCACGATGAGTTTCCTGGTGTTGGTGTTGGCGGTCTGGATCGAGAAGTTCTCGGCCTTGCGTCAGCGGTTACAACGCGACGGTGGATGGTTGCGTGAGCTGGCCAAGCTGGAATCCAGCCCGCGTATGGGGAAGCGGCCCTGGCTGATTCTTGTCCTGCTGGTGTTACTGCCGGTGGCCTTGCTGGCGTTGTTGCTGTTGGTGCTGGAACCAGTGGCTTATGGCCTGCTGGCGCTGCCGGTGCATCTGCTGGTGGTGATTTACAGCCTTGGGCGCGGCGATCTGCTGGCTGGGCTTGGGCCATTTCGCGATGCATGGCGACGCGGTGACCTGCAGGCCGCCGAGCATGTGGCCGAACGAGACCTGAAGGTGGTGGCTGACAATGGCGAGCAACTGCTGGAGCGCGTTCAAGGCCATTTGCTATGGCAGGCCTACCAAAGCTTTTTTGCAGTGATCTTCTGGTACTTCCTGTTGGGGCCGGTGGCGGCGTTGGCGTATCGCCTATTGGCATTGGCCAGCGAATACAGCCAGAACCCGCAAGTCGCCGAGCGTGCCGGGCAATTGCGTCACGCGTTTGACTGGGTGCCGGTGCGCCTTCTGGCGGCAAGTTTTGCCCTGGTGGGTAACTTTGTCGCGGTCGGGCGCGTGATGTTGCATGAGTTGTTGAGCTGGGACATCAGCGCTGCACAACTGGTAGAAAAAGTCGGCCTGGCGGCGGCTGAAATCCCACCGCCCGTGGTGGGGCCTGAGGGTATCAACAGCCTGGATCGGCTGTGGGAACTGCTGCTGCGCGCGGCGGTGCTGTGGTATGCCGGGTTTGCGATCTGGACCGTACTGCCGTAGCTGGCCAGACGACCGGGTTTTTGTGGCGAGGGACTTTGTAGCCACGCCACAAAAAACCGCTCACCACAGCTCGTTAACCTTACGTTACAAAACTCCCTTTCAAATTGAGCTATACAGGCAGAGCGCCAAATAGTGGCTATCTGCCGCTGCGCCCCTGCGCCTCAATAAAAATAATAGAAAGGGAGTTCACCTGTGAAGAGCTTGCTCTATCCCGCCGTCGCGCTGATGAACCGCCTGAGTTTCGGCATGAAATTCAACCTGATCAGCGTGCTGTTCCTGCTGCCGATGCTGGCCACCAACTATTTCCTGGTGCGTGATTCCTGGTCGCAATGGCAGGGCACTCGCATCGAACTGCAAAGCCTCGATCTGCTCGGCCGCAGCCTGGCGCTGCGCCGTGACCTGGAAACCCTCAATAACCAGGTGCAGATCAACGCGGTGCTGGGGCAGTCCGGCAAGGCCGGTGATCTGGAGGGCAAGATCAGTGCATTGGAACAGAGCGTGTTGAGCCGCCTGCAAGGCCTCAGCGCGATGACCGGCGACCCTGAACACACGCGTGTTTTTGATGGCAAGCGCGACGAGATGATCGCCGTATTCAAGGCTCAGCAACAGGAAACCTCGCTGCTGAGCAAAAGCGCGCTGATTGGCAAATTGCTCAACAAGGCCCAGATGCTCAGCCAGATCATCGCCAGCCAGTCCGGCTTGAGCCGTGACCCTCAGGGCGATTTGCGCCAACTCAGCGAGCTGGTCACCAGCGTTACCCCGCAAGTCACCCAAACCCTGGGTGAAGGGCGGGCCATGGGCGCGTACTCCTTGGGCCAGGGGTTTCTGAATTCATCGTCCAGTACGCGCTTTGATGAACTGCTGCAGCAACTGGAAAAACTCCAGGCCGAGTACGCCCTGAAGTTGCAGGACGCACTGGGCGCCAGCACCGCCGCGCATACGGCGCTCGACCCGCTGGCGACGGCCAGCAGCGCGAGTCTCAAGCACGGCAGCGAGTTGTTTGAAGAGCAGGTGGTGATGGCCGAAACCCTCGATGCGCCGTGGCAGGGTTTTTATGAAAGCGTCAGCCAGTTGATGGCTCAAACCTACCAACTCAATGAAGCGACCCTGACGTTTCTCGAACGGCAACTTGAGCAGCGTCTGGCTCAAAAACGCACGCACATGGTGGTGCTGATCTCGGCGCTGGTGGCGGTGTTTGTGCTGATCTTTTATTTGTATGCCGGTTTCTATGCGTCGACCCGCACCACGTTGCGTCGCCTGGGGGCGATGATGGACAAGGTCGCGGGCGGCGACATGACCGTCAGCTTTGTTGCCCACAGCCGCGACGAACTCGGGGAGTTGGGCCAGGTATTCAACGGCACGGTGGCCAGGATTCATGACTTGATCGAGCGCGTCGGTCACACCGTCTGCCAGGTCGAGTGGCAAGCCGGTCAAGTGCAAGCCGTGTCGGCCCACAGCAACCAGGCGGTTTCCGGGCAGCGCAGCCAGATCGAGCAGGTGGCGACGGCCATGAACCAGATGTCGTCCACCGCCCAGGAAGTGGCGCGCAGTGCGGCGGCGGCGGTCAGCAGTGCCCACAGCGTCAACGACGAAACCGTCAGCGGCCGGGGCCTGGTGCAATCCCAGCAGGGCAGCATCGCGAGCCTGGCGTCAGAGATAGAGGCGTCAGTGCAGGTCATCAACCAATTGGCCACCGACAGCCAGTCGATCAGTGGCGTGCTCGAGGTGATCAAGAGCATCGCCGAACAAACCAACCTGCTGGCGCTGAATGCCGCTATTGAGGCGGCGCGCGCCGGCGAGCAGGGCCGCGGTTTTGCCGTGGTGGCCGACGAGGTGCGCACCCTGGCCCGACGCACCCAGCAGTCCACTGAAGAAATCGAACAGATGATCAGCCGACTGCATAGCGGTGTCGGCGCGGCCGTCAAGGCCATGGGCACCAGCCATGCCATGGCCAATGGCACCGTGGGGCAGTCGGAAAAGGTCCAGCAAGCCCTGGAAAATATCCTGGGCGCCGTCGGTATGATCGTCGATCAGAACCAGCAGATTGCCGCGGCCGTGGAGCAGCAAACCGCCGTTGCCCACGATATCGACCAGAACATCGTTGCCATCAATCGTGCGGGCGAGCATGCCGCCGAGGGCGCGCATCAGACCGAAACGGCCAGTCGGCTGCTGTCGGTGCAAGTCGTCCAGTTGAAGCAATTGATCGGCGCGTTTCGTGTGTAGGGCAGGCGCGTAGGACTTGGCCTTTGTGGGCCGTGGTGCCCGTCCTGATTTCTCTGTATGCCTTTTTTGAATGCCTGAATGGGTGAGAATTTGTTTCAACCCGTCACGGTTCAAGGGAGGCACAGCGATGGCCACTGCCATGGGGATCAAAGGGCATTGCGCCCATTGCGACATCACGTTTGAACTCAAGCCCTGGCAAGTGAATGCGATTGCCATCCACGAGCCCTTCGAATGCCCCTATTGCCAACGTACCCTGCAGTTGATATGCCCCAGGCAGTTGCGCCAGTTCAAGGCGCTGGACCACTGGGCCATGGTGGCCCCGAGCATGGTGGTATTGACCTGCTCGGTGCTGATTGTGGCGCTGGTGGCTGAGTGGGTCGGGTTGCTCAGCGTTGTAGGGCAACTCAACGTTTCGCTGGTGGCGGTGCTGATGCACTTTCTCGTGTTGCGTTACGCCCGCCATCGGCAACGGCTGACATTGAACTTGCAGGCGGTCAAACCGCTACCAGTTGAACAGCTCGCGCGCATTGCGTGCGCTCGTCTCGGCCAGCAGTAATGGGCTGATCGCCATGCGTTCGGCCAAGTCGGCGCAGATGTCCGGCAGGTGTTGCGGGCTGTTGCGCTGGCCTGGGTACATGGCGGGCGCCATGTCGGGCGAGTCGGTTTCCAGCACCACCGCGTCTAGGGGCAATCGCGCGAGTACTTTGTGCATGCGCAGCGCCTGCGGCCACGTGGCGGCACCGCCCAGGCCGAGTTTGAAACCCAGCTTGATGTACTCGCGGGCTTCCTCAAAACTGCCGGCAAACGCATGGATGATGCCACCGCGTGGCAGGCGAATGCGCTTGAGGGTAGCGATCACCGCTGCGTGGCTGCGGCGCACGTGCAGCAAGGCCGGGAGCTGGAAGTCCACTGCCAGTTTCAGCTGCGCTTCAAACAGACGCTGCTGGCGCTCGCGGTCCAGCTGTTGGAGAAAGTAATCCAGGCCGATTTCACCGACGGCGCACAGTTGCCGGTGGCCCTTCAAGCGCGTCAGCCAGTCGCCCAGCTCTGTCAGGTCGGCGGGGCGATGCTCATCGAGGTACACCGGGTGCAGGCCAAAGGCGGCGAACAAGCCTTCGTCTTCCTGCACCAGGTCCCACAGCCGTTGCCAGTTTTGCTGATACACGCCCAACACCACCATGCGCTGCACGCCGAGTTGGCGGCTGTGGGCGAGGACTTGCCGGCGATCATGGTCGAAGTCCGGGAAATCCAGGTGGGTATGGGTGTCGATCAGCTCCACGCTCAAGCCTCGTGAATACGCTGCTTGAAGGTCCGGCCGATGGCGTGCACGCCCGGTTGGTACTGTTCTTCCTCGATGGCGGCCAACGCCAGGCGCAGGGCGGTGTCGGCAATCAGCTGATGTTGCTGGGCCATGGCGTTGACCGGCAGCGGCAGAAAGTCCAGCAACTGGGTGTCACCAAAAGTGCCCAGGCGCAGCGGCCGGGATTTGAGCGGGAAGTCGTGCAGCGCGTCGAACACACCTTGCAGCAGCACGTATGAAGTGGTCACCAGCGCGTCAGGCAAATGCCCCAGTTGTTGCAGAAGTTGCTCCATCAGCTGTCGGCCACAATCTCGGCTGAAGGCCTCGCCCTGTTCGACGATGACCTCACCCGTGAAGCCTTGCAGCGCTTCATGAAAACCGGCGGCGCGCTCCTGGCTGATGCCCAGCTCGGGACGCGCACCGATCAATACGATCTGTTTGGGCAACGGTTGCAGCAGGCTGCTGGTCAACTGCTGGCAGGCCTGGCGGTCATCACTGACCACCGAGCAAAACTGCTCCGTTTCCATCACCCGGTCGATCGCAATCACTGGCAGGCCTTTGGCTTGCAGCTCACGGTAGCTGTCATCGCTGGCCGGCAGGCAACTGGCCACAAACAGCGCATCGCAGCGCCGCGCGCGGAACAGCTGCAGCAATTGGCGCTCGCTCTCGGCCTCATCGTCGGAGCTGGCGATCAGCAACTGATAGCCGCGTGCCCGTGCGCCTTGTTCCAACAATTTGGCGATCCGTGCGTAACTGGGGTTTTCCAGGTCCGGCAGGATAAAGCCCAAGGTGCGCGTGTGCCGACTGCGCAGCCCGGCCGCCTGAGGGTTTGGGGTAAAGCCATGGGCTTCAACCACCGCGCGCACCCGTTCGACGGTTGCGCTGCTGATGCGTTGTTGCGCGGCCTTGTCATTGATGACGTAGCTTGCGGTGGTCACGGACACACCGGCCAGACGTGCGATATCACTGAGTTTCAAACCGGGATTTCCTTGTTTTTTAGAGCTTGCCCCGACATTTTGTCCAATCGTAACCGATTACTGCACACGACTATTGGCTGAGCTCAAGCGCCGAGTGGCGCTTCAAGCTTGCATAATTAGCGCGTAATCTGCCATAAATTCTAGATTAAACGTTTCAGCCAGCGTATTTTTACGACGTTCGTGACTGAGTGGCTACTGCCAATTGACCACTCAGTCAGCTATTTTTGAACGCAGCCCCGCTGATTTATTCAAAACAATACCTAGTGCGCCCACCGCACTAACTAGGAGAACGGCATGCTTGAGCTCACTGTAGAGCAGATATCCATGGGCCAGGTGGCTGTGGATAAATCTGCTGCCTTGCACCTGCTCGCTGACAAACTGGTGGCCGACGGCCTGGTCGCCGAGGGTTACCTCAGTGGCTTGCAAGCGCGTGAAGCCCAAGGCTCGACCTTTCTCGGCCAAGGCATTGCCATCCCTCACGGCACCCCCGAAACCCGCGACCAGGTTTTTTCCACCGGCGTGCGCCTGCTGCAGTTCCCCGAAGGGGTGGACTGGGGTGATGGCCAGATCGTCTACCTGGCCATCGGCATTGCCGCCAAATCCGATGAACACCTGCGTTTGCTGCAATTGCTGACCCGCGCCCTCGGTGAAACCGATCTGGGCCAGGCGCTGCGCCGTGCCGGTTCGGCTGACGCCTTGCTGAAGCTGCTGCAAGGCGCGCCGCAGGAACTGGCGCTGGACGCGCAAATGATCAGCCTTGGCGTGTCCGCCGATGACTTCGAGGAGCTTGTCTGGCGAGGCGCGCGTCTGCTGCGCCAGGCTGATTGCGTGAGCAATGGTTTTGCTGCCGTGTTGCAGCAGGTCGACGCGTTGCCGCTGGGCGATGGCCTGTGGTGGTTGCACAGCGAGCAGACGGTCAAGCGTCCGGGCCTTGCGTTCGTCACGCCGGACAAACCCATGCGTTACCTCGGCCAGCCGCTCAACGGTTTGTTTTGCCTGGCCAGCCTCGGCGAAGCGCACCAGAGTTTGCTCGAACGCCTGTGTGCGTTGCTCATTGAAGGGCGCGGCCAGGAACTCGGCCGTGCCACCAGCAGCCGCGCGGTGCTCGAAGTGCTCGGCGGCGAACTGCCGCCTGACTGGCCCAGCGTGCGCGTCACCCTGGCCAACGCCCATGGCTTGCATGCGCGGCCGGCGAAGATCCTCGCGCAATTGGCGAAAGGTTTTGACGGCGACATTCGCGTGCGCCTGGTGGATGGCCCGGTGGGCGCCGTGTCGGTGAAAAGTTTGAGCAAGTTGCTGAGCCTTGGCGCCCGTCGCGGCCAGGTGCTGGAGTTTGTCGCTGAACCGACAATTGCCGGCGATGCATTGCCTGCGTTGCTCGCGGCGGTAGAAGAGGGTCTGGGCGAAGAGGTCGAGCCACTGCCGACCGTAAGTGCCCAGCCCGCCACCGTCGACAGCGAACCGGCCATCAGCGCGCCCGCAGCCGGCAGCCAGATCCAGGCCATCGCTGCCGCGCCGGGCATCGCCATCGGGCCTGCACATATCCAGATTCAGCACGTCTTCGATTACCCCCTTCGCGGCGAGTCCTCGGCCGTTGAGCGCCAGCGCCTGCAGAGCGCCCTGGCCGATGTGCGCCGCGATATCCAGGGCCTGATCGAACGCAGCCAGGCCAAAGCCATCCGCGAGATCTTCATCACCCACCAGGAAATGCTCGACGACCCGGAACTGACCGACGAAGTCGACACCCGCCTCAAGCAGGGCGAGAGCGCCGAAGCGGCGTGGATGAGCGTGATCGAGGCCGCCGCCAAACAGCAGGAGTCGCTGCAGGATGCCTTGCTCGCCGAGCGTGCCGCCGACCTGCGCGACATCGGCCGTCGGGTGCTGGCGCAATTGTGCGGCGTCGAAACCGCCCAGGAGCCGAGCGAACCCTACATTTTAGTGATGGACGAAGTCGGCCCCTCCGACGTCGCGCGTCTGGACCCGGCCCGTGTCGCCGGCATTCTCACCGCGCGTGGCGGCGCCACGGCGCACAGCGCCATCGTCGCGCGGGCCCTGGGCATTCCCGCCTTGGTAGGCGCGGGCGCGGCGGTGTTGCTGCTCGCGTCCGGCACGCCATTGTTGCTCGATGGCCAGCGCGGTCGCTTGCATGTCGACCCCGATGCCACCACCTTGCAACGCGCCGGCGTTGAGCGCGACACCCGCGAGCAGCGCCTGCAAGCGGCTTCGGCGCAGCGCCACGAACCGGCGTTGACCCGTGACGGTCATGCCGTGGAAGTGTTCGCCAATATCGGCGAGAGCGCCGGTGTTGCCGGCGCGGTGGAGCAGGGCGCCGAAGGCATCGGCCTGCTGCGTACCGAGCTGATTTTCATGGCTCACCCACAAGCGCCGGATGAAGCCACTCAGGAGGCCGAATACCGCCGCGTACTCGACGGCCTGGGCGGCCGCCCGCTGGTGGTGCGCACCCTAGATGTTGGGGGTGATAAACCGCTGCCGTATTGGCCCATCGCCCAGGAAGAAAACCCCTTCCTCGGTGTGCGCGGTATTCGCCTGACCTTGCAGCGCCCACAGATCATGGAAGCGCAATTGCGTGCGCTGCTGCGCTCGGCGGACAACCGACCGCTGCGCATCATGTTCCCCATGGTCGGCAGCGTCGATGAATGGCGCGCGGCCCGGGACATGACCGAGCGCCTGCGCCTGGAAATCCCGGTCGCCGACTTGCAGCTGGGCATCATGATCGAAGTGCCGTCCGCCGCCTTGCTCGCGCCGGTACTCGCCAAGGAAGTCGACTTTTTCAGCGTCGGCACCAACGACCTGACCCAGTACACGCTGGCTATCGATCGCGGCCATCCGACGCTGTCGGCCCAGGCCGACGGCCTGCACCCGGCGGTGTTGCAATTGATCGATATCACCGTGCGTGCTGCCCACGCCCATGGCAAGTGGGTCGGCGTGTGCGGCGAATTGGCGGCGGACCCGCTGGCAGTGCCGGTGCTGATCGGGCTGGGAGTGGATGAGTTGAGCGTGTCGGCCCGCAGCATTCCTGAAGTGAAGGCGCGGGTACGCGAATTCAGTCTGAGCGAGGCCCAGAGCCTGGCGCAAAAAGCCCTTGCGGTGGGTTCGCCCGCGCAAGTGCGAGCCCTAGTGGAGGCCGTGTAAATGGCAAAGATTCTGACCCTGACGCTGAACCCGGCGTTGGACCTTACGGTACGCCTGGCACGCCTGGAGCCGGGGGCGGTCAACCGCAGCGAAACCCTGCTGACCCATGCCGCCGGCAAAGGTGTGAATGTCGCCCAAGTGTTGGCGGACCTTGGTCATCACGTCACCGTCGGCGGCTTTCTCGGTGAGGACAATCCGCAAGCCTTCGAGGCGTTGATTGCCCGGCGTGGTTTTGCCGACGCGTTTATTCGCGTACCGGGCGAAACCCGCAGCAACATCAAGATCGCCGAGCAGGACGGCCGGGTCACCGACGTCAATGCGCCGGGGCCGCAGGTCAGTGAGCAGGCCCAGCAGGCGTTGCTCAATCAACTGACGCTGATTGCGCCGGGGCACGACGCGGTGGTGGTTGCCGGCAGTTTGCCGCGCGGCATCAGCGCGCAGTGGTTTCAGGGCTTGCTGGTACACCTGAAAAGCCTCGGTTTGAAAGTCGCCCTCGACACCAGCGGCGAAGCCTTGCGCGCCGGTTTGCAGGCGGGCCCGTGGCTGATCAAGCCCAACACTGAAGAGTTGGCCGAGGCCTTGGATTGCGCCACGGACTCCATCGCGCAACAGGCCCAGGCCGCCGAGCGGTTGCACGCTCAAGGCGTGGAACATGTGGTGGTGTCCCACGGTGCCGACGGCGTGAACTGGTTCAGCCCGGGCACCGCGCTGCACGCCACGCCGCCCAAGGTCAGCGTCGCCAGTACGGTGGGCGCCGGCGATTCGCTGCTGGCCGGGATGCTGCACGGTTTGCTCAGGGTTGATCTGCCGCAAACCACCTTGCGGCGCGCCACGGCAATTGCCGCGATGGCCGTCACACAGATCGGGTTTGGCATCAGCGATGACGCGCAGTTGGCGCGTCTCGAAAGCGGCGTCCATGTGCGCGCGCTGACAGAACAATAAGAGGGTTTGTGATGAAGTTAGCCATTGTTACCGCCTGCCCGAACGGCATGGTCACCAGTGTGCTGTGCGCCCGCTTGTTGGACGCTGCCGCGCAGCGCCAGGGCTTGCACACCAGCGTCGAAGTGGTGGACGTGCAGCACCCGGAGCGCCAGTTGTCCCAGGCCACGCTCGATGACGCCGATTGGGTGTTGCTGGTCAGCAGCACGCCGGTGGAGATGCAGCGGTTTGTCGGCAAGCGTGTGTTCCAGAGCACGCCGGCCCAGGCGTTGGCGGATGTAGACGCAGTATTGCGTCGCGGCGCCGCAGAGGCTGAGGTCTATGTGGCGACGCAGCAGGCAGCCAACACCGCGCCGCGTATCGTCGCGGTCACTGCCTGCCCCACCGGCGTAGCGCACACCTTTATGGCTGCCGAAGCCTTGCAGCAAACCGCCAAGCGCTTGGGCTACGACTTGCAGGTCGAGACCCAAGGCTCGGTGGGCGCGCGCACGCCTTTGAGCCCGGAGGCCATCGCCAATGCCGACGTGGTGTTGCTGGCGGCCGACATTGAAGTGGCCACCGAGCGCTTCGCCGGCAAGAAGATTTACCGCTGTGGCACCGGCATTGCCCTCAAACAGTCCGAAGCCACGCTCAACAAAGCCTTGGCCGAAGGCACAGTGGAAAGTGCGGCCGGCAGCGCGGTGGCGAAAAAATCGGAAAAGACCGGCGTGTACAAACACCTGCTCACCGGTGTGTCGTTCATGTTGCCGATGGTGGTGGCCGGCGGGTTGCTGATCGCCTTGTCGTTTGTGTTCGGCATTCATGCCTTTGAAGAAAAAGGCACCTTGGCGGCGGCACTCAAAACCGTCGGCGACCAGGCCTTTATGCTGATGGTGCCGCTGCTGGCGGGCTATATCGCCTACTCGATTGCCGACCGCCCCGGCCTCGCGCCGGGCATGATTGGCGGCCTGCTCGCGGGCACGCTGGGCGCGGGGTTTATCGGCGGGATTTTCGCCGGTTTCCTCGCGGGTTATTGCGTCAAGTTGATCACCCGCGCGGTGAAATTGCCGCAGAGCCTGGAGGCGCTCAAGCCGATCCTGATCATTCCATTGCTGGCGAGTTTGTTCACCGGCCTTGCGATGATTTATCTGGTCGGCCCGCCGGTCGCACGGCTGCTCACCAGCCTGACCGACTTTCTCAGCACCATGGGCACCACCAATGCGGTGCTGCTGGGCATCCTCCTGGGCGGCATGATGTGCGTCGATTTGGGTGGGCCGATCAACAAGGCGGCGTATGCGTTTTCCGTCGGCTTGCTGGCCGCTTCCAGCGGCGCGCCGATGGCCGCGACCATGGCCGCAGGCATGGTGCCGCCGATTGGCATGGGCATCGCCACGTTCCTGGCGCGGCGCAAGTTCGCCCAGACCGAACGCGAAGCCGGCAAGGCCGCGATGATTCTGGGGCTGTGCTTTATTTCCGAAGGCGCGATTCCGTTTGCGGCCAAAGACCCGCTGCGCGTGATCCCGGCCAGCATCGCTGGTGGCGCCTTGACCGGCGCGCTGTCGATGTACTTCGGCTGCAAACTGGCGGCGCCTCATGGTGGCCTGTTTGTGCTGGTCATTCCGAATGCGATGAACCATGCCCTGCTGTACTTGCTGGCGATTGTTACCGGCAGCCTGTTGACTGGGTTGGTGTATGCGCTGATCAAGCGCCCTGAGGCGGTGGAACTCACCGTAGCTGCAGGAAAGGCCTGACACCGGTCAAAAATGTGGGAGCGGGCTTGCTCGCGAAAGCAGTGTGCCAGTCAATGCAGTCGTTGGTTGACACTGCGCTTTCGCGAGCAAGCCCGCTCCCACATTTGGCGCTCCGCAATTGCCGAGTCGGTGTCACATCCGCTTCATCCCCGCGTGCTTTAGTTGACCTTTTGATACTCAAGAGGGCACCTGCATGAGCCACTTCGATCTCGGCCGTCGCCGCGTGATGCAAGCCGTCGGCGCCGGCCTGCTGCTGCCGGGCCTGGCGCCGGCGGTGATCGCGTCGGTCAAGGACCGGCCGCAACTCACCGATGGCGTGCAGTCCGGCGACCTGCTGGGCGACCGCGCGATGATCTGGAGCCGCAGCGACCGCCCGGCCAAGATGGTGGTGGAATGGGACACCCGCAGCGTGTTCAGCAACCCGCGAAAATTCATCTCGCCACTGGCCGACAGCCGCACCGACTTTACCGCCCGCGTCGAACTCACCGGGTTACCGGTCGACCAGGCGATCTTTTACCGCGTGCATTTTGAAGACGCCCAGACCGGCGTCGCCAGCGAGCCGTGGTTCGGCCACCTGCGCAGCGTGCCGCAGCAACGCCGTGACATCCGTTTTGTGTGGAGCGGCGACACCGTCGGCCAGGGCTTTGGTATCAACCCGGACATTGGCGGCATGCGCATCTACGAAGCGATGCGCCTGCGCCTGCCGGACTTCTTTATTCACAGCGGCGACACCATCTACGCCGACGGCCCGGTGCCGGCGCAGTTGAGCGTTGAAGACGGGCGCATCTGGCGCAACATCACCACCGAAGCCAAGAGCAAAGTCGCCGAAACCCTGGATGAGTACCGCGGCAATTACCGCTACAACCTGCTCGACGAAAACGTGCGCCGCTTCAACGCCGAGGTGCCGCAGATCTGGCAGTGGGACGATCACGAGGTGGTGAATAACTGGTCGCCGAGCAAGCAACTCGATGAGCGCTATCAGACCAGGGATATCAACACGTTGGTGGGCCGCGCACGTCAGGCCTGGCTGGAGTATTCACCGATGCGTCGGCAAAGCGCCGACGGCGGCGGGCGAATCTATCGCAAGCTCAGTTACGGCCCGTTGCTGGATGTGTTCGTACTGGACATGCGCAGTTACCGTGGCCCCAACGACGACAACCTGGGAGGCGAAAAACCGTTCATGGGCCGTGAGCAACTGGACTGGCTCAAGCACGAACTCAAGGCCTCAACGGCGCAATGGAAGGTCATCGCCGCCGACATGCCCATCGGCCTTGGCGTGCCTGACGGCGAGGTCAGTCCCGGCGTGCCGCGTTGGGAAGCGATTGCCAACGGCGACCCTGGCCCGGCCCAGGGCCGTGAGCTGGAGATTGCCGAACTGTTGGGGTTTTTGCGTGCCCAGCAGGTGCGTAACCATGTGTGGCTGACGGCGGATGTGCACTACTGCGCGGCGCACCATTACCACCCCGACCGGGCGGCGTTTCAGGATTTCGAGCCGTTCTGGGAGTTTGTGGCCGGGCCTTTGAATGCAGGGAGTTTTGGACCCAACCCGTTGGATAAAACCTTTGGCCCGCAGGTGGTGTTCGAGAAGGCGCCGCCTGCGCAGAACACCTCGCCGCTGGCCGGGTTTCAGTTTTTTGGTGAGGTGCAGATTGATGGGCAGACGGCGGAGTTGACGGTGATTTTGCGCGACTTGGATGGGGTCTCTGTGTTTGAGCAAAAACTGCAGCCGGCCTGACCTGCAATGCACTTAAAAACGGTGGGAGCTGGCTTGCCTGCGATTGCATCACCCTGGTGTCACTGATACACCGAGGTGCCTGCATCGCAGGCAAGCCAGCTCCCACATTTTGATCCTCGGTGTTTATGAGGGCTTAGTACACATCCCGGCGATAGCGCCCTTGCTCGATCAGGCGCTCGACTGCTTCGCTGCCCAGCACCTCATGCAGCACCTGGTCCACGCCCGTCGCCATGCCCTGCAAACTGCCGCAGACATAAATGGCCGCGCCGTCTGCCAGCCATCGACGCAGCACGTCCGCCGACTCGCGCAGGCGATCCTGTACGTAGATTTTTTCTGGCTGGTCGCGTGAAAACGCCAGGTCCAGCAGGGCCAGATCACCGCTGGCCAGCCAGCCTTGCAGCTCGTCCCGGCACAGGTAGTCGTGGGCAATATTGCGCTCGCCAAACAGCAGCCAATTGCGCTGCTGGCCAGCGGCAATGCGTGCCTTGAGCAAGCTGCGCAGGCCGGCAAGGCCGGTGCCGTTGCCCAAAAGGATCAGCGGCACTGGCGCATCTGGCAGGTGGAAACCACTGTTGCGACGCAGGCGCAGGCTGATGCTTGAGCCGAGGGCGGCGTGTTCGGTCAGCCAGCCGGAACCCAGGCCCAGGCTGCCGTCGGGGTGACGTTCCTGGCGCACGATCAACTCCAGCACGCCGTCGCTGGCAATCGAGGCGATGGAGTATTCGCGCATGCCCAGGGGCACCAGGGCGTTCACCAGTGCCTGGGCGTGCAGGCCGACCAAGTGCGCGCGGTTGTCCGGCAGTTGGCGGGTGGCCAGGGCTTGGTTGAGGGTTTGCGCAAGGCCGTCGATCAACACGCCGTCGCTGCCGGCCAGGCCCAGGCCGGCAAGGAAGTGTTCGATGGCCCACGGGCAATTGCGCGGCAGTATTTCCACCAGGTCGCCGGCCAGCCAGGTGTGTGGCGAAGGCGGTGTGAGGCCGAGCAAGTAAATGTCCGAGCCGACGCTGTCGCGGTTGAGCAGGGTGCGTCGGGTCAGGGTCCAGTTTTCGTACTGGGCGGTCTGCCAGGCGGATGCCGGCGCATGCCCGGTGAGCTGGCCCAGTTGCTGTTGCCAGGTCAGCAGCGCTTCGGTGTCGCCGCTGTCGACTTCCACAGGCGCGAACAACGGGTTGCCGCCTTGGTGGGTCAGCCAGAAATGCAGGCGCCGGGCAAAGCCGCAGAAGTGTTCGTACTGGCGGTCACCCAGGGCCAGCACCGAGTAGTTAAGGCCTTTGAGCGACAGGTCCTGGCCGAGCACGCTGCGCTCGAAACCACGGGCGCTGTCGGGCGCTTCGCCGTCGCCGAAGGTGCTGACCACAAACAGTGCATGTTCTGACTCACACAGGTCTTGCTGGCTGACACTGCCCAACGGCTGCACCTTCACCGGCAGGCCGGCGGCCTGTAATTGCCCGGCTGTCTGCCATGCAAGCTGTTCGGCAAAGCCGCTTTGGCTGGCAAAGCCGATCAGCCACGCCGGGGCGTCGCTGTGGTTGGCGCCGAGGCCTTTGCGGGCATCGCGGACCTGGCGTTTTTTGCGGCGGCGGTCGAGGTAGAGCAGCCAGCCGGTAATAAAGAACAGCGGCATGCACAGCGCACTGACGGTCAGAATGATGCGGCCTACCAGCCCGAAGTAGCTGCCGGTGTGCAGCGCGTAGACACTGGTGAGCAACTGCGACTTGAAGGTCTTGCTCGCGTAGCGGTCATGGGACTTGACCTCGCCGGTGGCCGGGTCAAGGTTGATCTGGTTCAGCGCGCGGTCGTGCGGCGATGTTTTGAGCAGGTAATACACAATGGCCGGCTGCCCGGCGACGGCCGGCATACGGATGTTGTAGACGCTCAAGCCGGGGCCGGCGTTGGCGTAGATGCTGCTCCAGATCGCGTCGTAGTTGGCCACGGGCGCCGGGCCTTCGGGCGGCGGGCCGCGCTTGCGCATGCGTTCATTTTGCGGGGCGTCGGAGAGCAGTTTGGTTACGCCCTGGTTGTACCAGTCATACGACCAATACAGGCCGGTGAGCGCGGCCAATAGGTAAAACAGCAGGCACCAGGTGCCGAACACCGAGTGCAGGTCCCAGTTGAAACTGCGGCCCTTTTTGCGCCAGTCCAACGTCAGCCAGGCGCGCCAGCTTGCCACCTGGCGCGGCCAGCGCAGGTACAGGCCCGACAGGCAGAAGAACACCAGGATCAGCGTGCAGGCACCGGTGATTTGCCGGCCGGTATCGCCAGCCGCCAGGAAGCGGTGCAGCTGCAAGATGAAACCGAACACGTCCTGGCCGACGGCGTCGCCCATGTAGTTGCCGGTGTACGGGTCGAAGTAGCGCATCTGGCCACGCCGCTCGCCCGGTGGTGCGGTGAAGAACACGCGCGCGGCGTTGCCGCTGTCGCTTTCTACCCACAGCATCGACACGGTCTTGCCTTCGGTGGCCTCCAGCTTGCGCACCAGTTCGGCAGGCGGCAGCACGCCGGCTTCGCGTTTTTCGACGCTCAAGACGGTCGGATTGAGCGCGCGCAGAATTTCATCCTGAAACGAGACCGCAGCCCCGGTGATCCCCATCAATGCCAGCACCAGCCCGGCGGTAATGCCGAAGAACCAGTGCAACTGGAACAGGGTTTTCTTCAACACGTCGGACCGCCTCGCTCATCTGGATATATAAGTCACGGCGCGCATTATGCCGTGGGCTAACGAGAAATATTCTGTTTTACACGCAAAAGCCCCACGCATCCGATGCGTGGGGCTTTGGGCCAGAAGTTGGCCGCGTTTAGAAGTGGAAACTGGTGGTCAACAACGCCGTACGACCGGCCGCCTGGTTGGCGAAGTGCGCCGCGTAAGCTTTGTCGTAGTAGGTCTTGTCGGTCAGGTTTTGCACGTTCAGTTGCAGGTCGACGTTCTTGGTCAGCTTGTAGCTGGCCATGGCGTCGTAGCGCGTGTACGACGGCACGTAAACGGTGTTGGCCGCATCGCCGTAAACCTGGTCGACGTAGAACGCGCCGCCGCCGATGGTCAGCTTTGGCGTGATGTCATAGGTGGTCCACAGGCTGAAAGTGTTTTTCGGCGTGTTGGGCATTTGGTTGCCCTTGTTGGAACCGGCAGTGACGACACCCTGGCGGTTGCCGTTTTTGCCGGGGTCAACCAGCTCGCTTTTCAGGTAGCTGTAGCCGGCGAACACTTGCCATTGTTCGGTGAGCTTGCCGCTGGCGGACAGTTCGATGCCGTCCACTCGCGATTCGCCCGCGGTTTCGTAGGTGTTGGAGTCCACCAGAATGCGCGTGTTTTTCTTCTCGGTACGGAAGATCGCGCCGGTCAGGGACAGGCGGTTGTGGAACAGGTCCCACTTGGTGCCCAGCTCGTAGTTGACGGTTTCTTCGGGTTTCAGGTCGCTGGTGTTGATGCCGGTGACGAAGCCGTTGGTTTCCTGGCCTTCACCGACCATGCCGCCGGCAGGCGATGCCGAGGTGGCGTAGGAGGTGTAGATGCTGCCGTTCTCCAGCGGTTTCCAGACCAGGCCCGCCTGCCAGTTGAAGAACTGGCTGTCGTCCTTGATTTTGCTGCGCCCCGCGGCGGCGTTGGTGTTGGCTTCGGTGTCGAAGGTGTCGTAGCGCAGGCCGAGGTTCAACAGCCATTTCGGGTCCAGCTCAAGGGTATCGAACACGTAGGCGGCGCGGCTGGTGGCCTTGGTGTTGGTGCCGTAGTAGTTGCGCGCGACGCTGCCGGTCCAGGCGTCATCCGGCGTCGGGTTGCTCAGCGAGGTGCACTGCCCGCCCAGGCTGCCTTTGGCCACGGTGCAGGTCGGGTTGGCGTTCGGGCTGACGGTGTAGCCGCTGACGCGGGTTTCTTCGCCGGTGAATTCCAGGCCGGTGGAGTACGAGTGCTTCATGCCCGCCAGCTGGAAACTGCCGAACAGGTCGGTCTGGTTGGTGGTGGTGTCGGTGGTCGACACTCGCGTGTTGGCACGGCGCCACACGGTGCCGAAACGGCTGACGTTGCGCTGGCTGTCGTCCGGCTGAGTGAGCACGTAGTCCTGGCCGGTGCTGCCATGGCGCAGGGTGTTTTTCAGCGTCATGTCGTCGTTCAGGTCGTGCTCGATGGAGAACGTGCTGATATCGGCGCGGGTCTTGCGGAAGTCGCGGTCTTTCAAGCCGTAGAAGTTGTTGCTGTCGCCGCCATCGGTGGGTTTGTCGTGCCCGTGGGCAGTGGCGGTCGGCGAGCTGTAGCCGTAGGGAATGCCCGAGTCCGGCAGGTCGTTGCTTTCCATGTGGTAGTAGCTGAAGTTGACGCGCGTCGGCGTGCCCAGGCCGAAGGTCAGCGACGGCGCAACACCCCAGCGGTCATAGTCGATGACATCGCGGCCAGCCACGTTCTGCTCGTGGCTCATCAGGTTCAAGCGGAACGCGGCGTTGTCGAGGAACTGGCGGTTCACGTCGAGCACGTAGCGGCGGGTCTGGTCGGAGCCGTAGGTGAAACCACCGTTGGTGAAGTCGCGCGCCTGTGGCGTTTTGCTCACCAGGTTGATGCTGCCGCCAGCCGAACCCCGACCGCCGAACGAGGAGTTCGGGCCTTTGCTGACTTCGATCGATTCGATGTCGAAGATCTCGCGGCTCTGGCCGCCGGTGTCGCGCACGCCGTCCAGGTAAGTGTCGCCCTGGGCATCAAAACCGCGAATGAACGGACGGTCGCCCTGAGGGTTACCGCCTTCACCGGCACCGAAAGTAATGCCCGGTACAGTGCGCAAGGCGTCCTGCAACGAGGTGGCGGCGGTGTCCTTGAGCACTTGTTGCGGCACCACGGTCACCGAGCGCGGGGTGTCTACCAGTGGCGCGGTGTACTTTTGCGAAGCGGCTTTTTCCACCTGGTAGGACGTGTTGTCCTGCTCCTGGCCGGTAATGCTGGTGGCGCCCAGGGAGATGCTGTTGCGCTCGCCTTTGTGTTCGGTGCTTTCGGCCGCTTGCGCCAATTGGGCGGCAGAGCTGGCGCTGAGTGCGACGCCGATGGCCGAAGCCAGCATGCGTGGTGAACTGGCTGGTGTTTTTAGCAGTGTGCGCGACATTGACGTGTCCCTTCCCCAAGGTTGTAAGGCCGCGGAATATAGGGTCAACAAGAGTTTCTATCAATTGCGATACATTACTATTCGCACTGAATTTACATTCTTTACACTTTTTGCTTACGGTTTTTACGAACTCGTTCGTCTCCCGCGTTTTACAGGGCGGATAAGAATCAATACCATTGGCGCCTCTCTGCCTTCAGGTACCGCCCCATGCTGCTGCACATTCCCGGCCTGTTCTCTCGCGAGGAGGTGCTGCGCATTCGCCAAGCCTTGGAAAATACCGAGTGGGCCGACGGTAAAATCACCGCCGGGCATCAGTCCGCCAAAGCCAAACACAACCTGCAATTGCCCGAGGGCCACCCGCTGGCCAAGGAAATTGGCGCGGCGATGCTCGAGCGTTTGTGGAAAAACCCGCTGTTTATGTCAGCGGCGTTACCGCACAAGGTCTTCCCGCCTTTGCTTAATTGCTACACGGCCGGTGGCAGTTTCGACTTCCACATCGACAACGCCGTGCGCCAGGCGCGGGGCAGCCATGAACGGGTTCGGACCGATCTGTCGTCCACGCTGTTTTTCAGTGATCCGGATGAATACGACGGTGGCGAGCTGGAGATCCAGGACACCTTTGGTCTGCAGCGGGTCAAGCTGCCGGCCGGCGACATGGTGCTGTACCCAGGTTCGAGCCTGCACAAAGTCAACGCCGTAACCCGTGGCGCGCGTTACGCTTCGTTCTTCTGGACCCAAAGCCTGGTGCGTGAAGACAGCCAGCGCACCTTGCTGTTCGAGATGGACGGCGCCATCCAGCAACTGACCCGCGATGTTCCTGACCATCCAGCGCTGATCCAGCTCACCGGCACGTACCACAACCTGTTGCGCCGCTGGGTCGAGGTCTGACGTGGGCTTTTTATTGCGCCGTGAAGAAGTGCTCAACGTCGAGCAACTGCAGAGCATGCTCGACGATTCCCCGGTGCGCGCCGCCCAGGCGATTTTGATGGCAGCCAAGGCGGGCGTGGTTGATGCCCAGGCCTTGCTGGGACAAATTCTGCTGGAAGGGCGCGGCATTGCGCGCGATGAAGCGCTGGCGCTGCGCTGGTTCCAGATCGCCGCCAACGGCGGGCAGCTGATGGCACGCAATATGGCCGGGCGTTGCCTGGAACATGGCTGGGGCTGCGCCGTAGATGAGGTGGCAGCTGCGCGGGAGTATCGCCTGGCGGCAGAGGCCGGGTTGGACTGGGGCCAATACAACTATGCCAACCTGCTGGCCACCGGTCGTGGTGTCGACGAAGACCGACCGCAAGCGCTGGGGTTTTATCGGCTGGCTGCAGAGCAGGGCCACGCCAAGTCGATGAACCTGGTGGGGCGTTATTTGGAAGACGGCCACTATTGCCCGAGGGATTTTGAGGCGGCTGTCGAGTGGTATCGGCGCTCAGCCGAAGGCGGGGATTTTCGCGGGCAGTTCAGTTATGCCGCGATAGTGGCTGACCGAGGTCGAATCGACGAGGCATTGGCGTGGCTGCGCAAGGCGCTGGCGGGCGGCAATCTGAAATTTTTGCGAACGGCCCACGCTGCGTTGGCCGCAGCCACTGACCCACAGGTTCGTGCAATGGCCGAGGCCTACCAACAGCGCGCCGCGAGCCTTTGCTGACCGATAAAAAAACCCATGACATGTCATGGGTTTTTTGTGTGCGAATTGCTTACACGTAGTAAGACTTCAACGGTGGGAAGCCATTGAATTCCACGGCGCTGTAGCTGGTGGTGTACGCACCGGTCGACAGCCAGTACAAACGGTCACCAATCGCCAGGTTCAGCGGCAGGCCGTACTTGTAGTTCTCGTACATGATGTCGGCGCTGTCGCAGGTAGGGCCGGCGATGACCACTTCTTCCATCTCGCCTTTCTTCTCGGTCCAGATCGGAAACTTGATGGCTTCGTCCATGGTTTCGATCAGGCCGGAGAATTTGCCCACGTCGGTGTATACCCAACGCTCGACGGCGGTGCGGGATTTACGCGCAACCAACACCACTTCGCTGACCAGGATGCCGGCGTTGGCGATCAACGAACGGCCCGGCTCCAGGATGATTTCCGGCAGGTCGTCGCCGAAATCTTCCTTGAGGAAGCGGATGATTTCTTCGGCGTAGGTTTCCAGGCTGTTGGTGCGGGTGATGTAGTTGGCCGGGAAGCCACCGCCCATGTTGATCAGCTTGAGGTGGATGCCGTCTTCTTCCTTGAGGCGTTCGAAGATCACTTTGACCTTGGCAATCGCCGCGTCCCACACGCTGATGTCGCGCTGCTGCGAGCCGACGTGGAAAGAGATGCCGTATGGCACCAGGCCCAGGTCACGGGCGAGGATCAGCAGGTCCATGGCCATGTCGGTCTGGCAGCCGAATTTGCGCGACAAAGGCCAGTCGGCCGTGGTCGAGCCTTCGGTGAGGATACGCACATAGACTTTCGAGCCCGGCGCGGCCTTGGCGATGTTGCGCAGGTCGGCTTCGGAGTCGGTGGAGAACAGACGCACGCCCTTATCAAAGAAGTAGCGGATGTCCTTGGATTTTTTGATGGTGTTGCCGTAGCTGATACGGTCGGGGCTGACGCCACGGTCCATGACCTTGTCCAGCTCGTAGATCGAGGCGATGTCGAAGCTCGAACCCTTGTCTTTCAACAGGTCGATGATCTCGACGGCAGGGTTGGCCTTGACCGCGTAATAGACTTTGGCGAATTCGAAACCGGCGCGCAGGTCATCGTAGGCCTGGCTGATCATCGCGGTGTCGATCACCACGAACGGGGTTTCTTGCTTGTCGGCGAACGCCTTCATTTTGTCAAAAGTGGCGCGCGCGAAATAATCTTCGACGTTGATCGACATGCTGGGAACTCCTAAGGGCAAACTAATTTGATCAATGGGTGCAAATGAACGTCCTCCGTATCCCCACTTTGGTTCGCCTACTTCCCAAGGCATGTCGCCGAAAGCAAAAAGGCCACGGGAATAACCGCTTCCCTTGGCCTTGCTGTCTCGTCGTCAGTACTTGAGCCGGATGGATCGTTTCCAGCATGGACGTTCGGCGCGAACTTTAGGACGTGAGGGGCCATAGATCAACTAAAAATGTCGCGTTTTTGCACGCGTTCGTCGCAGGACCTCGTGCAGCTACTTATGTAACCGACCGGTGTGACGGATTGATGTTCCCCGGGAGGGCCAAATCGGTGGGATTTCCCTGACTCACCAACGGGCAAATGTGGGAGGGGGCTTACCCCCGATGGCGGTGTGTCAGTCACTTCATCAGTCACTGATCCACCGCTATCGGGGGCAAGCCCCCCTCCCACCTGTTGCGCTGTGTTATTTCAGGTCAGGCCAGCGCAGTCTCGGCAGGCGAGACAATACTGGTCTTGCCCCCACGCGACTTACCGGAGCTCAGGTACTCGGCAATCGACTCCTGGGTCACTTCACCGAGGAACACGCGCTCCGCGTCCATCACCGGCAACCACGAGCGGTTGAACTCATACATGCGCGACAACAGGATGCGCAGGTGCTCGTCGTACGCCGCCGTGGCGTTGAACTCGCGCAGGTACTGGCCGCAAGTACCGGTCTGACGGTGCAGGTCGCGACGTCGTACATAACCCAGCGCCTTGTTCTCGGCACAGGTGACCACCACGTAGCGACGGTCCGTTTCGTCCATCAGCTCCAGGGCTTCGGCCACCGGGGTTTCCGGGCTCACCGACGGGGCGTTGTCCGCCGCGTCTTCGGCTTTCACCAGCAGCAGGCGCTTGAGGGTGCTGTCCTGGCCGACGAAGTTGCTCACGAACTCGTCAGCCGGATGCGCCAGCAGCGTGTCCGGGTGGTCGATCTGCAGCAGCTTGCCGGCACGGAAGATCGCAATCTTGTCGCCCAGCTTGATCGCTTCGTCGATGTCGTGGCTGACCATGATCACGGTCTTGTTCAGCGCGCGCTGCATCTCGAAGAATTCGTTCTGGATCATCTCGCGGTTGATCGGGTCGACCGCGCCGAACGGCTCGTCCATCAGCAGCAGCGGTGCATCGGCCGCCAGGGCACGGATCACGCCGATGCGCTGTTGCTGGCCGCCCGACAGTTCACGTGGGTAGCGATGCAGGTATTGCTTGGGTTCCAGCTTGATCATGCTCATCAACTCGCGGGCGCGGTCGTGGCATTTCTGCTTGTCCCAGCCGAGCAGTTTGGGCACCACCACGATGTTTTCCTCGATGGTCATGTTCGGGAACAGGCCGATCTGCTGGATCACGTAACCGATGTTGCGACGCAAGGTCACCTCATCCAGGTCGGTGGTGTCTTCGCCGTTGATCAGGATCTTGCCCGAGGTGGGCTTGATCAGGCGGTTGATCATTTTCAGCGTGGTGCTTTTGCCGCAACCCGAGGGGCCGAGGAACACGCAAATCTCGCCTTCATTGACGGTCAGGCTTACGTCGTTCACGGCAGATACGGTTTTGCCGTTGCTTTGAAAAGTCTTGGTCAGGTTTTGAAGTTCGATCATTTGAGCAGTCCTTTTGGAGTCAGCGAGCGTTGCAGCCATTGCAGAAGCAGGTCGGCGAAGATGGCCAGAAGACTGACCAGCACGGCGCCAACGATCAGCATCGACATGTCGCTGCGGCTGATGGAAGCCAGAATAAGTACACCCAGACCACCGGCGCCGATGGTGGCGGCAATGGTCATCACACCAATGTTCATCACCACGGCGGTGCGCACACCGGCGAGGATCACGGGCACGGCGATGGGCAGTTCAACCATGCGCAGGCGCTGGCCGAAGGTCATGCCGATGCCTTTGGCGGCTTCGCGAATGCCCGGTTCCACGCCCGTCAGGGCCAGGTAGGTGTTACGCATGATCGGCAGCAGCGAGTAGAGGAATACCGCGGTGATCGCCGGCATTGGCCCCAGGCCCTGGCCGAACTTGGAGTAGAAGGGCAGCAGCAGGCCGAACAGCGCGATCGACGGCACGGTCAGCAGCACGGTGGCGCTGGCTTGCAGCGGGCCGGCCAGGGTCGGGAAGCGTGTCATCAGCACGCCCAGCGGCACGCCCACGACGATTGCCAGAATGACGGCAATGCCGACCAGGGTGATGTGCTGCCAGGTCAGGTGCAGGACCTGGGCCCAATCAAGATGGGAAAAGGCGTTCAGAAATTCCATGTCTTCTCCTCTTATTGGCTGATGGGATGTTGGCGCAGGAAGTCTGCGGCCACGGCGGACGGGCTTTCATGGTCAACGTCGACTCGCGCGTTCAGCTGGCGCATGGTTGCGTCGTCGAACAGCGCGGCCAGTGGTTTCAGGTCGGCGGCCAGTTCAGGGTGAGCGTTGAGATAATCCTGACGCACCACCGGCGCGGCGGTGTAGTCCGGGAAGTAGTGTTTGTCGTCTTCCAGCAGCTTCAATTTGAAGGCGTTCAGGCGACCGTCGGTGGTGTAGACCAACCCGGCAAACACCTGGCCATTACGCAGCGCGGTGTAGACCAGGCCGGCGTCCATCTGCCGGGTGTTTTTACGCGTGAGGTTCATGTCATACAGCTTGACCATGCCGGCCATGCCGTCGGAACGGTTGGCGAACTCGGTGTCCAGGGCCACCAGGCGCGTGCCTTTGGTTTTCTCGGCCAGGGCTTGGGTCAGGTCGCTGATGCTGTTGATCTGCGGGAATTCCTTGGCCACGTTTTCCGGCAACGCCAATGCGTAGGTGTTGCTGAATTTCGACGGGGAGAGCCAGACCAGGCCTTTTTTCGCATCGAGTTCTTTGACTCGGGCGTAGGACTGTTCGCTGTCGAGCTTCTCGTCCACATGGTTGTAGGCCACCAGCGACACGCCGGTGTATTCCCAGATCAGGTCCAGTTGCCCGCTTTCCTGGGCACTGCGCGCCAGGTTGCTGCCCAGGCCGCCGGTCACGCGGGTGTCGTAACCCTTGGTGCGCAGGTACTGGGAGGTGATTTCGGCGAGCAGCGTCTGTTCAGTGAACACGCGGGCGCCGATGCGGATGACGGGTTTTTCGGCGGCTTGCGCAACACCTGCCAACAGCAGGACGCAGCCTAATATCAAGCTTAACTTTTTCATGTCGATTCCTTTGCCAAGCCTTAAGACGGACGCAACCCGCGTTCCAGCCAGAGGCGGCTGGCCATGGTCACTAGACCGTCAAGCAGCAATGCCAGCAGCGCGGTGCACGCGGCGCCGAGCAGCAGTTGCGGCTGATTGTTCAGGGCGATGCCGGGGAAGATCAGGCTGCCAAGGCTGTTGGCACCAATCAGGAACGCCAGCGGTGCGGTGCCGACGTTGATCGCCAGGGCCACGCGTACACCGCCGATGATGATCGGCACGGCGTTGGGCAATTCCACGCGAAACAGCACCTGGCGCGGCGTCATGCCGATGCCGGTGGCGGCTTCTTTCAACGAGCCTTGAACGTTTTTGAGGCCTTCGTAGGTGTTGCGCACAATGGGCAGCAACGAGGCGAGGAACAACGCGAAGATGGCCGGGCCACTGCCGATGCCGAGGACGCCGAGGGCGATGGCCAGTACGGCCAGGGGCGGGACGGTGTTGCCGATGTTGAAGATCTGCATGAAGCGTTCTGCGCGCCCGACCATGTTCGGTCGGCTGAGCAGGATACCGGCGGGGATGCCTACAACGAGGGCGGCCAGCATGGAGACAAGAACGAGGATCAGGTGTGCTTGCAGGTAAAACAACAAATCGTCGCGGTACAGTTCGATCGTGTTGATGCCGATCCAGTGGACCAGCAGGGCCAGGAGAGCGACGACAACCGCTCCTCCTATCAGCCCTTTGCCATAGCGAATAGCCACAGGCGGACTCCTTTTTTTCTTCTGTCGGCGTCCACATTTCCGAGCGGCAATGCCATTCCTGGCTGTCGGCGAATGTGGTCGCGAAATGCAGCTTGCCAATGCCGGTTAGACGACATGAGGTCAAGCCATGAGCGCAGCCTCGTCAGGCTAACTTGCTGATTTTTCAGCCCCTGGTACGAGTGCGATAGCAGGGGAGTGGACGTCTCTACCTTTTAAAAGGTTCCACACTTGGCAGCATTTAGCCACCCCCAATCGGGTGAACGGTGGTCTGGCTCCCTGGGTTTGCGCTATACTCGCCGCCCTTTTTTGACTCACCTGCCAGGCGATTTCCCATGACCCACCAGGCCGCCGAAGTCGCGAAACGCCGCACTTTCGCCATTATTTCCCACCCCGATGCCGGTAAAACCACCATCACCGAGAAGCTCCTGCTGATGGGCAAGGCAATCGCAGTGGCCGGCACGGTGAAATCCCGCAAATCGGACCGCCATGCCACCTCCGACTGGATGGAAATGGAAAAACAACGGGGTATTTCCATTACCACGTCGGTCATGCAGTTCCCGTATCGCGACCACATGGTCAACCTGCTCGACACCCCGGGCCACGAAGACTTCTCCGAAGATACCTACCGCACCCTGACGGCGGTGGACTCGGCCTTGATGGTCCTCGACGGCGGTAAGGGCGTTGAGCCACGTACCATCGCGCTGATGGACGTTTGCCGCCTGCGAGACACGCCGATCGTCAGCTTCATCAACAAACTCGACCGCGATATTCGCGACCCGATCGAGTTGCTCGATGAAATCGAAGCCGTCCTGAAGATCAAGGCTGCGCCGATCACCTGGCCGATCGGTTGCTACCGCGACTTCAAGGGTGTGTACCACCTGGCCGACGACTACATCATTGTCTACACCGCCGGCCACGGCCACGAGCGCACCGACGTCAAGATCATCGAGAAGCTCGACTCCGACGAAGCCCGCGCCCACCTGGGTGACGAGTACGACCGCTTCGTCGATCAACTGGAACTGGTGCAGGGCGCCTGCCACGCGTTCAACCAGCAGGAATTTCTCGACGGCCAACTGACGCCGGTGTTCTTCGGTACGGCGTTGGGCAACTTCGGTGTCGACCACGTACTCGACGCCGTCGTGAACTGGGCGCCGAAACCTCTGGCCCGGGTTGCCAATGAGCGCACGGTGGAACCGGTTGAAGAAAAATTCACCGGCTTTGTGTTCAAGATCCAGGCGAACATGGACCCCAAGCACCGCGACCGTATCGCCTTCATGCGTATCTGCTCCGGCAAATACGAAAAAGGCATGAAGATGCGCCACGTGCGCACCGGCAAGGACCTGCGCATCGGCGATGCCCTGACGTTCTTCTCCTCCGAGCGTGAACAGCTCGAAGAAGCCTACGCCGGCGACATCATTGGCTTGCACAACCACGGCACCATCCAGATCGGTGACACCTTCACCGAGGGCGAAGTGCTGGGCTTCACCGGTATCCCGCACTTCGCCCCGGAACTGTTCCGCCGCGTACGCCTGCGCGACCCGCTGAAATCCAAGCAACTGCGCCAGGGCCTGCAGCAATTGGCGGAAGAGGGCGCCACCCAGGTGTTCTTCCCCGAGCGCAGCAACGACATCATCCTCGGCGCCGTCGGCGTGCTGCAGTTCGATGTGGTCGCCAGCCGCCTGAAAGAGGAATACAAGGTCGAATGCTCCTACGAGCCAATCACCGTGTACTCCGCGCGCTGGATCGATTGCAGCGATAAGAAGAAGCTGGAAGAGTTCTCCAACAAGGCTGTGGAAAACCTGGCAGTGGACGGCGGTGGTCACCTGACCTACCTGGCCCCGACCCGAGTGAACCTGGCGTTGATGGAAGAGCGCTGGCCGGATGTGAAATTCCGCGCGACCCGTGAGCACCATTAAGGTCTGAGCGGCACAAAAAGGGCGAAGCTGTCATGGCTTCGCCCTTTTTTGTGGGCGCCGAATATTCTAAGTGTGGGAGCGGGCTTGCTCGCGAATGCGGTGTATCAGTCAACATATTCAGTGACTGACACTCCGCATTCGCGAGCAAGCCCACTCCCACATTTTGATCTCCACAAGGCGATGAATTGGCGAGATATCCGCATCCGGTCTAGCGTTTCAAATAATTCACCCATTCACCGACGGATCTGGAGGCTACCTTGCGTATAACTCAACGGGCTATCTGGTTGGTGCTTTTTGGCACCCTGGGTGTGTCCACCGCCTTGGCATGCACCTCGGCGCTGGCCGACACCGGCACGCCCCAATGGAAAGACACTGGCCCGGTGACCAAGAAAAAGCAGAACGAGGTTAACTCCGGCAGTTGGCAACCCCAAGCCCAACCCGCGCCCAAGGAGGATGCGGAAAACCCCTATAACGAAGGCGAGGACAGCGACACCTACGACGATGGCGATACCTGAAGCCTGGCGCAAACCCGGCATTGGGACTAGCTTCTAACCTGGCGACGGTAAAACGCTGTCGTGCAGGATTCATCTACTGACTGGACGGAAATCGACCATGAGTATTTTTCAACGTGTAGTGCTGTTGATAAAAGTGCTGGTGCTGTTGTCGTTGGGGATGTCGACGGCCTGGGCGCATAACCAGGTGCAGGGCAGCCAGACGGGCTTTTCGGCGGTGCAGACAGCGCAGGGCAAGGGACTGCAACTGGCCAAGTCGGAAGCCGAGCCAGGCGATGAGGACCAAGGCGGTTCCAAGGATGATGACGACCAGCAAGCCCCGGATGACGATGATGGCGATCAAGGTGACAGCGATACCTGAGTCGGCCTGAAGCACAGTCCATCCCGTCAGGTATGCACCGCCTGACGGGAGGGCTGTATACCGTTAAACCCGCTCCTTTTGAATCATGCGATATCGTTGAAGTAGTCGCTGTTCACTATCTTGTCTATTGAAAGTCCCTGTCCTGGCAGGTAATCGGTACTGCTCGCTGCGGTGAATTTCATATCACTGCTGCCCTTGGTAATGCTGCGCTCACCGGCTGTGGACGTACGGGTGGTGTAGACCGTATTTCGCATCGCCACGTACCCGCTCAAATCATTATTCATTTTGGTAAGACGGTCATTAATCTGGCCGGGCGTGAGGTTGAGTTTCTTTTCCAGGCGCACCCCCCATCGCGTCAGGCAAGTTTCTGCAAAGTGACGAACAATCTCGCCGGGTTCGGCATATACCTTTGCACCCTGGTTTCCGTCGGGGGCTGCATTACCCACCAAGGTCGCGTGGCGCCCGGGCATTGGATAGATATGAACATGGGTGTTTGTATCAAAGGCGGGTACGACACACGCGAATCCGGAGGATCGCTCGTCCCTGGCGTAAAAACCGACGTACTCTTTAACGTTGCTGCCGAGCGTTACTCGACTGCTCTGGAAGTTCAAGAGCCCGGGAACCGGGTCGACAGCGAAGATATTGACCGGCACATTCTTCAAGACGCTGTCATTGAGCATGGCGTTGGCCAGCATGTGGCAGCTGATCCCGCCGCGGCTCCAACCGACCAGGTTGACGCGCGTGGGAATGATCCCGTCTTTTCGAAAGGTCTTGATGATCTGCTCTTGCAACTGTTGCTGCGTTACTTTGCGCGTACCGTAATCGTAAGTGCGCCAATACCAACTGCCGGTGACTTTGACGTCTTCAATTGGAATGCCGGCTTTTTGCAGTTGGGTGTAGTTTTCCTCAGTCAGTTTTTCGCGCTGCCAGGTAAACGTGCCCTTCATGATGTTAACCGCGTGAGCCACATTTTCTTCCCAGCCAGAGCCCAGGGCGGTGCCCTTTAACTGAAGATAATTGCCAGACTCGGAGAACATTTCATCGGCTTGCAAGTTGCCGCTGCCGGGGCCGTCGATAACAATCCATTCGGCAAACTCCTTACTGACGCTTTGAGTGTTTTGCGCCAGCGTGGAAATCAACTCACCGTTCCAATAACTGGCGTGAGTATCGTCAAACTTGGTTGAGCCAGTGCCGCAGAAAAAAACAGTGAATGTTGTCATGAGCGATTACCCGTCCATTGGATAAAGGGGGTGAGCTCATAACAATGCAAAAGGCCGTGGCTGGCTACTGTGAGAACTGACAGGCAGTTAGATTGGTTTCGAATACTGAAGGGGATTTGTTGATCAAATGCGGGTGGTGATCAGCCAAAAAAAAGCCCCTCCCAACAGGCTGATGCGCAACCTGATGGGAAGGGCTTGTAGAACACCTGTCATGCCCTGGCGTTATCGCCAGGGCATTTTTGTTGCACGCAGGCTCAGGCCACGAACTGCTCCGCGTAGTGGCAAGCCACTTGGCGGTTATCCAGCGGCCGCAACAGCGGCTCCTCGCTGCTGCAACGTGCTGTCGCGTACGGGCAGCGCTTGTGGAACGCGCAGCCAGATGGCGGGTTCAGCGGGTTGGGCAGTTCGCCGACGATCTTGATCTTCGGCTTGTTCGGGTCTGGGTGGATGGTCGGGGTGGCCGACAGCAGCGCCTGGGTGTACGGGTGCAGCGGACGAGCGTAGATGTCTTCCTTGGGGCCCACTTCCACCGGGCGGCCTAGGTACATCACCATCACGTCGTCGGCAACGTGTTGCACCACTGCCAAGTTGTGGGAAATGAACACGTAGGCGGTGTTGAATTCCTGCTGCAGGTCCATGAACAGGTTAAGTACCTGGGCCTGGATCGATACGTCGAGTGCCGAGGTCGGTTCATCCGCCACCAGCACTTTAGGTTGCAGCATCATGGCGCGTGCCAGGGCAATACGCTGGCGCTGGCCACCGGAGAACATGTGCGGATAGCGCTGATAATGCTCGGGGCGCAGGCCCACTTGCTTCATCATCGCCTGCACTTTTTCGCGGCGTTCGGCGGCGGACAGGTTGGTGTTGATCAACAGCGGCTCGCCGAGTTGATCACCGACTTTCTGCCGAGGGTTCAGCGAGGCGTACGGGCTCTGGAACACCATCTGCACGTCTTTGCGCAATTGCTTGCGCTGGGCCTTGTCGGCACCGGCGACTTCCTGGCCGGCGATTTTCAACGAGCCGGACGACGGCTCTTCAATCAGCGTCAGCGCGCGGGCCAGGGTGGATTTGCCGCAACCCGACTCGCCTACTACGGCGAGGGTCTTGCCAGCTTCCAGTTCAAACGACACACCATTAAGCGCGCGTACCAGCGCGTGGCCCTTGAACAGGCCACGGGAGACTTCGTAGTGACGGGTCAGGTCGCGGGCGGTAAGAACGACGGCCATTACGCCACCTCCTGGTTCAAGGGGTAGAAGCAGCGCGCGAGGCTGTTGCTTTTCGGGTCAAGGCCAGGCCGCTGGGCACGGCAGGATTCCTGCACATACGGGCAACGTGGCGACAGCAGGCAACCCTGCGGGCGGTCATAACGACCGGGAACAATACCCGGCAGCGTGGCCAGGCGCGTGGCGCCCAGGCTGTGCTCGGGGATCGCCTTGAGCAGCGCTTCGCTGTACGGGTGCGCCGGGATGTCGAACAGCTGCGGCACCTGGCCAACTTCCACGGCCTGGCCGGCGTACATCACGCACACGCGCTGTGCGGTTTCAGCCACCACGGCCAGGTCGTGGGTGATCAGCACCAGGCCCATGTTCTGCTCTTTCTGCAGGGCCAGCAGCAGCTCCATGATCTGCGCCTGAATGGTCACGTCCAGCGCAGTGGTCGGTTCGTCAGCGATCAGCAGTTTCGGCTCGCCGGCAATTGCCATGGCGATTGCGACACGCTGGCTCATACCACCGGACAGTTGGTGCGGGTAGGCATCCATACGGCTGGCCGCGCTCGGAATTTCCACTTTTTCGAGCAGTTCGATCGCACGTTTGCGCGCTTGCTTGCCGGACATTTTCAGGTGCAGGCGCAGCACTTCTTCGATCTGGAAACCCACGGTGTAGCTGGGGTTCAGCGCGGTCATCGGGTCCTGGAACACCATCGCCAGGTCTTTGCCGACGATTTGGCGGCGCTGACGGTTGCTCAGCTTGAGCATGTCTTTGCCATCAAAGTTCAGGGCGTCGGCGGTGACGATGCCGGGGTGCTCGATCAGGCCCATCAGCGCCATCATGGTCACGGATTTACCCGAGCCCGACTCGCCAACGATCGCCAGTACTTCGCCTTTGTCGACCGAAATGTCGAGGCCATCGACCACCGGCACGGCGGTCGCGTCGCCGAAGCGTACGTTGAGATTCTTGATTTCTAACAGTGACATGGGAATCTCCTCAGGCGGCGTTCTTGAGTTTCGGGTCCAGCGCATCGCGCAGGCCGTCACCCATCAAGTTGATTGCCAGCACGCTGAGCAAAATGGTCAAACCCGGCAGGCTCACGACCCACCAGGCGCGTTCGATGTAGTCACGGGCCGAAGCCAGCATGGTGCCCCACTCAGGGGTTGGCGGTTGTACGCCAAGGCCAAGGAAGCCCAGGGCCGCGGCATCGAGAATCGCCGAGGAGAAGCTCAAGGTCGCCTGTACGATCAGCGGCGCCATGCAGTTGGGCAGCACGGTGATGAACATCAGGCGTGGCAGGCCGGCGCCAGCGAGGCGGGCGGCCGTCACGTAGTCGCGGTTCAGCTCGCCCATCACCGCAGCACGGGTCAGACGCACATACGAGGGCAGCGACACGATCGCAATGGCGATCACGGTGTTGATCAGGCCAGGGCCGAGGATTGCGACAATGGCGACAGCCAGCAGCAGCGACGGCAGGGCCAGCATGATGTCCATCAAGCGCATGATGGTTGGGCCGAGCATGCGCGGGAAGAACCCGGCGAACAGGCCCAGCAGGATGCCCGGGATCAGCGACATCACGACCGACGACAAGCCGATCAGCAAGGACAGGCGCGAACCCTGGATCAGGCGCGAGAGCAGGTCACGGCCCAGTTCGTCGGTGCCGAGCAGGAACTGCATCTGCCCGCCTTCCAGCCAGGCTGGAGGGGTGAGCAGGAAGTCGCGGTATTGCTCGCTTGGGTTATGCGGCGCAACCCAAGGGGCGAAGATCGCGCAAAACACCACCAGCAACATGAACAGCAGGCCGGCAACGGCGCCTTTGTTCTTGGAAAAGGCTTGCCAGAATTCTTTGTACGGGGACGGGTACAGCAGGCTTTGATCGACTGCTACCGCGGAAGTAGGTGTGGTCATGGTCATGATCTCAGCGCTGGTGACGGATGCGTGGGTTGGCGAAGCCGTAGAGGATATCCACCACGAAGTTCACCAGAATCACCAGGCAGGCGATTAACAGGATGCCGTTTTGCACCACGGGATAGTCCCGTGCGCCAATGGCTTCGATCAGCCATTTGCCGATGCCGGGCCACGAGAAGATGGTTTCGGTCAGGACCGCACCGGCCAGCAGCGTGCCCACTTGCAGGCCGACCACGGTGAGTACCGGGATCAGCGCGTTACGCAGGCCGTGGACGAATACCACGCGCGCCGGCGACAGGCCTTTGGCCTTGGCGGTACGGATGTAGTCTTCGCGCAGGACTTCGAGCATCGACGAACGGGTCATCCGCGCGATCACCGCCAGCGGGATGGTGCCGAGCACGATGGCCGGCAGGATCAAGTGGTGCAGGGCGTCGAAGAACGCATCGGGCTCGTCAGCCAGCAGCGTGTCGATCAGCATGAAGCCGGTGCGCGGCTCGATGTCGTAGAGCAGGTCGATACGCCCGGAAACCGGGGTCCAGCCCAGGCTAACCGAGAAGAACATGATCAGGATCAGGCCCCACCAGAAGATCGGCATCGAATATCCCGCGAGGGAGATGCCCATCACCCCATGGTCGAACAGGGATCCTCGTTTCAAGGCCGCGATCACCCCGGCCAACAGGCCCAGGACACCGGCGAACAACAGGGCGGCCATGGACAGTTCCAGGGTCGCAGGGAAGAGGGCGGTGAATTCGGTCCACACGCTGGTGCGCGTGCGCAGTGACTCACCGAGGTCGCCGTGGGCGAGTTTGCCTACGTAGTCCAGGTATTGCGCGTACAGCGGCTTGTTAAGGCCGAGGCGTTCCATTGCCTGTGCGTGCATCTCGGGGTCGACTCGTCGTTCGCCCATCATGACTTCGACAGGGTCGCCGGGGATCATGCGAATCAACGCAAACGTCAGCAACGTGATGCCGAAAAACGTGGGGATCAATAACCCCAATCGGCGGGCAATAAAACTAAACATCTTGTTGTGTACCTCAATCAGCCGGTTAGGCAGGTTCGGCACCGTCAATGGCGACGGTGCCGAGCGTCTTCTCTTATTACTTCACCTGGGTGGTGGCGAAGTTATTGGTCGTCAGAGGGCTTTGGGTATAACCCTCGACGTTTTTGCGCATGGCGGTGAACATTTTCGGGTAAGCCATGGGAATCCACGGTTGGTCCTTCTCGAAAACGTCCAGGGCTTGTTCATAGAGTGCAGCGCGCTGGGCCGGTTCAGCGATAGCGCGTGCCTTGTCGATCAAGTCTTGAAACTCTTTGTTACACCAGCGGGCGTAGTTTTCGCCGTTTTTGGCTGCATCGCAACTCAGGTTTGGTGTGAGGAAGTTATCCGGGTCCCCGTTATCCCCCGCCCAACCGGCGGACACCATGTCGTGCTCACCGTTTTTGGCGCGCTTGAGCATTTCGCCCCATTCCATGACCTTGATGTTCACTTTCAGGCCGATCTGCGCCAGATCCGCCTGCATGCGCTGGGCGCCGAGCATCGGGTTGGGGTTGGTTGGGCCGCCGCCGTTACGGGTGAACAGGGTGAACTCAGTGCCTTCCGGCACGCCGGCTTCCTTGAGCAGGGCGCGGGCCTTGTCCAGGTCGCGCGGTGGGTTTTTCAGCTTGTCGCTAAAGCCCAGAAGCGTTGGCGGATACGGGCCGGTGGCGTCGACAGCGTTGCCTTTGCCGTACAGGGACTCGTTGTAGCCTTTTTTGTCGAACGCGATGTTGATCGCGTGGCGCACGCGCGCGTCGCTCATGTACTTGTGAGTGGTGTTCAAGGCGGTGTAGCTGGTGGTCATCGCCGCCAGTTCCGCGACTTTCAGGTTGGGATCAGCCTTGGCGCTCGGCACATCATCGGGCTTGGGGTACAGCGCGATCTGGCATTCGTTGGCCTTGAGCTTTTGCAGGCGCACGTTGCTGTCGGTAGTGATGGCCAGGATCAACGGGTCAGCCGGCGGCTTGCCACGGAAGTAGTCCGGGTTGGCCTTGAAGCGCACCTGGGCGTCTTTGGCGTAACGGTTGAAGATGAACGGGCCGGTGCCGATGGGCTTGGCGTTCAGGTCATCGGTCTTGCCGGACTTGAGCAACTGGTCGGCGTATTCGGCGGAGTGAATCGAGGAAAACGCCATGGCCAGGTCGGACAGGAACGGTGCTTCAGGACGGGTCAGGGTGAAGACCACGGTGTGGTCATCGGTCTTCTCTACGCTCTTGAGCAGTTCCTTGAAGCCCATGCTTTCAAAGTACGGGTAGCCCACGTTGGACTTGTTGTGCCACGGGTGATTCGGGTCCAGCTGGCGCTGGAAGCTCCAAAGCACGTCGTCGGCATTCATGTTGCGCGTGGGTTTGAAGTAATCGGTGGTGTGGAACTTGATGTCGTCACGCAGGTGGAACGTGTAGGTCAGGCCATCGGCACTGATTTCCGGCAGGTCTTTGGCCAGGGCAGGCACGACTTCGGTGGTGCCGGGCTTGAAGTCCACCAGGCGGTTGAACATGGTTTCTGCCGCGGCGTCAGCGGTGACGGCGGTGGTGTACAGGACCGGGTCAAAACCTTCCGGGCTGGCTTCAGTGCAGACCACCAACGGTTTGGCCGAAACGCCGATCGCAACGCTCAATAGCGCAGCGGCAATGGCAGCTTGTAACGGGAGCATTTTCATTCAGAGCCCTCTGCAATCGAGTGAACCAGACAAGCGTAGACAGCGGGCTCGTCCTGAGCCCGCCGTTTACCTGGCGCTAATTAAAGAATGTTGAACGGGATGGTGGTGACCAGGCGGAACTCACGCAGGTTGCCGTCAGCCTGGTTGGCGCTGGCGCGGTGAGTCACGTAGGTACCACGAATGGTGGTGGCCTTGAGTGCGCCGCTTTGAATCGCGTAGGAAGTACCTACGCCGTATTCCTGGTGTTTCTCGCCGTCTTGGGTCTGGATACCGTTGTAAGCAAAGCCTTTCACGCCGCCGTCGCCGGTGTAGTGAGTGCCGTCGATGCCCCAGCCGCGAGCCGAGTAGATGTTGAACTTCAGGCCTGGCACGCCGTATTCGGCCATGTTGATGCCGTAGGCGATCTGGAACGATTTCTCGTTCGGGCCGTTGAAGTCGGACGTCAGGGAGTTGGCCAGGTAGATGCCGTTGGTTTCGTGCAGGTAGTCGAAGTACTCGTTACCGTTCACTTCCTGGTACGAGAAGGTCAGGCTGTGAGCCTGGTGAGTCAGGCCGAGCGACAGCGAGTAAGTGTCGTTGTCGATCTTGCCCATCAACTTTTTGCCTTCGTCGACGGTTTTGTAGTAGTTCAGGCCGGTGGTCAGGCTCAGTTGCTGGCTGTCACCCAGTTCATGGGTTGCGCCGAAGTAGTACTGGTTCCAGAAGTCTTTGACTTGAGCGCCGAAGAAGCTGGTTTTCAGGCTCTTGAACGGCTGGTAGTTCACACCGGCGGTGTAGACGTGATCCGCTTCCTGGCCATTGCCGTATTCGCTGCGGAATTTCGACAGGCTCTGCTCGGTACGTGGCGACACGCGGTCGAAGTAAGCGCCCTGGAACGACAGGTTGCTGAACTCTTCGCTGTTGAGGGCAAAACCTTCAAAGCTCGACGGCAGTGCACGGTTGCCGATGGTGTCGATAATGCCGCTGCTGAAGTTCTGGCGACCGGCGGTCAAGGTGGTGTTGGACACACGGAACTTGACGTTGGCCAGGCCCAGTTTGCTCCACTGGCCTACGGCATCGCCGTCGGAGTCGGCCAGGGTACGGTTGGAACCGCCCTTGATGTCACGCTTGCTCTGGTCGAGCGCGATGACGTTGTAACCCGCTACTTCGGTTGCTACCCCAACAGTGCCTTGGGTGAAGCCCGAGGAGTAGTTAAGGATGGTGCCTTGCAGCCAGTTGGTACGGTAGGCGTCGGTGCGAGCCTCGCCGTGCTTCTGGTAAGTGAACTTGCTACCACGGAAACGCTGCTCGTTGGAAAACCAGTTACGGGTAGTACCGCCCAGGCTTTGACCGTCGATAAAGCCTTTGGCCTCGCTTTGGGCGCTGGTGCCGGCCAATGTGGTCGGAACGAAGTCCTGGCTCTGGGTTTCAGCGAAGGCGGTCGCCGTGATGCTGCTGATGGCCAGGGCCAGAAGCGCTTTGCTGCTCAGTTTCATGGGTGGAGCTCCTTTGGTTCTCTTTTTAATGCCGGTCTTTTTAGGTGAACCGGCTATTGGGTGTGTAACTCGTTCAAGCCTTTGCAAACGTTTGCCGTAGGAAATTTCCCAACAAAAGGCTGCACGTTTGCCAGGGAGCCAACGTCGCTCCCTGCAATCCGGTTATTTTTTTATGGGTTGATACTGACGCCCGAGAACACGTTGCGGCCGAAGGGGCTCACTTTAAAACCTTCGACTTTGGCGCTTAACGGCTGGTTGACCGTCGAGTGGGCGACGGGCGTGATCGGCACCTGCTGCTTGAGCAGTTGCTGCGCCTGTTTGTATAGAACAGTCCTTTGTTCGCGGTCGGTCACGACCTTGGCTTGCTTGATCAGCTTGTCGTACGCCGGGTCACACCACATGGAGTAGTTGTTCCCGCCGATGGCGTCGCAGCTGTAAAGAGTGCCCAGCCAGTTGTCCGGGTCACCGTTGTCGCCGGTCCAGCCGATCAGGCTGATGTCGTGCTCACCGTTCTTGGTGCGCTTGATGTACTCGCCCCATTCGTAGCTGACGATCTTGACCTTGAGGCCGATCTTGGCCCAATCGCTTTGCAGCATTTCGGCCATCAGCTTGGCATTGGGGTTGTAAGGCCGTTGCACCGGCATCGCCCACAGGGTGATCTCGGTACCTTCCTTGACGCCGGCGGCCTTGAGCAATTCCTTGGCTTTTTCCGGGTTGTAGGCAGCGTCCTTGATGCTGTCGTCGTAGGACCACTGGGTCGGCGGCATGGCGTTGACTGCCAGTTGGCCGGCGCCCTGGTACACGGCGTTGAGGATGCTTTGCTTGTTCACCGCCATGTCCAGCGCCTGACGCACTTCGAGCTGGTCGAAGGGTTTGTGGCGCACGTTGTAGGCGATGTAACCCAGGTTGAAGCCGGGTTTGGTCAGCAGTTGCAGGTTCGGGTCGGCCTTGAGGGCGTCGACGTCTGCCGGGCGCGGGTGCAGCGTGATCTGGCATTCACCGGCCTTGAGCTTCTGTACCCGCACCGACGCATCGGTGTTGATGGCGAAGATCAGTTGGTCCAGCTTGACCCGGCTTGGGTCCCAGTACTGTTTGTTACCCACGTAACGGATCTGCGAGTCTTTCTGATAACGCTGGAACACAAACGGACCAGTGCCAATCGGCTTCTGGTTGATGTCGCTGGGCTTGCCTTCCTTGAGCAACTGCTCGGCGTACTCGGCCGACAGAATCGAGGCAAAGCTCATGGCGATATTTTGAACGAACGCAGCGTCGACCGTATTCAAAGTCATCACCACGGTGTGCGGGTCGGTTTTCTCGACCTTGGCAATGTTCTTGTTCAGGCTCATCCCGTTGAAGTACGGAAACTCGGTGGGGTAGGCCTTGCGAAACGGGTGGTCGGGGTCAAGCATGCGGTTGAAGGTGAACAGCACGTCGTCGGCGTTGAAGTCGCGCGTCGGCTTGAATTCCTTGTTGCTGTGGAATTTCACCCCTTCACGCAAGTGAAAGGTGTAGGTCAGGCCGTCTTCGGAAATATCCCACTTGGTTGCCAACCCAGGTACCACATTGGTCGCGCCTTTTTCGAACTCAACCAAGCGGTTGTACAGCGGCTCGGCCGCATCGTTGTCGGTGGCGGTGGTGTACTGCGCGGTGTCAAACCCGGCCGGGCTGCCTTCAGAGCAGAACACCAGGCTCTTCTTGTCGGCGGCTTGGCCCATCGTGGCCACAGCCAGCAGGCTGGTGCCAAAAATTGCGGATAGAACAGTGGTATGGCGCATGACGATCCCGATCCTTGTTTGTAGTTGTCATCAGCGAGCAATCACCCAGGCGCGAAGCCTGGGAGACATCACTGATCCCACATACGGCAGGTGCCTTTCCGATATTGGTGCCTCTGCTGTCGTACGACGGTATGGGCCGTGGACTTCGCAGTAAATGCGCCAAAACGGATTGACCTTGTAGGCAACAGACGCACCTATCGCAGTTCGTTGCCGTAGGACGGTAACGGTTGCAAAGGTGGTCTGATTCCTACGGTCCAGGCGGATGCAATAACGGCGACGTTATGAAACGTCGCCGTTATTAATCCTTACTTGCCGCTTACGCTCACGCCGTAGAAGGAGTTCAAGCCAAACGGGCTGATCTTGAAGTCCTGCACGGTGTTGCGCATGGGTTGATACACCGTCGAGTGCGCGATAGGTGTGTAAGGCAATTCATGTTTCAGGAGTTGTTGCGCCTGCTTGTACAGTTCGGTGCGCTTGGCCACATCAGTGGTCGACTTGGCCTGACTGATCAGGTCGTCATACTGCTTGTTGGTGAACTTGGAGAAGTTGTTACCGTTCAAGGCCGAGGAGGCAAAGAGGGTACCCAACCAGTTGTCCGGGTCACCATTGTCACCGCTCCAGCCGATGATCATCGCCTGGTTCTCGCCGCCTTTGGAGCGCTTGATGTACTCGCCCCACTCGTAGCTGACGATGTTGACCTTCAGGCCGATCTGTTTCCAGTCGCTCTGCAGCATCTCGGCCATCAGTTTGGCGTTCGGGTTGTACGGACGCTGAACCGGCATGGCCCACAAGGTGATCTCGGTGCCTTCCTTGATACCGGCCTCCTTGAGCAGTTCCTTGGCTTTGGCCGGGTCGTACTTGGCGTCTTTGATGGTGGTGTCATACGACCATTGGGTCGGCGGCATGGCGTTGACGGCCAGTTGGCCTGCGCCCTGATACACGGAGTCGATGATCTGCTGCTTGTTGACCGACATGTCCAGCGCCTGGCGAACCCGCAGGTCTGCCAATGGGTTCGGCGTGGTCTGGCCCTTAAGCACAGGCATGACGTTGTAAGCGATATAACCCAGGTTGAAACCCGCCTGGTGCGGCATCTTCATGTCCTTGTCCGCTTCCAGTGGCTTGATGTCCGCTGGGCGAGGATAGGCCGTGATCTGGCACTCATTCTTCTTGAGTTTTTGAATGCGTACCGAGGCGTCAGTGGAGATCGAGAAGATCAGGTTATCAACCTTGACGTCTTCAGGCTTCCAGTAGTCCTTGTTGCCGGTAAAGCGGATGTTGGAGTCTTTCTGGTAGCTCTTGAAAACGAACGGACCGGTGCCGATAGGCTTCTGGTTGATGTCGCTGGCTTTGCCTTCCTTCAACAGCTGGGCAGCGTATTCGGCCGACTGGATCGACGCGAAACTCATTGCCAGGTTCTGGATGAAAGCCGCGTCCACGGTGCCAAGGGTGAACTTGACGGTGTGGTCATCAACTTTTTCGATGTTCTTGATGTTCTTGTCCATTTCCATGTCCGAGAAGTACGGGAACTCGGTTGGATAGGCTTTACGGAACGGATCGTCCTTGTTGATCATGCGATTGAACGTGAACAGCACGTCATCGGCATTGAATTCACGAGTCGGCTTGAAGTACGGGGTGGTGTGGAACTTGACGCCTTCACGAAGGTGGAAGGTATACGTCAGGCCATCCGGGGAAACGTCCCAACTGGTGGCCAGGCCAGGAACAACGGCGGTGCCGCCACGTTCAAATTGGCTCAGGCGGTTGAACACGGTTTCGGCCGAGGCATCGAAGTCTGTTCCGGTGGTGTACTGGCCTGGGTCAAAACCGGCCGGGCTCCCTTCGGAGCAGAACACCAGGTTAGTCGCCGCTTGGGCGAAAGGGGCTGCGGCCATAAGGCCAGCGCTAACTAAAAGCGGAAGGACTGCGTGTTTAAGCATGTTGGCCTCATGATTTGTTGTCATTTTTGGTGTTGAGGGCGACCTCGTGAGTCGGCCTGCGGATACTTATGCAGGGGCCATACCCATTGCAAGATGCTGAACCGTCGTGAGGGCCAAACAGTGGTACGAACGTACAGGAATGTCGCATTTATGAAAGTTTGTACATAAATGCATATATATAGAGGGTTTTTTCGGTGCATTTGACGCACCAAAAAAGCCCAACCGAGGCGTCTGGCGCACTCGGTTGGGGCGCAGCTGTTACTTATCTAGACTGACACCATAAAACGGCGTCAGGCCAAAAGGACTGATCCTGAAGTCCTGCACTTCTTTTCGAATTGGCTGGAAAACCGTCGAGTTTGCGATAGGCGTTATAGGTACTTGTTCCTTAAGGATTTTTTGTGCCTGTTGATACCACTTGATGCGCTGGTCGCGGTCACTGCTGACTTTGGCTTGCTGCACAAGCTTGTCGTAGGCCGGGTTACACCATTTGGCGTAGTTGCTGCCTTTGACCGCGGCACAACTGTAGAGCACGCCGAGCCAGTTATCCGGGTCGCCGTTGTCCCCGGTCCAGCCGTAAATCATCGCGTCATGTTCGCCATTTTTCGCGCGTTTGATGTATTCGCCCCATTCGTAGCTGACTATGTTGGCTTTGATACCCACCTTTTCCCAATCCTGCTGAATCATCTGCGCCGACATTCGCGCGTTTGGATTGGAGGCGCGCTGCACGGTCATCGCCCAAAGATTGATGGTGGTACCTGGTGCAACCCCTGCTTCTTTTAGTAGCGCCCGCGCCTTGGTCGGGTCGTAGGGAGCGTCCTTGATGGTGGGGTCATAAGACCACTGTGCGGGTGGCAATGCGTTCTGCGCCAATTGCCCGGCGCTCTGGTACACGGCCTTGATAATCGCCGGTTTGTCGATGGCCATATCCAGGGCCTGGCGCACTTTGAGTTGGTCAAGCGGCGGGTGAGTCACGTTGTAAGCAAGAAAGCCCAGGTTGAAACCGGCTTGTTGCAGCACGCGCAGGTTAGGGTCCTGTTTCATCACCTCGATATCGGCCGGGCGTGGGTAACCGCTGACCTGGCACTCGCCGGCCTTGAGCTTCTGCAAGCGCGAAGCAGCGTCCGGAGTGATGGCAAACACCAGGTTGTCGAGCTTCACATCCTCGGGTTTCCAATACTGTTTATTGGCGACGTAACGGATCTGCGAGTCTTTCTGGTAGCGCTTGAACATAAACGGCCCGGTGCCGACGGGTTTCTGGTTGATGTCTTCAGCCTTGCCCTCTTTCAACAGCTGGGCTGCGTATTCGGCTGACTGCACCGAGGCAAAACTCATGGCCAGGTTCTGCACGAACGAAGCATCGACATTATTCAGGTTGAAACGCACGGTGTGATCGTCGAGTTTTTCGACGTTTTTGATCGTGGTGTTCAACCCCATGTCGGTGAAGTACGGCGACTCGGACGGGTAAGCCTTGCGAAATGGGCTGTCGGCATCCAGCAGGCGGTTGAAGGTAAAAAGCACGTCATCCGCGTTGAAGTCGCGGGTAGGGGTGAAGTAGTCGGTGGTGTGGAACTTGACGCCATCGCGCAGATGGAAGGTGTAGCTCAGGCCGTCATTGGATACCTCCCAGCGCGTTGCCAGGCCGGGTTCGACTTCGGTGCCGCCACGCTTGAACTGGGTCAAGCGGTTGAACACGGTTTCGGCGGAGGCATCAAAATCGGTGCCGCTGGTGTACTGACTGGGGTCGAAGCCGGCAGGGCTGGCTTCAGAGCAGTAGACCAGGGTGCTGGCCGCCTGGGCCATCGGCATGAACGCCAGCAGGCTTGCAGCCAGGAGTAGCGGTTTGAAAACGGTTCTTTCCATGGAAACTCCTGAAGTGGCAGGCCTATACAGCCGCCCAAACGAAAACGGCGGCAACCGAGGTTACCGCCGTTCAGGTTTGTCAGGTAGAGGTCACTGCATCTGTACTTCGATCACGCCGTCTGCGCTCATGTTGACCTGGCTGGTGCCGGCTTCCACTTGCGGGGTAGGTGCCGAATCCGCCATGGCCGCTTTCATCATCATCCCGCCGTTGCGGGCGTAAGGCATTGGGTAGCCATTGGTGTTGAAGTTCAGGTTGACGATCTTGTAGCCCTTGCCGCCCAGTGCATCGGTGGCCAGTTGCGCACGCGCCTTGAAGGCGGCGACCGCGTCTTTAAGCAGTGCATCTTCGCTGGACTTGCGCGTGGCGTCGGCAATGGCGAAGTCCATGTTTTCCATTTTCAGGGTGTTCAGCAAATCGCCGGTGAGCTTGGACAGCGCCGGGAAATCCGCGCTTTCCAGGCGCAGTTCGGCACGCTCGCGCCAGCCGGTGATCTTCTGGTTCTTGTTGTCGTAGATCGGGTAGCTGCTGCGGCTGCCCTGGCGCAGGGTCACGCCTTTGACTTCGCGAGCTTCGCCCAGGGCCTTGTTCAGGGTGGTGGTGATTTCGGCGGCGAGCTTGGCCGGGTCGGTGTTTTGTGACTCGGTATAAAGGGTGACGATCATCTTGTCGCGAGCCACTTCCTGGCTGACTTCGGCACGCAGGGAGATCTGGTTGTAATGCAGTTCATCGGCGGCCATGGCCGGCAGGCTGGCCAGGGCGCTGGCGCTGAGAGTGAGGACAGCTGCGCTGCGAGTGAAACGAGACATGGAAGCTCCTTGGGATGGTCGTGTTGGGATAGCCGTGTTCGGTAAGACTGTAGACGGTGCTATCGGGTTCTTCGGGTTTACACATTCGCTACAAGTGGCCGAGTGCCGACGAACGGTCATCTGCCCGGCCTGCGTCAAAGAGCCACACGCGCCGTGCCAGCGGGTCTGCTTCGTTTATACTCCTGCCGATCCGCCTGCAGCGCTCACCGGGAGAGCTCATGCTCGCCGCCGTAAAACTGACTTCCGCCACCCGCCAGAACCTCTGGCGCCTGACGTTCATTCGTACCTTGGTACTGGCCGCACAGGCCGGCTCCGTCGGGCTCGCGTATTGGTTCGACCTGCTGCCGCTGCCGTGGCTGCAGTTGGCCGTGACCCTGGGTTTTTCCATCGTGCTGTGTGTGTTCACCGCCATTCGGCTGCGCACCACGTGGCCGGTGACAGAGCTGGAATACGCGCTGCAGTTGGCCTGCGACCTGTTCATCCACAGTGTGTTGCTTTATTTCTCCGGTGGTTCCACCAACCCGTTCGTTTCTTACTACCTGGTGCCGCTGACCATTGCCGCCGTGACGTTGCCATGGCGCTATTCGGTGGTGCTGTCGGGCATCGCGCTGACGCTGTACACCCTGCTGTTGGCGCAGTTTTACCCCCTCAAGACCTTCCCTATCGCCCGGGAAAATCTGCAGATCTACGGGATGTGGCTGAGCTTTGCGCTGTCCGCTGCGGTTATCACGTTTTTCGCCGCGCGCATGGCCGAAGAGCTGCGCCGTCAGGAAGAACTGCGCGCCATTCGCCGTGAAGAAGGCCTGCGTGACCAGCAGTTGCTGGCCGTCGCCACCCAGGCCGCCGGCGCGGCCCATGAGTTGGGCACACCGCTGGCGACCATGAGCGTACTGCTCAAGGAAATGACCCAGGACCATCACGACCCGGCGCTGCAAGACGACCTGAGCGTGTTGCAGGAACAGGTCAAGCAGTGCAAGCAGACCTTGCAGCAACTGGTACGCGCCGCCGAGGCCAATCGCCGCCTGGCGGTGGAGATGCAGGACGTGACCCAGTGGCTCGACGAAGCCCTGAACCGCTGGCACCTGATGCGCCCCGAAGCCAGTTACCGTTTCAACCTGCTGGGCCAGGGCAGCGTGCCGCGCATGGCGCCGCCGCCAGACCTGACGCAGGCGTTGCTCAACCTGCTGAACAACGCCGCCGATGCCTGCCCTGAAGGGTTGGGCGTGCAGTTGGACTGGGACGCGGAAAACGTGACCATCAGCATTCGTGACCACGGCGCGGGCGTGCCGTTGGCCATTGCCGAGCAAATCGGCAAACCTTTCTTTACCACCAAGGGCAAAGGCTTCGGCCTCGGCCTGTTTTTGAGCAAGGCCAGCGTGACCCGCGCGGGCGGCTCAGTGAAGCTCTATAGTCATGAGGAAGGTGGCACGCTCACCGAGCTGCGCCTGCCCCGTGTCGCACGAGGAGATATCGATGAGTGACGAGATCCAAGTCGAAGGCGAAGAACTGCCGCACCTGCTGCTGGTAGATGACGACGCCACCTTTACCCGCGTGATGGCGCGCGCCATGAGCCGCCGTGGTTTTCGCGTGAGCACCGCAGGCTCGGCCGAAGAAGGCCTGACCATCGCCCAGGCCGATTTGCCGGACTACGCCGCGCTCGACCTGAAAATGGACGGCGACTCCGGCCTGGTGCTGCTGCCCAAGTTGCTGGAACTCGACCCCGAAATGCGCGTGGTGATCCTCACCGGTTACTCGAGCATCGCCACCGCCGTCGAGGCTATCAAGCGCGGTGCCTGCAATTATCTGTGCAAGCCGGCGGACGCCGACGACGTGCTGGCCGCGTTGCTCTCCGAGCATGCCGACCTCGACACCCTGGTGCCGGAAAACCCGATGTCGGTGGACCGTCTGCAGTGGGAGCACATCCAGCGTGTGCTGACCGAGCACGAAGGCAATATCTCCGCCACTGCCCGAGCCCTGGGCATGCACCGGCGTACTCTGCAACGCAAGCTGCAGAAGCGCCCGGTACGGCGCTGAACAAAGTCTGAACAATCTGCTTCAGGCTGCACGGAGCCCTGAACCGATCGTCTATGATCGGTTCAAACGCCTGTCACTTTTTCCTACCGAGCCTGAACGATGAATCAGAACGCTGAGTACTCCGCGGTCAACGACGCGGTGCGTGGGCACTTCTTTCGCCGAACCTGGGCGATGATCACGCCCTATTGGCGCAGCGAAGAGAAGGGCAAGGCCTGGTTGTTACTGGCTGCAGTGATTGGCCTGTCGCTGTTCAGCGTGGCGATCTCCGTGTGGATCAACCACTGGTATAAAGACTTCTACAACGCGCTGGAAAAGAAGGACACCGCCGCCTTCTGGCAGTTGATCGGCTATTTCGGCGGGATCGCCGCCGTAGCGATTCTCGGCGCGGTCTATCGCCTTTACCTGACCCAGATGCTGACGATCCGCTGGCGTGCCTGGCTCACCGAAAAGCATTTCGCTCGTTGGCTTGCCAACAAGAATTACTACCAGCTGGAGCAGGGCGGTTACACCGATAACCCGGACCAGCGGATTTCCGAAGACCTCAACAACTTCACCTCCAGCACTTTGAGCCTTGGTCTGGGCCTGCTGCGTAATGTGGTCAGCCTGGTGTCGTTCTCGATCATCCTGTGGGGCGTGTCGGGCAGCATTGAAGTATTTGGCTTCACCATTCCCGGCTATATGTTCTGGTGCGCATTGGTCTACGCGGGCGTCGGTAGCTGGCTGACCCACTTGATCGGCCGTCGTTTGATCGGCCTGAGCAACCAACAACAACGCTTCGAAGCAGACCTGCGTTTCTCCATGGTGCGTGTGCGTGAGAACGCCGAGAGCATCGCCTTGTACAACGGCGAGCCGAATGAGAACCAGCGCCTGAGCGCACGCTTTGGCAAGGTCTGGCACAACTTCTGGGACATCATGAAAGTGTCCAAGCGCCTGACCTTTTTCACCGCTGGCTACAGCCAGATTGCGATCATCTTTCCCTTCATTGTCGCCGCGCCACGCTACTTCACCGGCAAGATCGAGCTGGGCGAGCTGATGCAAATCAACTCGGCGTTCGGCAACGTGCAAGAGAACTTCAGCTGGTTTATCAACGCGTATTCGGAGCTGGCTTCGTGGCGCGCGACCAGCGATCGTCTACTCAGCTTCCATCAGGCCATGAGTGACAACGAGCAGCGTGTGCCTGCCATCGACGTGCACCCCGAGGGCGAGCGCCTGGTGGTGAAAAACCTGGGCATGGATTTGGCTGACGGTCGTCACTTGCTGACCGACGCCGACATGACTGTAGAGCCGGGCCAGCGCGTGATGCTCAGTGGGCGCTCAGGTAGCGGCAAGAGTACGCTGCTGCGCGCAATGGGCCACCTCTGGCCCGCAGGCCACGGCAGCATTCGCCTGCCGGCTGCGCGTTACCTGTTCCTGCCGCAAAAGCCTTACTTGCCCATCGGCACGCTGAAGGCTGTGTTGAGTTATCCACAAGACGACAGCGCGTACCCGGCCGAACGTTATGCACAGGTCCTGGAGACGTGCCGCCTGCCGCATCTGGTTGCGCGCCTGGACGAAGCCAATCACTGGCAACGCATGCTCTCGCCGGGTGAGCAGCAGCGTCTGGCGTTTGCCCGTGCGTTGTTGTTCGCGCCGCAATGGCTGTACATGGATGAAGCCACCTCGGCGATGGATGAAGAAGACGAGGCCACGTTGTATCAAGCATTGATTGACGAGTTGCCGGGACTGAGCATCGTCAGCGTCGGCCATCGCAGCAGCCTCAAGCGCTTCCATGGGCGGCATGTACGCATTGACGGTGGGTTGTTGCAGGAGCAGCAACCGGCTTAAGGTCGTGCGGTCAGTGTGGGAGCGGGCTTGCTCGCGAATACGGTCTGTCGGTTAGCGATGTGCTGACTGACCCACCGCCTTCGCGAGCAAGCCCGCTCCCACAGTGAATCTCCAGTGTCATGGAAAGTGAAGCCCAACAAAAAGCCCGGCTGATCATCGATCAGCCGGGCTTTTTGTTGCTTGGAGAAGACTTACTTTTTCAAGCCGTAATGCTCATCCAGCATGCCCGGGGCGTCCGGCGTTTTTGGCGCGTAGTCCCGTGGTGGCTCCTGGTTTTCCCGCGGAGGCGTCAGGCGCTCCCGTGGCGCTTGCGGTGCATCGGAATGCAGCGCGGCCAGCAGACGCTGACGGGTGATGTCGTCGAGGACCAGGCGGTTAGCGCCATCGGCGAGATGATCCTGTACGTCCTGGTAGCTCTGGGTGAGCTTCTTGACCAGGGTCGCGGTGCTGTTGAAGTGGGTAACAACCTCGTTCTGATAAGTGTCAAAACGTTCCTGAATGTCATCCAGCTGACGCTGCGTGCGGTTAGGCGCGGCATTTGGCAGCAGGCGGGCAACCAGGAATCCAATGGCGACACCGGCAACCAAGGCGAGAGTCGGCAACAACCAAACTAAGAGCGAGTGTTCCACGAGTCCTTCCTCTATAAACGGCTTTGCTTTACGTTAACGGCTCGGACCTGCGCTGTATACCGCGATTAAGCTCGCAATGATGCCATGCACAGACTTTTAGCTAGACGAGTCGACCCTTTGTGAGGTCACGGAGTTCATTCCTTGCTCATGCGTGAAACCCCCGTTTTGATCGATGGCCCGGTTGGCCAATTGGAAGCCCTGTACCTGGATCACCCCGAGCCACGTGGCCTGGCGCTGATCTGCCACCCTAACCCGGTGCAGGGCGGGACCATGCTCAATAAAGTTGTCTCGACCCTGCAACGCACCGCTCGCGATGCCGGTTTGATTACTTTACGTTTCAATTACCGTGGCGTCGGTGCCAGCGCCGGTACCCACGACATGGCCACCGGTGAGGTGGACGACGCCGAAGCGGCCGCGACCTGGCTGCGGGAAAAACACCCCGACCTGCCGATCACGTTGCTCGGGTTTTCCTTCGGTGGCTACGTGGCTGCCAGCCTCGGCGGCCGTCTGGAAGCCAAGGGTGAAAAGCTGGCGCACCTGTTCATGGTGGCCGCCGCCGTGATGCGCTTGCGCGACACCGACGTGCTGCCCCAAGGCTGCCCATTGACTTTGATCCAGCCGCAAACCGATGAAGTGGTCGACCCGCAACTGGTCTACGACTGGTCCGCCGCCCTGAAACGCCCCCATGAGCTGCTGAAAGTGGCAGAATGCGGACACTTTTTTCATGGCAAGCTGACCGATCTCAAGGATCTGGTGCTGCCGCGTCTCTCGAATTGATAGCAGTCTGATAAGCGATTACCCATGACGACTCGTACCCGTATCCTCACCGGCATTACCACCACCGGCACGCCGCACCTGGGCAACTACGCCGGTGCGATCCGCCCGGCGATCCTCGCCAGCCAGGATGCCAATGCCGATTCCTTCTACTTCTTGGCCGACTACCACGCCCTGATCAAATGCGATGACCCGCAGCGCATCCAGCGCTCGCGCATGGAAATTGCCGCGACCTGGCTGGCCGGTGGCCTGGATGTGAACCGGGTGACGTTCTATCGCCAGTCCGACATCCCGGAAATTCCTGAACTGACCTGGCTGCTGACCTGCGTCGCCGCCAAGGGCCTGCTCAACCGCGCCCACGCCTACAAGGCCTCGGTGGATAAAAACGTGGAAACCGGCGAAGACCCGGACGCGGGCATCACCATGGGCTTGTACAGCTACCCGGTGCTGATGGCGGCGGACATCCTGATGTTCAACGCGCACAAGGTGCCGGTCGGCCGCGACCAGATCCAGCACGTAGAAATGGCCCGCGACATCGGCCAGCGCTTCAATCACCTGTTTGGCAACGGTAAAGAATTCTTCACCATGCCCGAGGCGTTGATCGAAGAAAGCGTTGCCACCTTGCCTGGCCTGGATGGCCGCAAGATGTCCAAAAGCTACGACAACACCATCCCGTTGTTCACCAGCGCCAAGGACATGAAGGATGCGATCTCGCGGATCGTCACCGACTCGCGCGCGCCTGGCGAAGCCAAGGACCCGAACAATTCGCACTTGTTCACCCTGTTCCAGGCGTTTGCAACCAAGGCCCAGGAAGAAGAGTTCCGTGCCGAACTGCTGCAAGGCCTGGGCTGGGGCGAGGCGAAGAACCGTCTGTTCCAACTGCTCGACGGCCAACTGGGTGAGGCGCGCGAGCGTTATCACCACCTGATGTCGCGCCCCTCGGACATGGAAGACCTGTTGCTGATCGGCGCGAAAAAAGCCCGTGCGGTGGCGGCGCCATTCCTGGCCGAGCTGCGTGAGGCGGTTGGCTTGCGCTCGTTCGTCAATCAGGCCGCCGCGCCGGTGGCTGCCAAGAAGAAAGCCGCCAAAGCCGCGCGCTTTGTGAGCTTTCGCGAAGACGACGGCAGCTTCCGCTTCCGCCTGCTATCGGCCGACGGCGAGCAACTGCTGCTGTCGCGCAATTTTGCCGATGGCAAAGCGGCCGGTGCTGTGACCAAGCAACTGCAAAACGGTGACGCGCTGGATGTACGCACTGAGGCCCTGAGTTTCAGCGTATGGCTGGAAGGCGCGGTGGTGGCCGACAGTGCCGCGTTCGCCGACGAAACGTCGCGCGATGCAGCCATCGCCGCGTTGCGCGTTGCGTTGACCCCAACCGAGGATTAACCCGACCAAGGGTTGATTGCCATTATCCAGGGCCGTCGTTACAGTGACGGCCCGTTTTTGTTGCCTTGCTAACGAAATTATGACGCCCCTAGAACGATATCAAGCTGATCTGAAACGCCCTGAATTCTTCCATGACGCCGCGCAGGAAAATGCGGTGCGTCATTTGCAGCGCCTGTACGACGACCTGGTCGCGGCCTCGCAAAACAAGCCAGGGATGTTCAGCAAGCTGTTTGGCAAGAAAGACCATACGCCGGTCAAAGGCTTGTACTTCTGGGGTGGCGTGGGCCGCGGCAAGACTTACCTGGTCGACACCTTCTTCGAAGCGCTGCCGTTCAAGGAAAAGGTGCGTACGCACTTCCACCGCTTCATGAAGCGCGTGCACGAAGAAATGAAGACGCTGCCGGGCGAGAAAAACCCGCTGACCATCATCGCCAAGCGTTTCTCCGATGAGGCGCGGGTGATTTGTTTCGACGAATTCTTCGTCTCCGACATCACCGATGCCATGATCCTCGGCACCCTGATGGAAGAGCTGTTCAAGAACGGCGTGACCCTGGTTGCGACCTCGAACATCGTGCCCGACGGCTTGTACAAGGACGGCCTGCAACGCGCGCGCTTCCTGCCGGCCATCGCGCTGATCAAGCAGAACACCGAGATCGTCAACGTTGACAGCGGCGTCGACTATCGCCTGCGTCACCTTGAGCAAGCGGAGCTTTACCACTACCCGCTGAACGATGCCGCGCTCGACAGCCTGAAAAAAAGCTTCCGCGCGCTCACGCCGGAATGCACCAAGGCGGTCGAAAACGACAAGCTGATGATCGAGAACCGCGAAATCATCGCGCTGCGCACCTGCGATGACGTGGCCTGGTTCGAGTTCCGCCAGCTGTGCGACGGCCCACGCAGTCAGAACGACTACATCGAACTGGGCAAGATTTTCCACGCGGTGATCCTGAGCGGCGTGGAACAGATGAGCGTCACCACTGACGACATCGCGCGCCGGTTTATCAACATGGTCGACGAGTTCTACGACCGCAACGTCAAGCTGATCATCTCGGCCGAAGTCGAGCTCAAGGACCTCTATACGGGCGGTCGCTTGAACTTCGAATTCCAGCGCACGCTGAGCCGCTTGCTGGAAATGCAGTCCCACGAGTTCCTGTCGCGCGGGCACAAACCCTAAGAACGAAGTATTTCAAATGTGGGAGCGGGCTTGCTCGCGAAGACGGAGTGCCAGTCACTGGAAGTGTTGACTGACACACCGCCTTCGCGAGCAAGCCCGCTCCCACATTTTTTACCGCGTTTAATCTGGGTTAGGCGGCTTGCTGGAACTGCTGCCGGTATTGGTTCGGCGACAGCTCGGTGTGCTGGCGGAACAGCCGCGCAAAGAAACTCGCATCGTCGTAACCCACCTCATAGCTGATGGTCTTGATGCTTTTGCGGCTGCCCGAGAGCAAGCCTTTGGCGGTCTCGATGCGCAGGCGTTGCAGGTAATGCAGCGGCTTGTCGCCGGTAGCGGTCTGGAAACGGCGCATGAAGTTACGGATGCTCATGCCGTGTTCCCGAGCGACGTCTTCGAAGCGGAACTTGTCGGCAAAGTGCTCTTCGAGCCAGTGCTGGATCTGCAGGATGATCACGTCCTGGTGCAGCTTCTGCCCACCAAAACCAATGCGGCCCGGTGCGTAGCTGCGTTGCACTTCGTAGAGGATGTCGCGGGCCACGGCCTGGGCGATGTTAGCGCCGCAGAAGCGTTCGATCAGGTAGATATAAAGGTCGCACGCCGAGGTGGTGCCGCCGGCGCAATACACGTTGTCGGCGTCGGTCAGGTGCTTGTCCTGGTTGAGCTGCACCTTGGGGAAGCGTTCGCTGAAGGCATTGAAGAAACGCCAGTAAGTGGTCGCTTCCTTGCCATCCAGCAATCCGGCCTCGGCCAGCCAGAACACACCGGTGGCCTCACCGCAGAGTACAGCGCCGCGGGCGTGTTGCTGGCGCAGCCAGGGCAGCACTTGCGGGTAGCGGGTGCACAGCGCGTCGAAGTCGTCCCAGAAGGCCGGTAGCACGATGATGTCGGCGTCTTCCAGGCCGCCGTCCACCGGCATGATCACATCACTGAAGCTGCGCACCGATTGCCCGTCGGGGCTGACCAGACGCGTTTCAAACGCCGGGGTCAGGCCCAGGCCTTGTTGTTTGCCATAACGCAGGCTGGCCAGATGGAAGAAATCCTTGGCTTGCATGAGGGTGGAAGCGAATACCCGATCAATGGCCAAAATGCTGACGCGCCGCAGGGGCGTGGAGATTTGGTTAGACATAATTTCATTTATTCTTATAGGGGAAAGTGGTCACCAGACGGCTGGATCGTCTTATTTTTTGTCGCATGTGTCCAGTGTCCCGTGACGGCTTCGCGGCATAGGCTCTGTGGTCTGGTCTTTGTCCGACAATCCACGCAGGTGACCCATGATCCCCAGAACCTTGTTCAGCTCGGAGCACGAGCTCTTTCGCGAGAGCGTGCGCACCTTCCTTGAAAAACACGCCGCGCCGTTCCATGGGCAATGGGAGAAACAGGGCTATATCGACCGTGCGTTGTGGAGCAAGGCGGGGGAGGCGGGGATGCTCTGCTCCCATTTGCCGGAAGCGTATGGCGGCCTGGGCGCCGACTTTCTCTACAGCGCGGTGGTGATCGAAGAGGTCAGCCGCCTCGGTTTGACGGGCATCGGTTTCTCGCTGCATTCAGACATCGTCGCGCCGTACCTCCTGCATTACGGCAGTGAGGCGCTGAAACAGAAATACCTGCCCAAATTGATTTGCGGTGAAATGGTGACGGCCATCGCCATGACCGAGCCAGGGGCGGGTTCCGACTTGCAGGGCGTGAAGACCACTGCGGTGCTGGACGGCGATGAGTACGTGATCAATGGCTCAAAGACCTTCATCACCAATGGCTTTCTCGCCGAGCTGGTGATCGTCGTGGCCAAGACCGATCCCAAGGCCGGCGCCAAGGGCACCAGCCTGTTTGTGGTGGAAGCCGACACGCCGGGGTTCGACAAGGGCAAGCGCCTGGAGAAGGTAGGCATGAAGGCCCAGGACACCTCGGAGCTGTTTTTCCAGGACGTGCGCGTGCCCAAGGGCAACCTGCTGGGGCAGGCGGGCATGGGCTTCGCCTATTTGATGCAGGAGTTGCCGCAGGAGCGTTTGACCGTGGCGATTGGTGCGCTCTCATCGGCGGAGGCGGCGCTGCAATGGACCTTGGAATACACGCGCGAGCGCAAGGCGTTCGGCAAGGCGATTGCCGATTTCCAGAACACTCGGTTCAAGTTGGCGGAGATGGCGACGGAGATTCAGATCGGTCGCGTGTTTGTCGACCAGTGCATGGCGTTGCACCTGGAAGGCAAGCTCGACGTGCCTACCGCAGCGATGGCCAAGTACTGGGCCACGGACCTGCAATGCAAGGTGCTCGACGAGTGTGTGCAGTTGCACGGCGGCTACGGCTTCATGTGGGAATACCCGATCGCACGGGCCTGGGCGGATGCGCGGGTGCAGCGGATTTATGCGGGGACTAACGAAATCATGAAGGAGATTATTGCGCGAGCGCTTTGATACTGGGGGGTAAGGGCTGTTGTGGCGAGCGGGCTTGCCCCGCGTTGGGCTGCGCAGCAGCCCCAAACCTCACACCTCAATCTTACTGAAAGAATCAGGCGGTCTTGCTTGGGGCCGCTGCGCAGCCCAACGGGGGCAAGCCCCCTCGCCACAAGGGATCAATCAAGGCGCAGGGTTCGGATGATCCTTCTGAATCGCTTCGATCCCTTCCAATACCTCTTTGGACAGCGTCAGGTCAGCGCTGGCAATGTTGCTATCCAGTTGCTCCAAAGACGTCGCGCCAATGATGTTGCTGGTCACAAACGGCTGTTGCGTCACGAACGCCAAGGCCATTTGCGCTGGGTCCAGGTCGTGTTCACGCGCCAGCGCCACATAACGGCTGCACGCGGCTTCGGACTGCGGGTTGAAGTAGCGACTGAAACGGCTGTATTCGGTCAGGCGTGCCTTGGCCGGGCGTGCGCCGTTCTCGTACTTTCCGCTGAGCATGCCGAACGCCAGGGGCGAATACGCCAGCAGCCCGCACTGTTCACGAATCGCCACTTCCGCCAGGCCCACTTCAAAGCTGCGGTTGAGCAGGTTGTAAGGGTTCTGGATCGACACCGCGCGGGTCCAGCCGCGGGCCTCGGCCAGGGCGAGGAACTTCATGGTGCCCCATGGGGTTTCGTTGGACAGGCCGATGTGGCGGATCTTGCCGGCTTTTACCTGCTCGTCCAGTGCTTCGAGGGTTTCTTCCAGCGGGGTGAGGTCGTCTTCGTCCTTGTGCTTGTAGCTCAGTTGGCCGAAGAAGTTGGTGCTGCGTTCCGGCCAGTGCAGCTGGTAGAGGTCGATCCAGTCGGTTTGCAGGCGCTTGAGGCTGGCGTCCAGTGCTTCGACAATGTGCTTGCGGTTGTGGCGCAGGTGGCCATCGCGGATGTAGTCGATGGTGTTGCCGGGGCCGGCGATCTTGCTGGCGAGGATCCAGTCGGCACGGTCGCCGCGGCTTTTGAAGTAATTACCGATGTAACGCTCGGTGGTGGCATAGGTGTCGGCCTTGGGCGGCACCGGGTACATTTCCGCCGTGTCGAGGAAGTTGATCCCCGCGGCCTTGGCCCGTTCGATCTGCGCGAAGGCCTCTGCCTCGCTGTTCTGCTCACCCCAGGTCATGGTGCCCAAGGCTATCGCGCTTACGTTCAGATCGGTTCGGCCCAGCTGTCGATAATCCATCGGGTACTCCTTCGGGGAAAACAATCATAAAAGCAGGTTGAATTTTTTTTCGCAATCTGCATAATTGCCCACCTCTTTCTGCAGTGGAAGTGATGCGCCGCCTGCCGAAGAATCTTGCCGTTGAACGGACGCGCCGACCCGAGCCCCCGATAGCGTCTGTATCCGGCTGCCTTTGACTTGTCAAAGTACGCACTATTCAGTAAGATCCGCCGTCTAATTTACAGGGCGGCCCCTGAGGCTATTAAAGAATGACAACTTTTACTGCAAAACCGGAAACAGTTCAGCGCGACTGGTTTGTCGTCGACGCCGCTGGTCAGACCCTGGGTCGTCTGGCCACTGAAGTCGCCAGCCGTCTGCGTGGCAAGCACAAGCCTGAGTACACCCCTCACGTTGACACCGGTGACTACATCGTGATCATCAACGCTGAGCAGGTACGTGTTACCGGCAACAAAGCGCAAGACAAAATGTACTACCGTCACTCCGGTTTCCCAGGCGGTATCAAGTCTTCGAACTTTGAAGGCCTGATTTCCAAGAAGCCTGAAGCACCGATCGAAATCGCGGTCAAAGGCATGCTGCCGAAGGGCCCACTGGGTCGCGATATGTTTCGCAAGCTGAAAGTCTATGCGGGCGCTGTACACCCTCATGCTGCTCAGCAGCCCCAAGAACTGAAGTTTTAACGGAATAGTTCATTATGTCGGCGACTCAAAATTACGGCACTGGCCGTCGCAAAACCGCAACCGCACGCGTTTTCCTGCGTCCGGGCACTGGTAACATCTCGATCAACAACCGCACTCTGGACAACTTCTTCGGTCGCGAAACTGCCCGCATGGTAGTTCGTCAGCCGCTGGAACTGACCGAGACTGTTGAAAAGTTCGACATCTACGTCACCGTTATCGGTGGCGGTGTAAGTGGTCAAGCTGGCGCAATCCGCCACGGTATCACTCGCGCTCTGATGCAGTACGACGAAACCCTGCGTGGCGCACTGCGCAAAGCTGGCTTCGTAACTCGCGATGCTCGTGAAGTTGAACGTAAGAAAGTCGGTCTGCGTAAAGCGCGTAAGCGTCCGCAGTACTCGAAGCGTTAATTCGCTTTACGTTCCACAAAAACGCCCAACTCCTCACGGAGCTGGGCGTTTTTTATTGCCTGCGATTTATGCACAAATTTCGCCGTGACAACTTGCCACATCCGTAGACCCCCTATACTACAAGGCCTGGAGAGGGAGCCCCGGGCAATTCCCTTGTCATACGTGGGGCTTTTCATTACCATTCGGCAAAATTTTTATAAGTAAAGATTCAACACTTAGTAGACGCCTGATTTAACAGGCCAAAAAGCTGATGGGAGAGGACTGAATGAGCAATGACGGCGTGAATGCAGGCCGGCGTCGCTTCTTGGTAGCAGCCACATCCGTGGTGGGTGCTGCAGGAGCGGTGGGGGCTGCGGTCCCGTTCGTGGGGTCATGGTTTCCCAGTGCCAAGGCGAAAGCCGCAGGTGCACCGGTGAAGGTGAATGTCAGCAAGATCGACCCAGGCCAGCAGATGATTGCTGAGTGGCGCGGTCAGCCGGTCTTCATCGTTCGTCGTACTGAGGAAATCCTGGGGAATCTGAAAAAAATCGAAGGTCAGCTGTCTGATCCCGACTCGAAGAATTCCGACCAACCCGCCTACGTCGATAAGGAAATCCGTTCGATCAAGCCAGAGATTCTACTGCTGATCGGTATCTGCACCCACCTCGGCTGCTCGCCTACCTTCCGCCCTGAAGTTGCTCCTGCCGACCTGGGCAAAGACTGGGTGGGTGGTTACTTCTGCCCTTGCCATGGCTCTCACTACGACCTGGCCGGCCGCGTCTACAAGTCACAACCCGCACCACTGAACCTGCCAGTTCCGCCACATCACTACGAGACTGACAGTGTCATTGTCATTGGCGTCGACGAGGGGGAGAAAGCCTGATGAGCAAGTTCATGGATTGGGTGGATGCGCGCTTCCCCGCTACCAAAATGTGGGAAGACCATCTCAGCAAATATTACGCACCAAAAAACTTCAACTTCTTCTACTTCTTCGGCTCCCTGGCACTGTTGGTGCTGGTCAACCAACTCGTCACCGGCGTCTGGCTGACGATGAGCTACACACCCTCGGCTGAAGAGGCCTTTGCGTCCGTTGAAGGGATCATGCGCGACGTCGAGTACGGCTCGATCCTGCGCTTGCTTCACTCCACCGGCGCCTCGGCGTTCTTCATCGTGGTCTACATGCACATGTTCCGTGGCTTGCTCTACGGGTCATACCAAAAACCCCGCGAGCTGGTGTGGGTGTTTGGCATGCTGATCTATCTGGCGCTGATGGCCGAGGCCTTCATGGGTTACCTGCTGCCATGGGGTCAGATGTCGTACTGGGGCGCTCAGGTGATTATCTCGCTGTTCGGCGCGATCCCGGTCATCGGCAACGACCTGACCCAGTGGATTCGTGGTGACTACCTGATCTCCGGCATCACCTTGAACCGCTTCTTCGCCTTGCACGTTGTGGCCCTGCCGATCGTGATTCTGGGCCTGGTGGTGCTGCATATCCTGGCGCTGCACGAAGTGGGGTCGAACAACCCCGATGGCGTCGACATCAAGAAGCATAAAGACGAAAACGGCATCCCGCTGGACGGCATTCCGTTCCACCCGTACTACACCGTCAAAGACATTGTCGGCGTGGTGGTGTTCTTGTTCATCTTCTGCTCGATCGTGTTCTTTTTCCCGGAGATGGGCGGGTATTTCCTCGAGAAGCCTAACTTCGAACAGGCCAACGCCTTCAAGACGCCTGAGCACATTGCACCGGTCTGGTACTTCACGCCGTTCTACGCGATCTTGCGGGCGATTCCAGACAAGCTCATGGGCGTTGTTGCCATGGGTGCGTCGATTGCGCTGTTGTTCGTCCTGCCGTGGCTTGACCGCAGCCCGGTCAAGTCGATGCGCTACAAAGGATGGTTGAGCCGAATCTGGCTGGTGGTGTTCTGCATCGCCTTCATGCTGCTGGGCTGGACCGGCGTCCAGGCACCGACGCCTTCGCTGACGTTGCTGTCGCAGGTCTGCACCTTCCTGTACTTCGCCTACTTCATTCTGATGCCGTTCTACACCCGGCTCGAGAAGACCAAACCGGTTCCGGAAAGGGTGACTGGCTGATGAAAAAGTTATTCGTTGCTTTGATGCTTGCGGCACTGCCGCTACTGTCCTTCGCGGCCGAGCATGGCCCGGAACTGGAAAAAGTCGATATCGACGTCTCTGACAAAGCTGCAATGCAAGATGGTGCGCGTACCTTCGCCAACTACTGCATGGGCTGCCACAGTGCCAAGTTCCAGCGCTATGAGCGGGTTGCCGATGACCTCGGTATCCCGCATGAGCTGATGCTGGAGAAACTGGTGTTCACCGGCGCCAAGATTGGCGACCACATGAACATCGGCATGCAGCCTGCCGACGCCAAGGCCTGGTTCGGTGCCGCACCGCCTGACCTGACCCTGGTGGCGCGCGTGCGGGGTACCGATTGGCTGTACGGCTACCTTAAATCCTTCTACGAAGACCCGACGCGCCCTTGGGGTGTGAACAACAAAGTCTTCCCGAACGTCGGTATGCCTAACGTTCTGGTCGGCCTGCAGGGTCGCCAAGTGGTAGGATGCAAGCAGGTTCAGGTCGTTGAAGACGGCAAGAAGCAATATGATCCGTTGACCGGCACGCCTCTGACGCATGAAGCGTGTGATCAACTGACCATAGTGCCCAAGACCGGTACGCTGAACGAAGAGCAGTTTGACGAGAAGGTCAAGAATCTGGTGACCTTCCTGGCCTACTCGGCCAACCCGGTCAAACTGCAACATCAGCGCATCGGTACCTATGTATTGCTGTACCTGGCCTTCTTCTTCGTATTCGCCTATCTGCTTAAACGCGAATACTGGAAGGATGTGCATTGATCCAACCGTAAGCAATTGCTGTTAATCTTGCGCGCCCAGCGGCATCTCTGAACACGTAGCGGTCTGGTTGAACCAGGCACTACAGAGATGCTTTCTGGGCGCGCTCGTTTTTGAGCTTTCGATAATTTCAACAAGCGAGGAGGACCGCCATGGGCGTGACCAACCGGTTGGCCTGTTACTCCGACCCCGCCGACCACTATTCCCACCGAGTACGCATCGTGCTCGCAGAGAAGGGTGTCAGCGCCGAGATCATCAGTGTGGAGGTGGGACGTCATCCGCCGAAACTGATCGAAGTGAACCCTTACGGCAGCTTGCCCACCCTGGTCGATCGTGACCTGGCGTTGTGGGAGTCAACCGTGGTGATGGAATACCTGGATGAGCGTTACCCGCATCCCCCTTTGCTGCCGGTGTACCCGGTGGCGCGTGCCAACAGCCGCCTGCTGATCCATCGGATCCAGCGTGACTGGTGCGGGCTGGTGGATGTGATTCTGGATTCACGCAGTAAAGAAGCCGTTCGGGTGCAGGCGCGCAAGGAATTGCGTGAGAGCCTGACCGGCGTTTCGCCGCTGTTCGCCGACAAACCTTTTTTCCTCAGCGAGGAACAAAGCTTGGTGGATTGCTGCCTATTACCCATACTCTGGCGCTTGCCGATCCTGGGCATTGAACTGCCACGGCCGGCCAAGCCGTTGCTTGATTACATGGAGCGCCAGTTTGCGCGTGAGGCTTTCCAGGCGAGTCTGTCTGGTGTCGAACGCGATATGCGCTAAGGCTTAAGGAGCCGCTGATGAACTCCAGTCGACCCTATTTGGTCCGCGCGCTCTATGAGTGGATTGTGGACAACGATTGCACCCCGCACATGCTGGTCAACTCCGAATTTCCCAAGGTTGACGTGCCTCAAGGCTTTGCCAGTGACGGCCAGATTGTGCTGAACGTATCACCCAGTGCCGTGCGCCACCTGCACATGGACAACGAGGCTGTCAGCTTCGAAGGGCGTTTCGGCGGCGTGCCCCATACGCTGTTCGTGCCGATTGGCGCGATTCTCGGGATCTATGCCCGTGAGAATGGCCAAGGCATGGTGTTCGATCTGGAGTCGCCTTTCGAGGACGACGAATCGATCGAAGGCGAAGGCGGTGATGATGTACCACCACCAGACTCCGAGCCACCGCGTCCAAGCGGCCGGCCGAGCCTGAAAGTGGTGAAGTAAGCGGCTTTCACCCTCGGGTGAGCCTGAAAAATGCCTCGACACGCGTCGGGGCATTTTTTTGCGCGAAGGATGTGGATGAAAGTCGCGACACAACGGTGATCGTACAACCGCCATGGGCTATGATGCGGGCTCAAGTTCGCCGAGAAAGATGGATCATCATGGAAAACGCCAACACCGCCCCTCGTCTTCCCCGCAAGCGCCGCAGCCTTGCCCAGGAATTGGTCACGGTGTTGTCTGAGCAGATCCGCGACGGTCAACTCAAACGTGGCGATAAGTTGCCCACCGAGTCGGCAATCATGGAAGCCCATGGCGTCAGTCGTACGGTCGTGCGTGAAGCCATCTCACGTTTACAGGCGGCGGGGCAGGTGGAAACCCGTCACGGTATCGGCACCTTTGTGTTGGACACGCCAAGCCCGAGCGGTTTCCGGATTGACCCGGCCACGGTGGTCACGCTGCGCGATGTGTTGGCGATTCTGGAGCTGCGGATCAGCCTGGAAGTGGAATCCGCCGGCCTTGCCGCGTTACGTCGCAGCGACGAGCAACTGGCCGCCATGCGTGCGGCGCTCGATGCCCTGAATGAAAGCGCTGCCCACGCCGGCGATGCGGTGGCGTCAGATTTCGCGTTCCACCTGGAAATTGCGCTGTCCACCGGCAACCGCTACTTCACCGACATCATGACCCACCTGGGCACCAGCATCATTCCGCGTACACGCCTGAATTCAGCACGCCTGGCCCATGACGATCAGCAGCACTACATGGGCCGCCTGAGCCGCGAGCACGAAGAGATTTATGAGGCAATTGCCCGTCAGGATTCGGACGCGGCACGCGCCGCCATGCGCTTGCATTTGACCAACAGCCGAGAGCGACTGCGCCATGCCCACGAAGAGGCAGAAGCGCAGCGCGGCTAACCGGGCAACCGAGTGGTGTCGGGAGTCAATCGAGCCAAGTGTGGGAGCGGGCTTGCTCGCGAATGCGGTGTGTCAGTCTGCACATGCATCAACTGAAAAAACGCCTTCGCGAGCAAGCTCGTTCCCACATCTTGATCTCCTTGGCCTGGAGTTTTGCGTCTACTTAATCAGCCGGCTGATTGGGCTTGTAGTCCTTGAGCAACAGGTAGGTGCTCCAACCCCACCAATCATTGGTCCAGTGTTTGTCGTTCAGGTCATTCACGTCCTTGCGGCGCAGCACCTTGTCGCCTTCCATCTTGAACAGCGGCGAAAAGTTATTCGCCGGGTTCTGTGCGGCGTTCAAATCCGGCACATACAGCGGCGCCTTGAAGTTGGCCGGGGAGGGCGCCACACCGCTGATGAAGGTCTCGAAGACCTCATCGGCGGAGGCCTGTACCGCACGTTTGACCATCGCCCGATTGTCCGCGTCGATGGCATCGAAATAGCGTTTATCCCCATAGGCGTGCCATTGATCGCCCTTGGCGTTGCGCACCTTGAGCCCGAACTTGCTGTCCTCATCGTGCATGAAGCGGCTGATCAGCGAGCCCAGTTCGCCAGGCGTCACCACCGCCGCCAATTGCTTGCGCGGCACGCGCAGGTGGCCAGCGGAAAACAGGTCGGTCAAAAAGTGATCAGCAAAGCCGTTCATGGCGTAGGCCAATTCCAGTGCCTGATCGGTGCCGGTTTGATGGGCCACGACCGCCTGTTGCAGTGCCGCCGTATGGCCAGCCAAATACGCTGACAGCGCCCATTCGCCAAAGTGGTCAGCGTTATCTGCGGCCAATTTCAGGTAGCGCCCCAGCGGAATCAATGCCGAAACGGCACTGCCGCCGCCAGTGATGCGGTTCCATTCCTCGGACAACGTATCACCCAGCGCGTCATAGGCTTCATGCGGTTGTTTGCCGTCCTTGATCGCCTGGTTCACTGCGTTGATCTCCTTTTGCATCACCGCAAGAATTTTCCCGGCCTCTTCCCGCGAGGCTGGCAACACCGCCAGCGAATTGAACGCTGCAGTAAAGCGCTGCGCGCGATCGGCCGCGGACGCGCCGTCGCTGATCGGCTGGCCAGGAATGCCATAGAAGTCGCCGCCCAGTGCGATCACCTGGCCATAGGTGAGTGCCAGCCCGTTGGGCAGGTGCAACTCGACCTGGTGTGCGGGAATCGCCGGGGCGTCCTTGACGAAACGCAACAGCGTGTCATCGCCGATGGCAGTGTGCTCACCGCCTTCGAAGCGCAGGGTAGGTGGGTTTTTCTCGGGTGCTGCGAGTTCAAGACCTGACATGTTAGCTCCTTGCTATGTCGTAGGAATCTTCCGTAATAACTGTATGTATATACAGTTAATCGGAGCATAGAGGATTAATTTCCCACGTCAAGAAACCGCGTTTAAACGCAGGGCCGCATGAAGCCCGATGAATTGCAGTTGACGAATCCTTTTATAGTTGTACGATGACGTACGACATCAACAAACCAACAATAACCTTTCGACAGAAAGTCTTCGCCCAGGGTGTTCGAATAATGAATCCACAAGAACTGAAGTCCATCCTCTCCCACGGTCTGCTGTCTTTTCCCGTGACCGATTTCAATGCGCAGGGTGACTTCCACCAGGCCGGCTACATCAAGCGTCTGGAATGGCTCGCCCCGTACGGCGCTACCGCCTTGTTCGCCGCCGGCGGCACCGGTGAGTTTTTCTCCCTGGCTGCCAGCGAATATTCCCAAGTGGTGAAGACCGCTGTTGATACCTGCGCCACCAGCGTGCCGATTCTTGCTGGTGTGGGTGGTTCGACCCGCCAGGCCATCGAGTACGCCCAAGAGGCTGAACGCCTCGGTGCCAAAGGCTTGCTGTTGCTGCCGCACTACCTGACCGAAGCCAGCCAGGACGGCGTCGCCGCCCACGTGGAAGCGGTGTGCAAGTCGGTCAAGATCGGCGTGGTGGTCTACAACCGCAACGTTTGCCGCCTGACTGCGCCTCTGCTGGAACGCCTGGCTGAACGCTGCCCGAACCTGATCGGCTACAAAGACGGTCTGGGTGACATTGAGTTGATGGTGTCGATCCGCCGTCGCCTGGGTGACCGTTTCAGCTATCTCGGCGGCCTGCCGACTGCAGAGGTTTACGCCGCTGCCTACAAGGCCCTGGGCGTGCCGGTGTACTCCTCGGCGGTGTTCAACTTCATCCCGAAAACCGCGATGGACTTCTACCACGCGATTGCCAAGGACGATCACGCCACCGTCGGCAAGATCATCGACAACTTCTTCCTGCCTTACCTCGACATCCGCAACCGTAAGGCGGGTTACGCCGTGAGCATCGTCAAGGCCGGTGCAAAAATCGCCGGCTACGACGCAGGCCCGGTGCGCACGCCGCTGACCGACCTGCTGCCGGAAGAATACGAAGCCCTGGCCGCGCTGATCGACAAGCAAGGTCCGCAGTAACTCATCAACAAGGCCGCTGAGAGATCAGCGGCCTTTTGCGTCAGGAGAAGATTTGTGTCCCAAGCCAAACGTTTTGAGAACTACATCAACGGCGAGTGGGTGGCCGGTGCCGACTACTGCAACAACATCAACCCGTCGGAGTTGTCCGATGTCATTGGCGAATACGCCAAAGCCGACGTAGCCCAAGTCAACGCCGCCATCGATGCCGCCCGCGCCGCCTTCCCGGCCTGGTCGACCTCCGGCATCCAGGCTCGCCACGATGCGCTGGATAAAGTCGGCAGTGAAATCCTCGCCCGCCGTGAAGAACTCGGCACCTTGCTGGCCCGTGAAGAGGGCAAGACCCTGCCCGAAGCCATCGGCGAAGTGACCCGCGCTGGTAACATTTTCAAGTTCTTCGCCGGTGAATGCCTGCGCCTGTCCGGTGACTACGTGCCATCGGTGCGCCCAGGCGTCAATGTGGAAGTCACCCGCGAAGCCCTGGGTGTGGTCGGCTTGATCACCCCGTGGAACTTCCCGATTGCGATCCCCGCCTGGAAAATCGCCCCGGCCCTGGCCTACGGCAACTGCGTGGTGATCAAACCGGCCGAACTGGTGCCGGGCTGCGCCTGGGCGCTGGCCGAAATCATTTCCCGCGCCGGCTTCCCTGCCGGTGTGTTCAACCTGGTGATGGGCAGCGGCCGTGTGGTTGGCGACGTGTTGGTCAACAGCCCGAAAGTCGACGGTATCAGCTTTACCGGTTCGGTCGGCGTGGGCCGTCAGATCGCCGTCAGCTGCGTGTCGCGCCAGGCCAAAGTGCAGTTGGAAATGGGCGGCAAGAACCCGCAGATCATCCTCGACGACGCCGACCTCAAGCAGGCCGTCGAGCTGTCGGTACAGAGCGCGTTCTACTCCACCGGCCAGCGTTGCACTGCCTCCAGCCGCTTGATCGTCACCGCCGGTATCCATGACCAGTTCGTTGCGGCCATGGCCGAGCGCATGAAGTCGATCAAAGTCGGCCACGCGTTGAAAAGCGGCACCGACATCGGCCCGGTGGTTTCCCAGGCCCAGTTGGACCAGGACATGAAGTACATCGACATCGGCCAAAGCGAAGGTGCGCGGCTGGTCAGCGGTGGCGGCCTGGTGACCTGCGACACCGAAGGCTACTACCTGGCGCCGACGCTGTTTGCCGACAGCGAAGCCGCCATGCGCATCAGCCGTGAAGAGATCTTCGGCCCAGTAGCCAACGTGGTGCGCGTAGCAGATTACGAGGCGGCGCTGGACATGGCCAACGACACCGAATTCGGCCTGTCGGCGGGCATTGCCACCACCTCGCTCAAGTACGCCAACCACTTCAAGCGCCACTCCCAGGCCGGGATGGTGATGGTCAACCTGCCGACTGCCGGTGTGGATTACCACGTGCCGTTCGGTGGCCGTAAGGGCTCCTCGTATGGTTCGCGCGAGCAAGGTCGCTATGCGCAAGAGTTCTACACCGTGGTGAAGACCAGCTACATCGGTTCGTAACACGTAACACCTGTGGGAACCGGCTTGTGTGGGAGCTGGCTCGCCTGCGATAGCGGTACATCAGTCACAGAGATGTGGACCGATACACCGCCATCGCAGGCAAGCCAGCTCTCACAGAAAGCGGTTCCTGCACTTAAAACAGAAATGCTTACCCGCAAAAAAAATAATTAGTGGGAGTACATCTTCATGCAAGCGACCAAGCCGACCCACGTCCGCTATTTGATCCTGCTCATGCTGTTTCTGGTGACCACGATCAACTACGCCGACCGGGCCACTATCGCCATCGCCGGCTCCAGCCTGCAAAAAGACCTCGGTATCAGCGCGGTCACCCTCGGTTATATCTTCTCCGCATTCGGTTGGGCCTACGTGGCCGGGCAAATCCCCGGCGGCTGGCTGCTGGACCGGTTCGGCTCGAAAAAAGTCTATGCCCTGAGCATCTTCACCTGGTCGCTGTTCACCATCCTGCAAGGCTATGTCGGTGAGTTTGGCGTCTCCACCGCGATCGTCGCGCTGTTTATGCTGCGCTTTCTGGTGGGCTTGGCGGAAGCGCCGTCATTCCCCGGTAATGCGCGCATCGTGGCCGGTTGGTTCCCCACCGCCGAACGCGGTACGGCCTCGGCGATTTTCAACTCGGCGCAGTACTTCGCCACGGTGCTGTTCGCGCCGCTGATGGGCTGGATCGTCTACACCTTCGGCTGGCAGCACGTGTTTATCGTGATGGGCGGGATTGGCGTGCTGTTCTCGCTGATCTGGCTGAAAATTATCCACAGCCCGCGCCAGCACCCGATGATCAACGACGCTGAACTCAAGTACATCTCCGAGAACGGTGCGATGGTCGACATGGACCAGGAAAAGACCAAGGGCCAGAAAACCGACGGTCCGAAGTGGGACTACATCCGCCAGCTGCTGACCAATCGCATGATGCTCGGTGTGTACCTGGGCCAGTACTGCATCAATGGCATCACCTATTTCTTCCTGACCTGGTTCCCGGTGTACCTGGTGCAGGAGCGTGGCATGACCATCCTCAAGGCGGGCTTCATTGCCTCGTTGCCGGCCATCTGCGGGTTTATCGGTGGGGTGTTGGGTGGTTTGATTTCCGATTACCTGCTGCGCAAAGGCCATTCCCTGACGTTTGCGCGCAAGGCGCCGATCATTGGCGGGTTGCTGGTGTCGTGCAGCATCGTGGCGTGCAACTACGTGGATATCGAATGGATGGTGGTGGGCTTCATGGCGTTGGCCTTCTTCGGTAAGGGCGTTGGCGCACTGGGTTGGGCGGTAGTGTCTGACACCTCACCGAAACAAATCGCCGGCCTCAGTGGCGGTCTGTTCAATATGTTTGGCAACCTGGCCTCCATCAGCACACCAATTGTGATCGGCTACATCATTGCCACCACTGGCTCGTTCAAGTGGGCCCTGGTGTTCGTCGGCGCCAACGCCTTGCTGGCAGTGTTCAGCTACTTGGTGATCGTCGGCCCGATCAAGCGTGTGGTACTCAAAGAACCGCCCAGCAGCAAAGGGCCTGAGCTGACCCAACTTACCCAAGCGCATTCCTGAGGGGCGATGTAATGCAGTTGATTGAACATGCCGACTCGCCGCGCTCGATCCGTTTGCACGAGCGCGACAACGTAGTGATCGTGGTCAACGATCAAGGCGTACCGGCCGGGACCGAGTTCCCGGACGGCCTGGTGACCGTGGATTTCATTCCGCAGAGCCACAAGGTGACGCTGGAAGATATCCCCGAAGGCGGTCAGATTATTCGCTACGGGCAGACCATTGGTTACGCCCTGGCGCCGATTCCACGTGGCAGCTGGGTGCAGGAAGATCAACTGCGCATGCCCACCGCGCCGCCGCTGGACAGCCTGCCGCTGTCCACCGAGGTGCCTGAAACCCAGGCGCCGCTGGAAGGCTTTACGTTTGAGGGTTACCGCAACGCCGACGGCACCGTGGGCACGCGCAATATTCTGGGCATCACCACCACGGTGCAGTGCGTCACCGGTGTGTTGGACCATGCGGTCAAGCGCATCAAGGATGAATTGCTGCCCAAATACCCGAATGTCGATGACGTGGTGGCGCTGACCCACAGCTACGGCTGCGGCGTGGCGATCACTGCGACGGATGCGTACATCCCGATCCGCACCGTGCGCAACCTGGCGCGCAACCCGAACCTGGGCGGCGAAGCGCTGGTGATCAGCCTGGGCTGCGAGAAGCTGCAGGCCGGGCAGGTGATGCACGACAACGACAGCTCCGTCGACTTGAGCGAGCCGTGGCTGTATCGGCTGCAGGATTCCAGCCATGGCTTTACCGAGATGATCGAGCAGATCATGGCGCTGGCCGAAGTGCGCTTGAAGAAACTCGACCTGCGCCGCCGCGAAACCGTGCCGGCGTCGGAGCTGATCCTGGGCATGCAGTGCGGCGGCAGCGATGCGTTTTCCGGCATCACCGCCAACCCGGCGCTGGGGTTTGCCTCGGACCTGCTGTTGCGGGCCGGGGCGACGGTGATGTTTTCCGAAGTGACTGAAGTGCGTGACGCCATTTACCTGCTGACCGCTCGTGCCCAGAGCAAAGAAGTGGCCCAAGCGCTGGTCAGGGAAATGGACTGGTACGACCGCTACCTGGCCAAAGGCGAGGCGGACCGTAGCGCGAACACCACGCCGGGCAACAAGAAAGGCGGGTTGTCGAATATCGTCGAGAAGTCCCTGGGCTCCATCGTCAAGTCGGGCAGCAGCGCGATCAATGCCGTGCTTGGCCCGGGCGAGCGTTTCAAGAGCAAGGGCCTGATCTTTTGCGCCACGCCAGCCAGTGATTTCGTCTGCGGCACCTTGCAACTGGCGGCCGGGATGAACCTGCACGTGTTCACCACCGGGCGTGGCACGCCGTATGGGCTGGCGATGGCGCCGGTGGTGAAGGTCTCGACGCGTACGGAATTGGCGCAGCGCTGGCCGGACCTGATCGATATCGACGCCGGACGCATCGCCACCGGGCGTGCGAGCATTGAGGAATTGGGCTGGGAGTTGTTTCACTTCTACCTGGATGTGGCCAGCGGCAAGAAGCAGACGTGGGCGGAGCGGCATAAGCTGCATAACGACATTACGTTGTTCAACCCGGCGCCCATCACCTGAGACCGACGCGGCCCCTGTAGGAGCAGGCTGGCCGGCGAGTGCAGTGTGTCAGTCAGCCCATCGGTTGCTGACACTCCGCTGTCGCAGGCAAGCCAGCTCCCACAGTTGATGGGTGAATACCTTCAACTGTGGGAGGGGGCTTGCCCCCGAAGGCGGCCTACCAGACGCCGCACGGCCGCATGGCTTATCATTAGCCACCTGACGACACCCACCAAGGTTCTTCCCGGCATGCTGGCTATCTTCCTCACCACCCTCACCATCACCGCGCCGGTGTTTGCCATGCTGTTTCTGGGTGTGCTGCTCAAGCGCATCAACTGGATCAACGACAACTTTATCCACACCGCTTCCTCCCTTGTCTTCAACGTCACCATGCCGGCGCTGCTGTTCCTGGGCATCCTGCACGCCGACCTGCACTCGGCGCTCAAGCCGGGTCTGCTGATCTACTTTGCGCTGGCCACGTTGCTGAGCTTTGCGCTGGCCTGGGGCTGGGCGATCTATCGTTGCCCGCGCGTCGACCGCGGTATCTACACCCAGGGTGCGTTTCGCGGTAACAACGGCGTGATCGGCCTGGCGCTGGCGGCCAGCATGTATGGCGACTACGGCATTTCCCTTGGCGCGATCCTCGCGGCGCTGGTGATCCTGTTCTACAACACCCTGTCGACCATCGTGCTGGCGGTGTACAGCCCGGTGATCAAGTCCGACCCGTGGAGCATCTTCAAAAGCGTGGTGGCCAACCCGCTGATCATCAGCGTGATTGCGGCCGCACCGTTCGCGATTTTCAAGATCGGCCTGCCGGGGTGGCTGGAGTCGTCCGGGCAATACCTGGCGGACATGACCTTGCCGCTGGCATTGATCTGCATCGGCGGCACCTTGTCGCTGGCGGCCTTGCGCAAAAGCGGAAGCATGGCCTTCAGTGCCAGCCTGGTGAAGATGATCGGCCTGCCGCTATTTGCGACGCTGGGCGCATGGCTGCTGGGCTTTAGGGGCCCGGAGCTGGGGATTCTGTTTTTGTACTTTGGCGCACCGACCGCGGCGGCGAGTTTTGTCATGGCCAGGGCGGCCGAGGGCAATCATGAGCTGGCGGCGGCGATTATTGTGATTACGACCTTGATGGCGGCGGTGACCACCAATATCGGGATTTTTGTGTTGCAGGCGGGTGGTTGGATCTGAACGTTGTGGTGGGGTTGAGGGCCAATCGCAGGCAAGCCAGCTCCCACAGTTTGATCGGTGAATGCAATCAAAGGTGGGCGCTGGCTTGCCTGCGCTGACTATCCAGCCGTCACGGCTTATCCGCCTGATACGCCTCAATCACTTCCTGCGCCGCCCGAAACGCATCAATCGCCGCCGGCACGCCGGCATACACCGCGCAATGCAGCAGTGCTTCGCGAATCTCTTCCACTGTGCAGCCATTGTTCAGCGCGCCGCGCACGTGGCCCTTGAGTTCCTGCGGGCACTTGAGAGCAGTGAGGGCGGCCAGTGTGATCAGGCTGCGCGTCTTCAGCGGCAGGCCCTCGCGGTTCCACACGCTGCCCCATGCATGCTCATTGACGAAATCCTGCAGCGGCTGGGTGAACTCGGTGGCATTGCCCAGGGCGCGGTCGACGAACACATCGCCCATGACCTGGCGACGCATTTCAACCCCGGACTTTTTCTGTTCGGTCATTGCGATTCCCTCTTGTGTTGGCGGCGCCAGGCTTGCAGCGAGGTGAACAACACAAACGCGACCAGCGCTGGCAGGACGTAATGCAGCATCAATTGTTCAAGCCGGGTGGCCAGCGGCATGCCGAAGGTAAACGACACCACATGCAGCCCATACGCCAGATACAACCCCAGAAACACCAGGCCTTCAGCGCGGGTGACGCGGTAGCCGCTGTAGAACACCGGCAGGCACAACACCACCACGCCGAGCATCACCGGCAAGTCGAAATCCAGTGCGTTAGGCGACACCGACAACGGCGAGGGCGCCACCAGCGCGGTGAACCCTAGTACGCCAAGCAGGTTGAACAGGTTGCTGCCGATCACGTTGCCCACGGCAATCTCGCGCTCGCCGCGCAACGCGGCAATCAGCGAGGTGGCCAGGCACGGCAGTGAGGTGCCAACACCGATCAGCGTCAGGCCGATGATGCGTTCGGACAGGCCCAGGTCGCTTGCTACATCCACCGCTGCCCCCAGCAGCAAATGCCCGGCCAGCACCAGAATCAACAACCCGCCCAGCATCAACAATGCGCTGCTGAGCCAGGGCGCGCGGGCCACCGTGTCCAGCGTGCGTGGACGGCGGGAATGGCGGGTCTGGTAGTGCAAAACACCGAGGTAGGCTATCAGCGCAACCAGTAAGAAAAGGCCGTCGAGCGGTGTCAGTTCTTCATTGCCGGCCAGGGTAAACACCAAGAGGCCGGCGAAAATCATCACAGGGATGTCCAGCCGCACCAACTGCCGCGAGACGCGCAGCGGAATGATCAACGCAGCTAGGCCCAGGGTGACGAGAGTGTTGAAGATACTGCTGCCGATGACGCTGCCCACGGCGATATCGGTATTGCCGGCCAGGGTGGCCTGCAGGCTTACGGTCATCTGCGGCGCACTGCTGCCGAAAGCGACGATGCTCAAGCCGATAATCAGTGGCCGCACCTTGAGGCTGGCCGCCAGGCGCACGGCGGCGCGCACCAGAATTTCGGCGCCGACGATCAGCAACACCAGGCCACTGATCAGCTCGATCAGGCTCCAGGGCGAGAGGGCGGTTAATCCGAAAATGGCCAGGGCTCCTTTATCAGTTGTTCAGCGCCTGCACGCGAACCCGTGCAGTGCCGCTGCCCAGCATACCGAGTTGTTCGGCAGCCTTGCGTGAAACGTCGATCAGGCGCCCACGGGTATGCGGGCCGCGATCGTTGACGCGCACGACCACGAATCTGTTGTTGTTAAGGTTGGTCACCTTGACCTGGGTGCCGAAGGGCAGGCGCCGATGGGCGGCGGTCAGGGTGTTCTGGTTGAAAGGTTCACCGCTGGCAGTCTTGTTGCCATGGTGCTTGGCGCCGTAATAGGAGGCGGTGCCGGTTTCGTCGTAGCCGTTGGGGTCGATGAGGCCGCTGGCGCAACCGGCCAACATAGAGAACAGGGCCAGCAGGCCGAGTAGACGCTTCACGTTAAGTAAGTCCCCATTGTAAATGTGGGATCTGGCTTGCCTGCGATACAGGTACCTCGGTGTTGCAGTTGCACCGAGGCGCTGCTATCGCAGGCAAGCCAGCTCCCACATGGGGTCCGAGTTGGGCATGAAATCCCGCCCGGACCCTTTCACCGCGAATCAGCCTTCGAGCTTGCTTTTCAGCAGTTCGTTCACCTGTTGCGGGTTGGCTTTGCCTTTGGAGGCTTTCATCGCCTGGCCGACAAAGAAGCCGAACATTTTGCCGCGCTTGGCTTCGTCTGCGGCGCGGTATTGCTCGACCTGTTCGGCGTTGGCAGCCAGCATTTCATCGAGAACGGCCGAAATCGCGCCGCTGTCGGTGACTTGCTTGAGGCCGCGCTTCTCGATGATCTCATCGGCGCTGCCTTCGCCTGCGGCCATCGCTTCAAACACGGTCTTGGCGATTTTGCCGGAGATGGTGTTGTCCTTGATGCGCAGCAGCATGCCGCCCAGTTGCTCGGCGGTCACCGGCGCTTCGTCGATTTCCAGGCCCTGTTTGTTCAACAGGCTGCCCAGCTCAACCATCACCCAGTTGGCCGCCAGTTTGGCGTCGCCGGCGATGCTCACGACTTTTTCGAAGTAGTTGGCTTGCTCACGGCTGGAAGCCAGCACGCTGGCATCGTAGACCGACAGGCCGAACTGCGCCTGGAAGCGCTCGCGTTTGTGCTGCGGCAATTCCGGCAGGGTGGCGCGGATGTCATTGAGGAACGAGTCTTCAAGCACCACCGGCAACAGGTCCGGGTCGGGGAAGTAACGGTAGTCGTTGGCTTCCTCTTTGCTGCGCATGGCGCGGGTTTCGTCTTTGTTCGGGTCGTACAGGCGAGTCTGCTGGATGACCTTGCCGCCGTCTTCGATCAGTTCGATCTGGCGACGCACTTCGCTGTTGATCGCTTTTTCGATGAAGCGGAACGAGTTGACGTTCTTGATCTCGCAGCGGGTGCCGAACTCGACCTGGCCCTTGGGACGGATCGACACGTTGCAGTCGCAACGCAGCGAGCCTTCGGCCATGTTGCCGTCGCAGATGCCCAGGTAACGCACCAGCGCGTGGATGGTCTTGACGTAGGCCACGGCTTCCTTGGCGCTGCGCATGTCCGGCTCGGACACGATTTCCAGCAATGGCGTGCCGGCACGGTTCAAGTCGATACCGGTAGCGCCGGGGAATTCTTCGTGCAGGCTCTTGCCGGCGTCTTCTTCCAGGTGCGCGCGGGTCACGCCGACCCGTTTGATGGTGCCGTCTTCCAGCGGAATGTCCAGGTAGCCCTTGCCGACAATCGGCAATTCCATCTGGCTGATCTGGTAGCCCTTGGGCAGGTCCGGGTAGAAGTAGTTCTTGCGCGCGAACACGTTGTGCTGGCCGATCTCGGCGTCAATCGCCAGGCCGAACATCACCGCCATGCGCACTGCTTCCTGGTTCAGCACCGGCAGCACGCCGGGCATGCCCAGGTCTACCAGGCTGGCCTGGGTGTTGGGCTCTGCGCCGAACGTGGTGGCACTACCGGAGAAAATCTTCGATTGGGTGGCGAGCTGGGTATGAATCTCCAGCCCGATCACAACTTCCCATTGCATAGTGTTCTCCTCAGAAGCCGGTTGGGGTGCGAGTGTGCCAGTCGGTGTTCAACTGGTACTGGTGCGCCACATTGAGCAGGCGGCCTTCCTGGAAATACGGGGCGAGCAATTGCACGCCGACCGGCAGGCCATCGACGAAACCAGCCGGCATCGACAAGCCCGGCAAGCCCGCGAGGTTGGCGGTGATGGTGTACAGGTCTTCCAGGTACTCGGCGATCGGGTCGCCGGTCTTGGCGCCGAGCTTCCAGGCCGGGTTCGGCGTGGTTGGGCCGAGGATCACGTCGACTTCTTCGAAGGCAGCCATGAAGTCGTTCTTGACCAGGCGACGGATTTTTTGCGCCTTGAGGTAGTACGCGTCGTAGTAGCCGGCGGACAGGGCGTAGGCCCCGACCATGATCCGACGTTGGACTTCGGCGCCAAAGCCTTCGCCGCGCGAGCGTTTGTACAGGTCTTCGAGGCCTTTCGGGTTTTCACAGCGATAGCCGAAGCGCACGCCGTCGAAGCGCGACAGGTTGGAAGAGGCTTCTGCCGGCGCGATCACGTAGTAGGCAGGAATCGCGTGCTGGTTGTTTGGCAGGCTGATTTCCTTGATCACGGCGCCGAGCTGTTCCAGCGTCTTGACGCTGTTGTGCACCAGTTCGGCGATACGCGGGTCGAGGCCGGCGCTGAAATACTCTTTCGGCACGCCAATACGCAGGCCTTTGAGCGAGGTATTGAGGCTGGCGCTGTAGTCCGGCACCGGTTCGTCGATGCTGGTGGAGTCCTGCTTATCAAACCCGGCCATACCTTGTAACAAAATCGCGCAGTCTTCAGCCGTGCGTGCCAGCGGGCCGCCCTGATCCAGGCTGGAGGCGTAGGCGATCATGCCCCAACGGGAAACACGACCGTAGGTCGGCTTCAAACCGGTGAGGTTGGTGAACGCGGCGGGCTGACGGATCGAGCCGCCGGTGTCGGTAGCGGTAGCCGCCGGCAGAAAGCGCGCGGCAACCGCGGCAGCCGAACCACCGGACGAACCGCCTGGCACGTGCTCCAGGTTCCACGGGTTTTTCACTGCGCCGTAGTAGCTCGACTCGTTGGCAGAACCCATGGCGAATTCGTCCATGTTGGTCTTGCCCAGGGTCACGGCGCCCGCGGCGGCCAGCTTGGACACGACCGTGGCATCGTAGGGCGCCTTGAAGTTGTCGAGCATCTTCGAGCCGCAACTGGTGCGAATGCCCTGGGTGCAGAACAGGTCTTTGTGGGCGATTGGTGCGCCCAGCAGGGCGCCATTCTCACCGTTGGCGCGACGTACGTCGGCGGCCTTGGCCTGGCTCAGGGCCAGCTCTTCGGTGAGGCTGATGAAGCTGTTGACCTTCGGATCAAGCTCGGCGATGCGCGCAAGCAGGGTTTTGGTCAGCTCTTCGGAAGAAAACTTTTTGTCGGCGAGACCGCGGGCGATCTCGGCCAGAGTCATGTGATGCATGAAAGGCTCTTTCCCTTTAGTCGATGACTTTCGGAACCAGGTACAGGCCGTTTTCGACCGCTGGCGCGATGGACTGGTAGGCCTCGCGATTATTTCGCTCGGTCACAACGTCTGCGCGCAGGCGCTGGCTGGCTTCCAGCGGGTGAGCCAGGGGCTCGATGCCGTCGGTATTGACGGCCTGCATTTGGTCAACCAGCCCGAGAATGCTGTTCAGGGCTGCGGTGGTCTGTGGAAGATCGGCTTCATTCAGGCCAAGCGAGGCCAGATGAGCGATTTTTTCCACGTCGGAGCGTTCAAGCGCCATGGGATTCTCCAGTGGAAAACAGAACGGAGGGCGTCCGTGTGTTAGATTGTCGGAACACTACCGCATTTCTACGGTCATATGGCCGCGATTGTGGGGGTTGGTGCACAGAAAGTCGGCCAATTTAGCACATTGGCGCCTTGCCCAAAATCCCTGTCGTTGTTAGAGTTTGCCGCACTTTTTTACCCACGCGTTGCCTAGGGTCCTTTCCCCATGTTCAAGAAACTGCGTGGCATGTTTTCCAGCGATCTTTCCATTGACCTGGGCACTGCCAACACCCTTATTTACGTGCGCGAGCGCGGTATCGTTCTGAATGAGCCATCGGTTGTGGCCATTCGGACCCATGGTAATCAGAAAAGTGTCGTTGCCGTTGGCACCGAGGCCAAGCGCATGCTCGGCCGAACACCAGGCAACATCGCTGCCATTCGTCCGATGAAAGACGGCGTGATCGCCGACTTCAGCGTCTGCGAGAAGATGCTGCAGTACTTCATCAACAAGGTTCACGAAAACAGTTTCCTGCAGCCCAGCCCTCGTGTGCTGATCTGCGTTCCATGCAAGTCCACCCAGGTTGAGCGTCGCGCCATCCGTGAATCGGCCCTTGGCGCCGGTGCCCGCGAAGTATTCCTGATCGAAGAGCCTATGGCTGCCGCTATCGGCGCCGGCCTGCCGGTCGAAGAAGCGCGCGGTTCGATGGTGGTGGATATCGGTGGTGGTACCACTGAAATCGCCCTGATTTCCCTGAACGGTGTGGTGTATGCCGAATCCGTGCGCGTAGGCGGCGACCGTTTCGATGAAGCGATCATTACCTATGTGCGTCGTAACTACGGCAGCTTGATCGGCGAATCCACCGCCGAGCGCATCAAGCAGGAAATCGGCACCGCTTACCCGGGCGGCGAAGTTCGCGAAGTTGATGTTCGCGGTCGCAACCTGGCCGAAGGCGTTCCACGTGCGTTCACCCTGAACTCCAATGAAGTGCTGGAAGCTCTGCAAGAGTCCCTGGCCACCATCGTTCAGGCAGTGAAGAGCGCCCTGGAGCAATCGCCTCCGGAGCTGGCTTCCGACATCGCCGAGCGTGGCCTGGTGCTGACCGGTGGTGGCGCCTTGCTGCGCGACCTCGACAAGCTGCTGGCTCAGGAAACAGGCCTGCCGGTGATCGTCGCCGAAGACCCGCTGACCTGCGTCGCCCGTGGTGGTGGCCGTGCACTGGAAATGATGGATAAACACACCATGGACCTGCTTTCCAGCGAATAAGATTGCCGGAATGGTTCATGCTTCGCCCGCAGGCAGCACTTTGCAGTGCTGCCTGTTGGCGTTTATCTTCTTCAATCTGCATCCAGGCCGGTTTGATGCCGTATGAATAAAGAGAACATTTGCCCGGGAGGAGCGGCTTATTAAACCGCTTTTCGCCAAAGGCCCCTCATTGGGCGTGCGCTTATTGGTGCTGGTCGTGCTTTCGGTCGCGCTGATGGTGGTCGATGCCCGCTTTGCACTGCTCAAGCCCGTGCGTAGCCAGATGTCGCTGGTGTTGATGCAGACTTACTGGATCACCGACCTGCCGCAACGGCTTTATCAGGGCGTGGCCAGCCAGTTCGGCAGCCGCACTGAGCTTGTCGCCGAGAACGAAAAACTCAAGACCGAAAACCTGCTCTTGCAGGGGCGCATGCAAAAGCTGGCGGCCCTCACCGAGCAGAACGTTCGGCTGCGCGAGTTGCTTAACTCTTCGGCATTGGTCAACGAGAAGGTCGAAGTGGCCGAGTTGATCGGCATGGACCCCAATCCCTTCACCCATCGCATCATCATCAACAAGGGTGAGCGCGACGGCGTGGTCCTGGGCCAACCGGTGCTCGACGCCCGTGGCCTGATGGGCCAGGTGGTCGAGCTGATGCCCTACACTTCGCGCGTGTTACTGCTGACGGACACCACCCACAGCATTCCGGTGCAGGTCAACCGCAACGGCTTGCGTGCGATTGCCAGCGGTACCGGTAACCCGGAGCGTCTTGAGTTGCGTCATGTGGCCGACACTGCCGACATCAAGGAAGGCGACCTGTTGGTCAGTTCCGGCCTGGGTCAGCGGTTCCCCGCGGGTTACCCGGTAGCGACGGTCAAGGAAGTCATCCACGATTCCGGCCAGCCGTTCGCCATTGTGCGCGCGGTCCCGACGGCTGCCTTGAACCGCAGCCGTTACCTGCTGCTGGTGTTCAGCGACAACCGTACGCCCGAAGAGCGTGCCAACGACGCTGCCCAGGCGCAGGAAGCAGAAGACAAGCAGAACGGCACCGCGCCGGTCATTCCTGCCACGGTGCCAAAACCAGCCTTTGTGGGCCCACCTGCACCTGTCGCGACCCCGGTCGCGCCAGTGGCGACGCCTGTCAAACCTGCGGCCCACAGCGCCCGCCCAGCCAAACCGACTGCGACCAAGCCACCGGCCACGACGCCGGCCACCACAGCGCCAGCGGCTAAACCGCCTGCCACGCCGGCAACCCGACCAGCGGCCGCAGCGCCGGCAACCACGCGGCAGAGGGAGGAATAATGGCCGGTACGCATTCGCGCAATGGCTGGATCGTCTGGCTGACTTTCGCCATCGGCTTGCTGCTCAGCGTTTCGCCGTTGCCGCAATTCATGGAAATCCTGCGACCGCTCTGGCTCGCCTTGCTCCTGGCGTTCTGGTCGCTGACCTTGCCGCATAAGGTAGGCATGGTCACAGCGATGTGCCTGGGCTTGGCGGAAGACGTGCTCTATGGCACCTTGCTTGGCCAGAACGCGCTGATCCTGACCCTGATTACTTTCCTGGTGCTGTCATTGCAGCAGCGGTTGCGCATGTTCCCGATGTGGCAGCAGTGCCTGGTGATTCTGGTGATCTTCGGCCTGGCGCAGTTGGTGCAACTGTGGCTCAGCGCATTGACCGGTAACCGCCAGCCGACCCTGGCCCTGGTATTGCCGGCCCTGGTCAGTGCGTTGCTGTGGCCTTGGGTCAGCTTCGGTCTGCGTGGTTTACGTCGCCGCTATAAAATCAATTGAATGGATTGCGAGGCTCTGCCTGGTTATCGAACCCTACAGGGAGAGTCTGCAATGAATTCGCTTTATCTGGCCTCGGGCTCCCCAAGGCGGCGTGAACTGTTGACGCAGATCGGTGTGCCTTTCACCGTGGTCAGCGCCGCCATTGATGAAACTCCTCATACAAACGAATCCGCCGTTGCCTACGTCGAGCGCCTTGCGCACGGCAAGGCCACGGCGGGTTTTGCTGCGCTTGAAAAGACTGCCGGCGCCTGCGTGCTGGGCGCCGACACGGCCGTGATCGTTGATGGTCAGATCCTTGGCAAACCGGTGGACCAGGCCGACGCCCTGGCGATGTTGATGGCCCTGTCGGGACGCGAGCATGACGTCCTCACCGCCATTGCTGTCACCGATGGCGAGCGCAGCGAAACTCGATGTGTAAGCAGCCGGGTACGTTTTCGCGCTATTTCTGTCGAGGAGGCTACAACCTACTGGCACAGCGGCGAACCTCAGGACAAGGCAGGCGGCTATGCTATCCAGGGGCTGGGATCGGTGTTTGTCGCCGGGCTCAATGGCAGCTATTCCGCCGTGGTAGGCCTGCCCGTGTGCGAAACCGCGCAACTGCTTGCTCAATTCGGCATACCCTGTTGGCAAAACCTTACCGCGCGCTGAACGCCGTATCCCAGCGCCAAGCCTTAAGCGATCGGTCACTATTGTGAAAACGCCTGAACGAGACCCAGCCATGAGTGAAGAGATTCTGATCAATATCACGCCGATGGAATCGCGCGTGGCGGTGGTAGAGAACGGTGTTCTGCAAGAAGTGCACGTCGAGCGCACCCAGAAGCGCGGCATTGTCGGCAATATCTATAAAGGCAAAGTGGTGCGCGTGTTGCCAGGCATGCAGGCGGCATTTGTCGACATTGGCCTGGACCGTGCCGCGTTTATCCATGCATCGGAAATTTCGCTGCGCGAAGGCCCTGCGGTTGAAAGCATCAGCGCGCTGGTACACGAAGGGCAGAGCCTGGTGGTGCAGGTCACCAAGGACCCGATCGGTTCCAAGGGCGCGCGGCTGACTACTCAACTGTCGATTCCTTCGCGTTACCTCGTGTACATGCCGCGCACTGCGCATGTCGGTATTTCTTTGAAAATCGAGGACGAAGCCGAGCGTGAGCGCCTTAAAAAGGTGGTCAGCGATTGTGTGGCTGCCGAGGGCATCAAGGAAGCGGGTGGTTTCATCCTGCGCACGGCCGCAGAAGGCGCCGGCGCCGATGAAATCCTCATGGATATCCGATACCTGCGGCGCCTGTGGGACCAGATCGGCGCACAGATCAAAACCATTGGCGCGCCGAGCGTGATCTATGAAGACCTTGGCCTCGCGCTGCGTACATTGCGCGATTTGGTCAGCCCGAAAATCGAGAAAATTCGCATCGACTCGCGGGAAACCTTCCAGCGCACCACACAATTTGTCGCCGAATTGATGCCGGAAATTGCCGACCGCCTGGAGCATTACCCCGGCGAGCGGCCGATCTTCGATCTTTATGGTGTCGAAGACGAAATCCAGAAAGCCCTGGAGCGCAAAGTACCGCTCAAATCCGGCGGCTACCTGGTCGTGGACCCGGCAGAAGCCATGACCACCATCGACGTCAATACCGGCGCGTTTGTCGGCCACCGCAATCTCGAAGAGACCATCTTCAAGACCAACCTTGAAGCCGCCACCGCGATTGCCCGCCAACTGCGCCTGCGCAACCTGGGCGGCATCATCATCATTGACTTCATCGACATGGAAGACGAAGAGCACCAGCGCCAGGTGCTGCGTACCCTCGAGAAGCAACTGGAGCGCGATCACGCCAAGACCAACATCATCGGCATCACCGAGCTGGGCCTGGTGCAGATGACCCGCAAGCGCACCCGCGAAAGCCTTGAGCAAGTGCTCTGCGAACCCTGCAGCAGCTGCCAGGGGCGCGGCAAGCTGAAGACCCCGGAAACGGTTTGCTACGAGATTTTCCGCGAAATCCTAAGGGAGGCACGCGCCTATCAGGCCGAAGGTTATAGAGTGCTCGCCAACCAGAAAGTCGTCGATCGGTTACTCGATGAAGAGTCTGGTAACGTCGCCGAGCTGGAGGGTTTTATCGGGCGCACGATTCGCTTCCAGGTCGAAACCATGTATTCCCAGGAACAATATGACGTGGTGCTGCTCTGATCCCCAATCGCTTAATTTCTTCGAGAACGGCAGACCTTGATCTGCCGTCCGTCAACTGCTTTGAGGGTCGCCTGACATGGAGCGTCTGATACGCTTTTTTGCCGCTTTGACCCGTTGGGGCCTGGGCTTGTGTGCCTTGGTGCTGGTGTTGGCTGCGGTGTACGTGAGCCTGGGTCGTGAATTGACCCCGCTGGTGGCTGAATACCGCGCCGAAATCCAAGCCAAGGCTCAGGCTGCGGTGGACATGCCCGTGCAAATCGGCAGCCTGGAAGGCCGCTGGAGCGGTTTCGCTCCCGTGTTGCTGGCTCACGACGTGATGGTCGGCGAGGGCAGCAGTGCCTTGCGCCTGGACCAGGTTGAAGTGGTGCCGGATATCTGGGCCAGCCTGATGGCCCGCGAGGTGCGCATAGCCCACCTGGAAGTCAGCGGGCTGCAGTTGAGCGTCAAGGAAGACAAGGACGGCCACTGGGCGCTCCAGGGCCTGCCGGTACAGGACGATCAGCCGTTGGACCCTGAGCAGTTGCTGACGCGCATGCAGATGGTCAAGCGCGTGTCGTTGCTCGATAGCCAGGTCACGCTGCAACCGTTCGGCCAGACGCCGCTGACCCTGACTTACGTGGGCCTCAGCCTGCACACCGGCGCCACTCGCCAGCGCCTCGATGCCCGCCTGACCCTGCCGGATGGCCAGCCACTGGCTGTGAACCTGCGTACACGTATTCGCGCCAGCGCTTGGAAAGACGGTGAGGTCCAGGCTTACCTGAGCCTTCCGCAAAGCGATTGGGCCAAATGGATACCCGGCAGGCTGACCCAGCAATGGAAAGTCACGCAGTTCAAGGCCGGCGGCGAATTCTGGCTGACCTGGGCCAAAGGCACCGTGCAAAGCGCGGTGGCGCGTCTCAACTCACCCCAGCTGAAAGGCAGCTACGCCGACCGCAAGCCGGTCCATATCGAAAACCTTGCCCTCACGGCTTACCTGCAACGCAGTGAGAGCGGCCTCAATGTGCTGTTTGACTCGTTGGCAATGAACATCGGTGACACGCGCTGGGAGTCGCGCCTGCAATTGCAGCAGAGCCTGGCTACCGACAAGGATCTGGAAGTCTGGAAGCTTCAGGCCGACCGCCTTGACCTCACGCCCATTACGCCGCTGCTGAATGCCTTGGCGCCCCTGCCGGAAGGCTTTGCTAAAGCCGTCGAACACCTCAAGGCCACTGGCATGCTGCGCAACGTGCTGGTGGATTTCCGTCCCCAGGACACGAGCGATCAGAAGGTCAGTTTTGCCGCCAACCTCGAGCGCATCGGGTTTGATGCCTACTTCGGCGCGCCGGCTGCGCGCAACGTGTCCGGCAGTATCAGCGGCGACCTGGGCCACGGTGAGTTGCGCATGGACAGCAAGGACTTCTCCTTGCACCTGTACCCGATCTTTGCCAAGCCGTGGCAATACATCCAGGCCAATGCACGCCTGACTTGGAAGCTGGATAAAGAAGGTTTCACCCTGATCGCCCCCTACATCAAGGTGCTCGGCGAAGAAGGCAAGGTTGCGGCAGACTTCCTGATTCGCCTGCATTTCGACCACAGCCAGGAAGACTATATGGACCTGCGGGTCGGCATGGTCGATGGCGATGGCCGTTTTACACCCAAGTATTTGCCGGCGGTATTGAGCCCGTCGCTGGATGAGTGGTTGCGCACAGCGATCCTCAAAGGCGCGGTTGACCAAGGTTTCTTCCAGTACCAAGGTTCGCTGAACCATGACGCACTGCCGGCTGCACGCAATATCAGCCTGTTTTTCAAGGTGCACGATGCCGAACTGGCGTTCCAGCCAGGCTGGCCGCATGTGAGCAAGGTCAATGGTGAAGTGTTTGTCGAGGAGAGCGGCGTACGCATCCTGGCGAGCAAGGGCCAATTGCTCGATACCAAGGTCAAGGACGTCTACGTCAATATTCCTCACGCGCCAGCCGGTAAAGACAGTCATCTGCTGATCACCGGTGGATTCGCGGGTGGTCTGGGGGATGGCTTGAAGATCCTTCAGGAAGCGCCGATCGGCACCGGCTCGACGTTTGCCGGCTGGAAAGGCGAGGGCGACCTGCAAGGCAAGCTGGACCTGGATATTCCGCTGGTCAAAGGCACCGAACCGAAGATTGTGGTGGATTTTCAGACCGACAAGTCCCGCCTGCAATTGGCCGAGCCGACTCTGGACTTGAGCCAGCTCAAGGGCGATTTCCGCTTCGACAGCACCAAGGGGCTGAGTGGCCAGAACATCTCCGCCCAGGCGTTTGATCGTCCGATCACCGCGCAGATCATTGCCGATGGCAAACCAGGCAATATCAGCACGCGCATCACCGCCAAAGGGCAGGTCACGGTTAAGCGCTTGACGGATTGGTTGAAAATTAGCCAACCGCTGCCGGTGTCCGGCGATATCCCCTACCAATTGCAAGTGACACTGGACGGCGCCGACAGCCAACTGATGGTCAGTTCCAACATGAAAGGCGTAGCGGTCGACCTGCCCGCACCGTTCGGCATGCCCGCCAGCCAGGGGCGCGACAGCGTGTTCCGCATGACCTTGCAGGGGGCTGAGCGCCGCTACTGGTTCGATTATGGCGAGCTGGCGAGCTTCACCTTTGCGTCGCCTCCAGACAAATTCAATGAGGGTCGCGGGGAGTTGTTCCTGGGGGACGGCGATGCCGTGCTGCCGGCTGCCAAAGGCTTGCGCATTCGTGGCGTGCTGTCGGAGCTGGATATAGACCCTTGGAAGAAACTGGTCGACCGTTACGCCGGCAATGACCCAGGCGGCAATGCCAAGCAACTGCTCAGCGGTGCTGATTTCAAGGTGGGCAAGTTGAGCGGTTTTGGTACCCAATTTGACCAGGTCAACCTTCAACTCGATCGCAAACCGTCCGCATGGGGGTTGCAGTTCGACAGCCAGCAAGCCAAAGGTGCTGTGAACCTTCCGGATGCCAAGGGCGCGCCTATTGCAATCAACCTGCAGTACGTGAAATTGCCGGCGGTGGATCCGAAAGCACAGGCCGACGAAAACGCGCCGGACCCGTTGGCGGATGTCGACCCCAAGGACATTCCAGCGCTGGATATCTCCATCAATCAACTGTTCCAGGGGCCGGACTTGGTGGGCGCCTGGTCACTGAAAGTACGGCCGACGGCCAAAGGCCTGGCCTTTAACAATCTGGACCTAGGCCTCAAAGGCATGCAGCTCAACGGCGCTGGTGGTTGGGAAGGCGCACCGGGTAACAGCAGCAGTTGGTACAAAGGTCGCCTGGACGGCAAGAACATCGCCGATGTGCTCAAAGGCTGGGGGTTTGCGCCGACGGTAACCAGTGAGGACTTCCATCTGGATGTGGACGGTCGTTGGCCGGGCTCACCGGCTTGGGTCGGTCCCAAGCGCTTCTCCGGTAGCCTGGATGCAGCGTTCCGTAAAGGCCAGTTCGTTGAGGTCGAAGGTGGCGCGCAGGCTCTGCGGGTATTTGGCTTGCTGAACTTCAACTCCATCGGGCGCCGCTTGCGTCTGGACTTCTCGGACTTGCTTGGCAAAGGCTTGAGCTATGACCGGGTCAAAGGCTTGCTCGCGGCCAGCAATGGCGTGTTTGTGACGCGTGAACCCATCACCATGACCGGGCCTTCCACCAACCTGGAGCTCAATGGCACGCTGGACCTGGTAGCCGACCGCGTCGACGCCAAGCTGCTGGTCACGTTGCCGGTGACCAATAACCTGCCGATTGCCGCTTTGATTGTCGGGGCACCGGCCATTGGTGGCGCGTTATTCCTGATCGACAAGTTGATTGGCGATCGTGTTTCGCGCTTCGCCAGCGTGCAGTACAAGGTGCAAGGGCCTTGGAAGGATCCAAAAATCACCTTCGACAAGCCATTTGAAAAACCAAACTGAGAGGCTGTGGAGTAGCATGGCCGCATGCCCTTTACGGAGTGTCGGCCTATGTCCTTTACGGTAATTCAAATGGTCAGCCAGAGCGATGTTCTGGCCAACCTGGCCCAGGCCAGGCGCTTGCTGGAGCAAGCGGCGGCGGGCGGCGCGAAGCTGGCGGTACTGCCGGAAAACTTCGCCGCCATGGGCCGCCGTGACGTAGCCGATCTCGGCCGCGCCGAAGCTTTGGGCGAAGGCCCGATCCTGCCGTGGTTGAAACAGACCGCTCGCGACCTCACCTTATGGATAGTGGCCGGTACTTTGCCGTTGCCGCCCAAGGACCAACCCAACGCCAAGTCCAACGCTTGCTCGCTGCTGATCGATGATCAGGGCGAAATCGTTGCCCGTTACGACAAGCTGCACTTGTTCGATGTGGATGTAGCAGATGCGCGGGGTCGTTATCGCGAATCTGACGACTATGCTTTCGGGAGCAATGTAGTGGTAGCGGACACGCCGGTGGGGCGATTGGGCCTGACGGTGTGCTACGACCTGAGGTTCCCCGAGCTGTACAGCGAATTGCGTGCGGCGGGAGCTGAATTGATTACCGCGCCCTCGGCCTTTACCGCGGTGACGGGCGCTGCACATTGGGATGTGCTGATTCGGGCGCGAGCCATTGAAACCCAGTGCTACTTGCTGGCAGCTGCTCAGGGCGGCGTACACCCAGGCCCACGGGAAACCTTTGGCCACGCAGCGATTGTCGACCCTTGGGGGCGCGTGCTGACACAACAGGATCAAGGCGAAGCGGTGTTGTTGGCCGAACGCGATAGCAGTGAACAAGCGTCGATTCGGACGCGCATGCCGGTGGTCAACCATCGGCGCTTTTTCTCGCAGGGCGCGCAGCGACCTGCTTCGGAACGATGAATTTAAGGCCAAACCTATGAGCGAGTTGTTGTCCTCAGTCAGTGAACACCTCCTGGCACCCGGTGGCGTGACCATCGAAAGCTTGCAAACCGTGCTCGGCGACCTGGCCGGGCCAGGCATCGACGCGGCGGACCTGTATTTCCAGGGGCAGATTTCCGAGTCATGGGCCCTCGAAGACGGCATCGTCAAAGAAGGCAGTTTCAACCTTGACCAGGGCGTGGGCGTGCGTGCGCAATCCGGTGAAAAGACCGGGTTTGCCTACAGTAATGCCATCACTCTTGAAGCACTGGGTCTGGCGGCACGCGCAGCGCGCTCGATTTCCCGCGCGGGCCAGAACGGCACGGTGCAGGCGTTCAGTACTCAGGACGTGGCGCAGTTGTACGCGCCGGATAACCCTCTGGAAGTGATCAGTCGTGCGGAAAAGGTCGATTTACTCAAGCGTATCGACGCCGCCACCCGTGCCCTCGACCCGCGCATACAGCAAGTGACCGTGAGCATGGCTGGTGTGTGGGAACGCATTCTGGTGGCGTCCACCGATGGTGGGCTGGCGGCGGATGTACGGCCGCTGGTACGGTTTAATGTCAGTGTGATCGTCGAGCAGAATGGTCGTCGCGAGCGCGGTGGACATGGCGGCGGCGGGCGTACCGACTACCGGTATTTCCTTTCCGATGACCGCGCCATGGGCTACGCCCGCGAGGCGCTGCGCCAGGCGCTGGTTAACCTGGAAGCCATTCCTGCACCGGCCGGTACCTTGCCGGTGGTATTGGGCTCGGGTTGGTCCGGGGTTTTGCTGCACGAAGCGGTGGGCCACGGCCTGGAGGGTGACTTCAACCGCAAGGGCAGTTCGGCCTACAGTGGGCGCATGGGCGAGATGGTCGCGTCCAAGCTGTGCACTATCGTCGACGACGGCACCTTGGCGGGTCGCCGTGGTTCGTTGAGCGTTGACGACGAAGGCACGCCGACCGAGTGCACCACGCTGATTGAAAACGGTGTGCTCAAGGGCTACATGCAGGACAAACTCAATGCGCGCCTGATGGGCGTGGCGCGCACCGGTAACGGTCGTCGCGAGTCCTACGCGCACTTGCCGATGCCACGTATGACCAACACCTACATGCTCGGTGGCGAAAGCGATCCGGCGGAAATCATCGCCTCGGTCAAACGCGGGATCTACTGCGCCAACCTCGGCGGCGGCCAGGTGGATATCACCAGCGGCAAGTTTGTGTTCTCCACCAGCGAGGCGTACCTGATCGAAGACGGCAAGATTACCGCGCCGGTCAAAGGGGCGACGTTGATTGGTAACGGGCCGGAAGCCATGAGCAAGGTGTCGATGGTCGGTAACGACCTGTCGCTGGACAGCGGCGTGGGCACGTGCGGCAAGGATGGGCAGTCGGTGCCGGTCGGCGTTGGCCAGCCAACGTTGAAGATTGATGCGATCACCGTGGGTGGCACGGGGTCGTAAGCGGTGGAGCTTCGGGTGGCGCAGAACGCCACCCGGGGAAGAGGATCAGCGCAGGCCGCGTTGAGTCTCGTCCAGCTCACGGATGTACTTGAAAATTTTACGGCTGGTGGCCGGAGCCTTGTTTTGCGCCAGTTCGTGCTGGGCCTGACGGATCAGGGAGCGCAGTTGCTGGCGGTCCGCGTCCGGGTAGTCCACCACGAATTTCTCCAGTACAGCGTCATCGCCCGAAATCAGGCGGTCACGCCAACGTTCCAGGTTATGGAAGCGTTCGTTGTACTGGCGAGTGGAGGCATCGAGTTGATCGAGCAAAGTCAAAATGGCGTCAGTGTCCTGATCGCGCATCAATTTGCCGATAAACATGATGTGCCGTTTACGCGCGATATTCGCGGTGTGCTTCGGCGCATCCGCCAGGGCCCGGCGCATTTCGTCGGTCAGTGGCAGTTTTGCAACCAAATCCGGCTTGAGCGTTGTAAGGCGCTCGCCAAGGTCAACCAGAGCATGCAGCTCGCGTTTGACCTGGGTTTTGCTTTTCTCCCCATCGAGGGAGTCGTCGTAAGAATCAACCATGGTGGCAGTCCGCAAAGAAACGCCGCCATGATAACCAGTCGGGGGCCGCTTGTCCGGCCCGGTCGCTCGATGGCCTTAACCGAAAGCAGAATTTGAGTGGAGAAAACCATGAGTGCAGCCCAAAGCGTCGGTCCGCAAGCGTTACCGGCACTGCAGGAACAAGTCGAGCAGATCCTTGCCGAAGCCAAGCGCCAGGGTGCCAGTGCCTGTGAAGTGGCCGTCTCGCTGGAGCAGGGCCTGTCGACGTCGGTGCGCCAGCGGGAAGTGGAAACTGTCGAATTCAATCGCGATCAGGGTTTTGGTATCACCTTGTATTCGGGGCAGCGCAAAGGCTCGGCGAGTACGTCGGCCAGCGGGCCGGAAGCGATACGCGAAACTGTCGCTGCTGCATTGGCGATTGCCAAGCACACGTCCGAAGATGAAAGCTCGGGCTTGGCCGACAAAGCGCTTATGGCCAAGGACTTGAAGGATTTCGACCTCTTTCACGCCTGGGACATCACGCCTGAGCAGGCTATCGAGCAAGCGCTGATCTGCGAAGCCGCGGCATTTGATGCCGATCCCCGTATCAAGAATGCTGATGGCACCACCCTGAGCACCCATCAGGGTTGCCGTGTTTACGGCAACAGCCACGGTTTTATCGGCGGTTACGCCTCCACTCGCCATAGCTTGAGCTGCGTGATGATCGCCGAAGCCGATGGCCAGATGCAGCGTGATTATTGGTACGACGTGAGCCGCCAGGGTGAATTGCTGGCGAACCCGGTCAGTATTGGTCAGCGCGCTGCACAGCGCGCGGCGAGCCGTTTGGGCGCGCGTCCTGTGCCGACATGTGAAGTGCCGGTGCTGTTCTCGGCCGAACTTGCCGGCGGCCTGTTTGGCAGCTTCCTGGGGGCGATTTCCGGTGGGAATCTGTACCGCAAGTCCTCGTTCCTCGAGGGTGCAATCGGCCAGAAGTTGTTCCCAGAGTGGCTGACCATCGATGAGCGTCCTCATCTGATGCGTGCCATGGGCAGTTCCGCCTTTGACGGTGACGGCCTGGCGACCTATGCCAAGCCGTTCGTCGAGAAGGGCGAGCTGGTCTCGTACGTGTTGGGCACTTACGCCGGTCGCAAGCTGGGTCTGCCGAGCACGGCCAACTCCGGAGGCGTGCACAACCTGTTCGTGACCCATGGCGATGAAGACCAGGCTGCGCTGCTGCGTCGCATGGGCCGCGGCCTGCTGGTGACTGAATTGATGGGCAGTGGCCTGAATATGGTGACAGGTGACTATTCCCGCGGCGCCGCCGGTTTCTGGGTGGAAAACGGCGAGATTCAGTTCGCTGTCCAGGAAGTGACTATCGCCGGCAACATGCGCGACATGTTCAAGCAGATCGTGGCCGTCGGTAACGATTTGGAGCTGCGCAGCAATATTCGCACGGGGTCGGTGTTGATCGAGCGGATGACCGTCGCCGGCAGCTAAACACTCAACGTCTCAAAAAAGGCGCGCCATCCTACAGATGGCGCGCCTTTTTTATGCTCGCGTCACGGCTGGATTCACGTGCCACCCTTGTTTTGATTCTCAATATCATTTAATAATAAATATCATTACCGAATGAGTGTGGATCATGAGTTCTGTCCTGCATGAGGATCCGTACCTGGAAAGCTGGCGCTGGATGAGTCGTCAGATTCGCTGCGGCCTCGATCCCAATGAACCTCGCCTGATCGAACATTACCTCAATGAGGGTCGATACCTGGCGTGCTGCACCGCGACCCATCCGTGGACGATCGCTGAAACCTCATTCCGTTTGTTGATCGACACCGCCAGCGATGTCGCCTTGCCCTGGCATTGGCGATCCATGTGCCTGGACCAGGCGTGGCGCCCGCTGCGTGACCTGGAAAAACTTTCTCACTGTGCCTGCCGCCTCAAGCGCTGGCAGACCTTTGCCTGGCAATTGGCGACCTGCGAATTGCTGCCCTCCCTTTCCGTTTCTGACTTGGTGCAAGGATCTTCCGATGAGTAACACCCGTATCGAACGCGACAGCATGGGCGAACTGCAAGTGCCTGCCGGGGCCTTGTATGGCGCGCAAACCCAGCGCGCGGTGAACAACTTCCCGATCAGCAACCTGCGTATGCCAGCGCAATTCATTCGCGCCCTGATTCTGGCCAAGGCCGCCGCGGCCAAGGTCAACGTCGACCTCAAACAGATCAGCGAAGGGCAAGGCAAAGCCATCGTCGATGCCGCCCAGGGTTTGCTGGAAGGTGATTACATGCCGCACTTTCCGGTGGATATCTTCCAGACCGGTTCCGGCACCAGCTCCAACATGAACGCCAACGAAGTGATCGCGACCCTCGCCAGCCGTTTGCTGGGCGAGGCGGTCAACCCCAATGACCACGTGAACTGCGGCCAAAGCAGCAACGACATCATCCCGACCACCATTCACGTCAGCGCCGCGTTGGTGCTGCACGAGCAAACGCTGCCGGCCTTGCTGCACTTGGTGCAGGTGATCGAACGCAAGGCCGAGGAGGTCCACCCGTTCATCAAAACCGGACGCACCCACTTGATGGACGCCATGCCGGTGCGTATGAGCCAAGTGCTCAACGGCTGGGCACAACAACTCAAAGCCAATATCGGTCACTTGCAGGACTTGCTGCCGAGCTTGCAAGCCCTGGCCCAGGGCGGCACGGCGGTCGGCACCGGGATCAACGCACACCCGGAATTCGCTGCGCGTTTCAGCCAGCAACTGAGCACCCTGACCGGCGTGAAATTCACACCGGGCAAGAACCTGTTCGCGTTGATTGGCTCGCAGGACTCCGCCGTGGCCGTCTCCGGCCAGTTGAAAGCCACCGCCGTTTCGCTGATGAAAATTGCCAACGACTTGCGCTGGATGAACTCCGGACCGCTCGCAGGCCTGGGAGAAATCGAACTGGAAGGCTTGCAGCCGGGCTCTTCGATCATGCCTGGCAAGGTCAATCCGGTGATCCCCGAAGCGACTGCCATGGTTGCTGCGCAAGTCATCGGCAATGACACCGTGATCACTGTTGCGGGCCAGTCCGGCAACTTTGAACTCAACGTGATGCTGCCGATCATTGCCCAAAACCTGCTCAGCAGCCTCGAACTGCTGGCTAACTCCAGCCGATTGCTGGCGGACAAGGCCATCGCCAGCTTCAGAGTCAACGAGGCCAAGCTCAAGGAAGCGCTGTCGCGCAACCCGATCCTGGTCACGGCCCTCAACCCGATCATTGGTTACCAAAAAGCCGCTGAAATTGCCAAGAAGGCCTACCAGCAAGGCCGCCCGGTAATGGATGTCGCCCTTGAGCACACCGACTTGTCACGTAGCCAACTCGAGATCCTGCTGGATCCTGAAAAGCTCACGGCCGGCGGCGTGTAATCACCGACTCTGCTTTGGAGGCTCACCATGGAGCACTGGAAACGCACGATCGAACGAGCCAATCGCTGCTTTATGCAGGGCGAATTGGTTGACGCTCGCGAGGCTTATTTGCAAGCCCTGGCCCTGGCTCAAGTGTTATTCGAGCGCTGGGCGGATGCCGACGAAGCAGTGGCGGCTTGCGTCATCTCCCACCACAACCTGGCGGACTTGCACCTGCGCCTGAACCAGCCCGAGGAAAGCGCGGAATACCTGTGCGCTATCCACCAACGCCTGTTGCAGACCATGCAGGACTCGCGCCTGAGCCCGCAATTGCGCGAGGCGGCGCTGCGCCAGAGCAGCAAGACCTACGTCGAACTGTTGAACTTCATCAGTGATCACGGCGAATACCCGCGGACCCATCGCTTGCTGGGTGGCACTGCGGCGCAACCGCAAGCGTCGACCCGCAACAGTCCCTACTACGGAGCACATTGATATGTCCTACACCTTGCCTGCCTTGCCCTACGCCTATGATGCCCTGGAGCCGCATATCGATGCGCAGACCATGGAAATCCACTACACCAAGCATCACCAGACCTACATCAACAATCTGAATGCAGCGGTAGAGGGCACCGAGTTTGCGGGCTGGCCGGTTGAAAAGCTGGTCTCCAGCGTCCAGCAACTGCCGGAAAAACTTCGCGCCGCGGTGATCAACCAAGGTGGCGGTCACGCTAACCATTCGTTGTTCTGGGCGGTGATGTCGCCCAAAGGCGGCGGCAAACCCGAGGGCGCACTAGGCACAGCGATCGAGACCCAACTGGGCGGCTTCGACAGTTTCAAGGAAGCCTTCACCAAGGCGGCCTTGACCCGATTCGGCAGCGGCTGGGCCTGGTTGAGCGTCACGCCACAAAAGACTCTGGTGGTCGAGAACAGCGGCAACCAGGACAGCCCACTGATGAACGGCAACACGCCGATCCTCGGCCTGGACGTCTGGGAGCACGCCTACTACTTGCTCTACCAGAACCGCCGCCCGGAATACATCAACGCCTTCTACAGCGTCATCAACTGGCCGGAAGTCGCCGCACGCTACCAGGCCGCCTTGGCCTGATATTCATCCAATAACAAGATCTAAGGCCGACTATGGGCACTGAAACACTGGCGATCAGCAGCGGACGAATGTTTCGCTATGCGTTTGGTTCGCTGCTGCTATTGGCAGGTACTGCATTGCTGGTGGCCCACGGGCTGGCCTGGCTGGATCTGGAACCGCGCATCCTGCGTGCCTTGCAGGGCGGGGCAATCTGCGCGCTTGGCACGGCACTGGGCGCAGTCCCGGTGCTGGTGATTCGTCGGATGCCAGTGGCGCTCAGCGATACCTTGCTGGGATTTGGCGCCGGTGTGATGTTGGCGGCGACGGCCTTTTCGCTGATCGTGCCGGGTATTGCGGCCGCTGAGGGTCTTGGGCTATCGCCTTGGGGAGCCAGTGGTTTGATCAGCTTTGGCATCATGCTCGGTGCGTTCGGGTTGTACCTGGTTGACTGCAAGGTCTCCGGCGCCAGCCCGGAAATGCTGGTGGGCACGCCGGACAAGCCGGTGATTCCACCGCGCATTTGGTTGTTCGTGTTTGCCATCATTGCCCACAACATTCCGGAGGGCATGGCCGTAGGTGTTTCCGCGGGTGGCGGCATGCCGGATGCCGACAGCCTGGCCATGGGCATCGCCCTGCAGGATGTTCCGGAAGGTCTAGTGATTGCACTGGTCTTGGCCGGGGCAGGGATGTCGCGGACCAAAGCGTTCCTGATCGGCGCTGCGTCAGGGTTGGTCGAACCGGTCTTTGCGGTGCTCTGCGCCTGGCTGGTGATCCTGGCGGAAATTTTGTTGCCGCTGGGGCTCGCGCTGGCAGCTGGGGCGATGTTGCTCGTGGTGACGCACGAAGTGATTCCCGAATCGCGCCGCAATGGTCACGAAAAGCTTGCCAGCCTGGGGCTGTGCATCGGGTTCTGTTTGATGATGGTGATGGATACTGCTCTGGGATAAACCTCAGCCCACCATCAAAAGCCAGGCTTGGCGACGGTCGCCCGGTGAAGGTAAGGCTTGAGGGCGTCCTGCCAACAAGCCGAGTGCCTAGACGCGGTTATTCGCCTTCGTCAAAGAAGTTATTGATCAGCTTTACCAGAGCGTCCATCGCTTCCTGTTCTTGCTCACCCTCAGTCTTTAAGTGAATCCTGGTGCCCTTGCCGGCAGCCAGCATCATCATGGCCATGATGCTCTTGCCGTCGACCATGGATTCGGGCGTGCGCCCAGCCCGGATCTGACAGGGGAACTGCCCGGCCACACCGACGAATTTGGCGGAAGCGCGAGCGTGCAGGCCCAGCTTGTTGATGATTTCGATTTCCAAAGCGGGCATCGCGCAGGTGTTCCTTTCAGCTAAGGTCGCGGTGGCGAACCTGGACGTTCTTGAGGGTTTGTTGCAGCACCTGGCCCAGGCGTTCAGTCAGGTAGACAGAACGATGATGGCCGCCGGTGCAGCCGATGGCGATAGTGACATAGGCACGATTACTCGCGGCAAAACGTGGCAACCATTTAAGCAGGTAGCTGGAAATGTCCTGGAACATCTCTTCGACATCCGGTTGCGCAGCCAGGTACTCGGCCACCGGCTGATCCAGCCCGGACTGATCACGCAGCTCCGGCTTCCAGTAAGGGTTGGGCAGGCAGCGAACGTCGAACACCAGGTCGGCATCGACCGGCATGCCTCGTTTGAAGCCAAACGACTCGACGAGAAATGCCGTGCCAGGCTCTGGTTGATTCAGCAGGCGTAGCTTGATGGCGTCGCGCAGCTGATACAAGTTCAGGCCGGTGGTATTGATCTTGAGATCGGCGAGGTCGATGATCGGTCCCAGCAGCGTGGTCTCGTCCTCAATGGCCTCGGCCAGCGAGCGGTGAGGGCTGCTCAGAGGATGGCGTCGACGGGTTTCAGAGAAGCGCTTGAGCAGCGTCTCTTCGTCGGCATCCAGGTACAGCACGTCGCAATTGATGTGCTTGGCCCGCACTTCTTCGAGCAATTCAGGAAATCGCGAGAGGTGGCTGGGCAGATTACGGGCATCAATTGAAACGGCAACCAACGGCTGCGCCAACTCAGTATGAATCAGCGCACGCTCGGCCAATTCCGGCAGCAGGCCGGCGGGCAGGTTGTCGATGCAATAGAAGCCGTTGTCTTCAAGGACATTGAGTGCGGTGCTTTTACCCGAGCCGGAACGGCCGCTGACGATGATCAAACGCATGATTACTGCCTGTTTTGTTCATCCAGGACAACCTGATAGAGCGCCTCGTTGCTGCTGGCACTGCGCAGTTTGTCGCGTACTTCCTTGCGGTCGAGCATGCTGGCGATCTGCCGGAGCAGCTCCAGGTGTGCATCGGTGGCGGCCTGCGGGACCAGCAGCACGAACAGCAGGTCAACCGGGGCGCCGTCGATGGCATCAAAATCGATTTTTTCTTGCAGGTGTAAAAGTGCACTTACGGGCGAAGTACAGCCTTCAAGGCGGCAGTGAGGAATGGCGATGCCGTTACCAAAACCGGTCGAGCCCAGCTTTTCACGGTCAATCAGGGCCTTGAACACAACTTGCTCATCCAACTCAGGCACTTCACGGCTGATCAGGTTAGCGATGTGTTCGAGGGCTTTCTTCTTGCTGCCGCCCGGCGCGTTCACGAGTGAACGGCCGGGGGTCAGGATGGTTTCAAGTTGGATCATGGGGGAGAGTTAACGACCTGTACCTTGCATCAGGTGCAGATACTTTTCCTTATGCTTTATGAGTTGGCGGTCCAGCTTGTCGTAGAGCGAGTCAATCGCTGCGTACATGTCTTCATGCTCCGCATTGGCGACTAGCTTCGCATTCGGTACGTGCAGGGTGGCCTCGATTTTTTGCTTGAGCTTGTCGACCTCCATGATGACCTGCACGTTGGTGATCTTGTCAAAATGCCCCGCAAGCTTGTTCAGCTTGCTCTCGGTGTACTCACGCAGGGGCTTGGTAACTTCCAGTTGGTGTCCACTGATGTTGACTTGCATACAGCTTCTCCTTCGTTGCCAGTGCATAAAGCGGCGGGTAGGAATACCCGCCACTGGAACGCTATGGCCCGCCCGTCACATCAAACGCTTACGCTCGCTGGAAGGCGCGATCCCGAGGGACTCGCGGTACTTGGCGACGGTTCGACGGGCGACCTGAATGCCTTGTGCCTCCAGTAAACCAGCGATCTTGCTGTCACTCAACGGCTTTTTCTGATTTTCCGCAGCAACCAGTTTTTTGATGATCGCGCGGATCGCCGTGGACGAGCATTCGCCGCCTTCGGAGGTGCTGACATGGCTGGAGAAAAAGTATTTCAACTCATAAATACCCCGTGGGGTATGCATGAACTTCTGCGTGGTCACCCGGGAAATCGTTGATTCGTGCATGCCTACCGCCTCGGCGATGTCATGCAGCACCAACGGTTTCATTGCCTCGTCGCCATATTCCAGGAAGCCGCGCTGGTGCTCGACGATCTGGGTGGCCACTTTCATCAGGGTTTCGTTGCGGCTTTGCAGGCTCTTGATGAACCAGCGCGCTTCCTGCAACTGGTTGCGCATGAAGGTGTTGTCGGCACTGGTGTCGGCGCGGCGCACAAAGCCTGCGTATTGTGGGTTGACGCGCAAACGTGGCACCGATTCCTGGTTAAGCTCCACCAGCCAGCGTTCGTTGTCCTTGCGCACGATCACGTCGGGAACGACGTATTCGGCTTCGCTGGACTCGATTTGCGAGCCGGGGCGCGGATTGAGGCTCTGTACCAGCTCGATGACCTGGCGCAGGTCGTCTTCCTTGAGCTTCATGCGGCGCATCAACTGGCTGTAGTCGCGGCTGCCCAGCAGGTCGATGTAGTCGGTGACCAGGCGCTGGGCCTCGGCGAGCCAAGGTGTCTTGGCGGGCAGTTGACGCAATTGCAGCAGCAGGCACTCGCTGAGGGTGCGGGCGCCAATGCCGGCGGGCTCAAACTGTTGAATGCGGTGAAGGACGGCTTCGATTTCGTCCAGCTCGATGTCCAGTTCCGGGTCGAAGGCCTCGAGAATTTCATCAAGGGTTTCGTCCAGGTAGCCCTGGTTATTAATGCAGTCGATCAGGGTGACAGCGATCAGGCGATCGGTGTCGGACATCGGCGCGAGGTTAAGTTGCCACAGCAAATGGCTTTGCAGGCTTTCGCCAGCGGACGTGCGGGTGGTGAAATCCCATTCGTCATCGTCATTGCTGGGCAGGCTGCTGGCGCTGGTCTGGTAAACGTCTTCCCACGCGGTATCCACGGGGAGGTCGTTGGGAATGCGTTCGTTCCATTCGCCTTCCTCAAGGTTATCCACCGTTGGGGCGGTTTCCTGGTAGGAGGGTTCCTGCACGTCGGAGTTGGGTTTTTGCTCGATGTTGTCGGCCAGCGGGTCTGCATTATCGAAGTCGTCGCCTTCTTCCTGGCGTTCGAGCATCGGATTGGACTCCAGGGCCTCCTGGATTTCCTGTTGCAGGTCCAGGGTCGACAATTGGAGCAGGCGGATGGCCTGTTGCAGCTGCGGTGTCATCGTCAGCTGCTGGCCCATTCTCAGGACTAGCGATGGTTTCATGGCAGGGGCTTAACACCTTATTCGCCGGCGCAATGCGCCATCCACGACAGGGCGCGTGAGCGCCAAACATAAGCAAATTATATGCCTGATGTCGGGGGCTTTGCCTAGAGCGCGGTAACAATAAAAAAACGAGGTTTTTATTGACTCCCGCGCGCCTTGGCGAACAGCCGTGACACCACGATGCTTACAGGCGGAACTCGTGGCCCAGGTACACTTCCTTGACCAGTTCGTTAGCCAGGATGGTGGCGGAATCGCCTTCGGCGATCAGCTGGCCATCGTTGACGATATAAGCCGTCTCACAGATATCGAGGGTTTCACGGACGTTGTGGTCAGTGATCAATACGCCGATGCCCTTGGCTTTGAGGTGATGGATGATCTGTTTGATGTCGCCGACCGAGATCGGGTCAACGCCGGCAAACGGTTCGTCCAGCAGGATGAACTTCGGCGCGGTTGCCAGTGCACGTGCGATTTCCACGCGACGGCGCTCACCACCGGACAGGCTCATGCCAAGGTTGTCGCGAATGTGGTTGATGTGGAATTCCTGAAGCAGGCTTTCCAGCTCCTTGCGGCGGCCGTCACGGTCGAGTTCCTTGCGGGTCTCGAGGATCGCCATGATGTTGTCCGACACCGACAGTTTGCGAAAGATCGACGCCTCCTGGGGGAGATAGCCGATACCTGCGCGTGCACGACCGTGCATTGGCTGGTGGCTCACGTCGAGGTCGTCGATCAATACACGGCCCTGATCCGCCTGGACCAGCCCGACGATCATATAGAAGCATGTGGTTTTGCCGGCACCGTTAGGGCCGAGCAGGCCGACGATCTGGCCACTGTCGATCGACAGGCTGACGTCGCGCACGACCTGACGGCTTTTGTAAGCCTTGGCCAGATGCTGGGCTTTGAGGGTTGCCATTAGTTCGCCTTCTTCGCAGCGGGTTTAGCCGCAGGCTGAGCGGCAGCGTCTTTCTGCTTGGGCTGGATAACCATGTCGATACGCGGTTTCGGCGTGCCGATCTTCGCGCCGGTGGCACGACCAGCCTGAGCGATCTGCTTCACGGTGTCATAGGTGATTTTCTCACCGTCCGTGGTATTGCCGTCGCTGCTCACAACCCTGGCCTGATCGATCAGGATGATACGGTTCTGCTGGGCGTGATACTGGATGGTCTTACCGTAGCCCTTCATCGGAGCAGGATCTGCAGCAGCCTGCCTCTGTTCGAAATAGGCCAGGTTACCCACCGAAGTCACCACGTCGATGTCACCCGCAGGCGTACGCGTGAGCGTCACCGTGTTGCCGGTAATCTTCATCGAACCTTGGGTGATGATCACGGCGCCGGTATAGGTTGCAACGCCTTGCTTGTCATCCAGCTGTGCATCGTCAGCCTGAATGTGGATCGGTTGCTGGCTATCGTTCGGCAGAGCCCAGGCGCTCACGCTTCCCAGTGCTGCGCCCAGACCGAGCAAAATAGGGAGGGTTTTAACGAGCCTCATACTGTCCTCTTACGTTCGATAGCAGGTGTATCCTGCTTTCTTTCAAATACGCTTTCATTCCCTTGCCAGTCGATACACCGCCAGCGCCGTCGATTCTAACGTCTTGCTCGGTCTGCGCATATTGCTGTTGTGGGAAAACGGTCATGCGACTGCTGGTAATAATAGTGTCGCGGTTCTTATCGTCAGTACGTGCAACACGTACCGAGTCGATCAGTTCTACCTGAGTGCCGTCCGGGTTGACTTCGCCATGCTTGCTGGTGACATGCCAAGGGAACTCAGTGCCGCGGTACAAGTTCATGTCCGGGTTGGTCAGCAACGTGACATCGGACGACTTCAAGTGCTCGACTTTGTCCGAGTTCATCTCGTATTGAAGCTTGCCATCCGGCAGGAACTGCACGCTGTAGGCATTGATGGCGTAATAGTCGATAGCGCCTTCGTCAACCTGCGCGCCAGACCTGTCGAGAAAGCGTTCGGGGCTGATATTCCAGTAGCCTACCGCCAGAAACAGCGCGGCGATGACCCCGAACAGCAGGAAATTGCGAATCTTTTTGCTCAGCATAAAACGCTCTATAAGTAGGCGGCGTGTGCCGCTTCAAGGCTGCCCTGGGCACGCAGGATCAATTCACAGAACTCGCGGGCGGCACCTTCGCCGCCACGGGCCGTGGTGATGCCATGGGCGTGCTCGCGAACAAAGGTCGCCGCATTGGCAACGGCCATGCCCAGACCTACGCGGCGGATAACCGGGAGGTCGGGCAGGTCATCGCCCAAGTAGGCGACCTGCTCATAGCTTAGGTTGAGTTGGCCAAGAAGCTCGTCCAGAACCACCAGTTTATCCTCACGGCCCTGATACAGGTGAGGAATACCCAGGTTTTGTGCACGGCGTTCCACAACCGGTGTTTTTCGACCGCTGATAATCGCAGTTTGCACGCCCGCGGCCATCAACATTTTGATGCCTTGGCCGTCGAGGGTGTTGAACGTCTTGAATTCACTGCCATCTTCGAGGAAGTACAGGCGGCCGTCGGTCAGCACGCCATCGACGTCGAAAATCGCCAGTTTGATGTGTTTACCGCGTTGCAGCAGGTCGCTGGTCATTTACATCACTCCCGCACGCAGCAAGTCGTGCATGTTCAGGGCGCCAACCGGGTGATCGTCGCCGTCGACGACTACCAGCGCAAGAATCTTGTGGTCTTCCATGATCTTCAACGCTTCGGCCGCGAGCATTTCCGGGCGTGCGGTCTTGCCGTGAGGGGTCATGACTTCATCGATCGTCGCCGTTTGAATGTCGAGATTGCGGTCCAGCGTACGGCGCAGGTCACCGTCAGTGAAAACGCCGGCCAGACGCCCGTCGGACTCCAGAATGACAGTCATGCCCAGGCGTTTGAGGGTCATTTCCATCAGCGCGTCCTTTAGCAGGGTGCCGCGCTGGACGTGGGGCAGTTCATCGCCCGAATGCATGACGTTTTCCACTTTCAGCAGCAAGCGACGGCCGAGAGCGCCGCCTGGATGCGAAAACGCGAAATCTTCAGCGGTAAAGCCGCGGGCTTCCAAGAGCGCCACTGCCAAGGCATCGCCCATCACCAGGGCGGCGGTGGTCGAGGACGTCGGCGCCAGGTTCAGCGGGCAGGCCTCGTGGGCTACGTGAACATTCAAGTTCACTTCCGCGGCCTTGGCCAGCGTCGAATCCGGGTTGCCGGTAATGCTGACCATCTTGATGCCCAGGCGCTTGATCAGCGGCAGCAGGGTCACGATTTCGTTGGTGGTGCCGGAGTTCGACAATGCCAGGATGATGTCATCCTTGGTGATCATGCCCATATCGCCGTGGCTGGCTTCGGCCGGGTGTACGAAAAAAGCCGTGGTTCCGGTGCTGGCCAATGTAGCGGCAATCTTGTTGCCGACGTGGCCTGACTTGCCCATGCCAACCACGACAACGCGGCCTTTGCTGGCCAGAATCATCTCGCAGGCACGTACGAAATCCGCGTCGATATGGGCCAGCAAGCCTTCTACGGCTTCTAGCTCGAGACGGATGGTGCGTTGTGCGGATTGAATAAGGTCGCTGGATTGGCTCATGTCTGAAATCGTATAGCCTGACGAAAAGTCGGCGATTATAGCGGTAATGATCAATTCCCTCACGCAAGTTCGTCAGGGTTTATTCTGCTTGAGCAAGAGAATCATGCCCGGCAGGGTTTTTTTCCCTGTCCCGAATCTGAACGAGCGCTGTTCCGGCCTTGGGGGCTCTGTACCAGCAGTGATATAGTTCGCCGCCAGTTCGGTCCGCCCAACCCATGTGACTAAATAATGCGCACCCGTTGCAAACTATTGCGCGACCATTGCAAACGAATGTCGCAAACATGGTGTCTGAGTGAAAGGCTGCATCCCAAGGAGATTAGATGAGTGCCGATAACGCCTACGCGGTCGAGCTGAAGGGCCTTACCTTCAAGCGCGGGACGCGCAGCATCTTCAATAACGTCGATATTCGCATTCCCCGCGGTAAAGTCACGGGCATCATGGGGCCTTCCGGTTGCGGCAAGACCACCCTGTTGCGCCTGATGGGCATGCAATTGCGCCCTAGCGCCGGCGAAGTGTGGGTCAACGGCCAGAACCTGCCGACGCTGTCGCGCAGCGATCTGTTCGATGCCCGCAAGCATATGGGCGTGCTGTTCCAGAGCGGCGCCTTGTTCACCGACCTCGATGTTTTCGAAAACGTGGCGTTTCCGCTGCGGGTGCATACCCAGCTGTCCGATGAAATGATTCGTGACATCGTGTTGCTGAAACTGCAGGCCGTTGGCCTACGCGGCGCCATCGACCTGATGCCTGATGAATTGTCCGGCGGCATGAAGCGCCGTGTCGCTTTGGCGCGTGCCATTGCTCTCGATCCGCAGATCCTCATGTATGACGAGCCCTTCGTCGGTCAGGACCCCATCGCCATGGGCGTGCTGGTGCGGTTGATCCGCCTGCTCAACGATGCGCTCGGCATCACCAGTATCGTGGTGTCCCACGACCTGGCTGAAACCGCGAGCATCGCCGACTACCTTTATGTAGTAGGTGATGGTCAGGTGCTGGGGCAGGGCACGCCTGAAGAGCTGATGAACGCTGACAACCCGCGCATTCGCCAATTCATGACCGGCGATCCCGATGGCCCGGTGCCTTTTCATTTTCCGGCAGCGGACTACCGCTCAGATCTTCTGGGGAAGCGCTGATGCGCAAGACATCTCTCATCGAAAAGGTTCGCCTTTTCGGTCGCTCGGGCATCGACATGGTCGAAGTGCTTGGGCGTTCGACGATTTTCCTGTTTCACGCGTTGCTCGGTCGCGGCGGCATTGGTGGCGGCTTTGGCCTGCTGCTCAAACAACTGCACTCCGTCGGCGTGATGTCCCTGGTCATCATCGTGGTTTCCGGGATTTTCATCGGCATGGTGCTGGCGTTGCAGGGGTTCAACATCCTCTCCAGCTATGGCTCGGAGCAGGCAGTGGGGCAGATGGTCGCCCTGACGCTGTTGCGTGAACTGGGCCCGGTGGTCACCGCCTTGCTGTTTGCCGGGCGCGCGGGTTCTGCGCTGACTGCCGAGATCGGCAACATGAAGTCCACCGAGCAGTTGTCCAGCCTGGAAATGATCGGCGTGGACCCGCTCAAGTACATCGTTGCCCCGCGCCTGTGGGCCGGCTTCATTTCCCTGCCACTGCTGGCGATGATTTTCAGCGTGGTAGGCATCTGGGGCGGTTCGTGGGTGGCGGTTGACTGGTTGGGCGTCTATGACGGCTCGTACTGGGGCAACATGCAAAACAGCGTGACCTTCAGCGGCGACGTGCTCAATGGCATCATCAAAAGCATCGTTTTCGCCTTTGTAGTGACCTGGATCGCCGTATTCCAAGGCTATGACTGTGAGCCCACTTCAGAGGGGATCAGTCGCGCCACCACCAAGACCGTTGTGTACGCCTCGCTGGCGGTACTGGGCCTTGACTTCATTTTGACCGCCTTGATGTTTGGAGATTTCTGATGCAAAACCGCACTGTGGAAATCGGTGTCGGCCTTTTCTTGCTGGCTGGCATCCTGGCTTTACTGTTGCTGGCCCTGCGAGTCAGTGGCCTTTCGGCCAGCCCGACCGCCGATACTTATAAACTTTACGCTTACTTCGACAATATCGCCGGTTTGACTGTCAGAGCTAAAGTGACCATGGCCGGTGTGACCATCGGCAAGGTCACGGCAATCGATCTGGATCGCGACAGCTTCACCGGGCGAGTAACCATGCAGGTAGACAAGAAGGTAGATAATCTGCCGACTGACTCCACTGCATCTATTCTCACTGCGGGTCTGCTGGGCGAGAAGTACATCGGCGTCAGCGTGGGCGGGGAAACAGCCCTGCTCAAGGATGGTTCGACAATCCACGACACACAGTCGTCGCTGGTGCTTGAAGACTTGATCGGTAAATTCCTGCTCAATACGGTCAATAAAGACGCCAAATGAGGAATCTGTTCATGATCTCTACCTTGCGACGTGGCCTGCTGGTGCTGCTTGCAGCGCTGCCCTTGATGGCCAACGCGGCGGGTTCTGCGCACGATCTGGTGCAGGACACGACCAACAAAATGTTGGCTGACCTGACTGCCAATAAAGAGCAGTACAAGCAAGACCCAAGCAAGTTCTACGATGCGCTCAACACCATTGTCGGGCCAGTGGTTGATGCCGAAGGCATTTCCCGCAGCATCATGACGGTCAAGTATTCGCGCAAGGCAACGCCTGCGCAGATGCAGACCTTCCAGGAAAACTTCAAAAAGGGCCTGTTCCAGTTCTACGGTAATGCCCTGCTGGAATACAACAACCAGGGGATTACCGTTGCTCCGGCCGGGGATGAGTCAGGTGACCGCACCAGCGTCAACATGACCGTCAAAGGCACTAACGGCGCCGTCTACCCTGTGCAGTACACGCTGGAGAAGGTCAAAGGCGAGTGGAAACTGCGCAACGTGATCATCAACGGCATCAACATTGGCAAGCTGTTCCGCGATCAGTTCGCTGACGCCATGCAGCGCAATGGCAACGACCTGGACAAAACCATCAATGGTTGGGCCGGTGAAGTCGCCAAGGCCAAGGAAGAAACCGACAAACAAGCTGCCGGGAAGCCTGCGCAATGACCGAGTCGGCTGTTCGGCTTGGCGACGCCGGCGAGTTATTTCTGAGCGGCGTGCTCGATTACCGCTCCGGGCCTGACCTGCGCAAGCAGGGCCAGGCGCTGATCAACAGCAGCAACGCGCCTGCGCTGGTGCTGGACTGCTCGGCAGTGACCAAGTCCAGCAGCGTCGGTTTGTCATTGTTGCTGTGCTTCATGCGTGATGCCGAGGCGGTCAAAAAGCCGGTCAGCATCCGTGCGTTGCCTGAGGACATGCGCGAAATTGCCGAAGTTTCCGGTCTGACCGAGCTTCTGGCGCATCCTTAATAGCCAATATCAAGGAAGCCCCCCGTCAGAGTCCTGCTATGCGGGGTTCGCAGGCGCGGGGCTTTTTTGTATGATGTGCGACCCGTGCGCACTGGGCGCCGATAGAGGTTGAGCATGCAGGCCCTAGAAGTTAAAAGCTTCCTTGAAGGAAAGCTGCCCGAAACGAACGTAGAAGTTGAAGGCGAAGGCTGCAATTTCCAGCTGAACGTGATTAGCGATGAACTGGCGGCATTGAGCCCGGTCAAGCGTCAACAGCAGATCTATGCCCATTTAAACCCGTGGATCACCGATGGCAGCATCCACGCGGTCACTATGAAATTTTTCAGCCGCGCGGCCTGGGCCGAGCGCACCTGAGCCCCCAAGGCGTCGAGATTCTTATGGATAAATTGATTATTACCGGCGGTGCCCGCCTTGATGGCGAGATCCGCATTTCCGGTGCGAAAAACTCTGCCTTGCCGATTTTGGCAGCGACCCTGCTGTGCGATGGCCCGGTGACTGTGGCCAACCTGCCGCACTTGCACGACATCACCACCATGATCGAGCTGTTCGGTCGCATGGGCATTGAGCCTGTGATCGACGAGAAACTGTCCGTCGAAATCGACCCGCGCACCATCAAGACCCTGATCGCTCCGTACGAGCTGGTGAAAACCATGCGCGCATCGATCCTGGTGCTGGGCCCGATGGTTGCCCGTTTCGGTGAGGCCGAAGTGGCACTGCCTGGCGGTTGCGCCATCGGTTCGCGTCCGGTCGACCTGCACATCCGTGGCCTTGAGGCCATGGGCGCAACCATCGACGTCGAAGGCGGCTACATCAAGGCCAAGGCGCCGGAAGGCGGCCTGCGTGGTGCCAACTTCTTCTTTGATACCGTCAGCGTGACCGGTACCGAGAACATCATGATGGCCGCAGCCCTGGCCAACGGCCGCAGCGTCCTGCAAAACGCCGCGCGCGAGCCGGAAGTAGTCGACCTGGCCAACTTCCTGATCGCCATGGGTGCCAACATCACCGGCGCCGGCACTGACACCATCACCATCGACGGTGTTAAGCGTCTGCACTCGGCCACTTATAAAGTGATGCCGGACCGTATCGAGACCGGCACCTACCTGGTGGCTGCTGCCGTTACAGGTGGCCGCGTCAAGGTCAAGGACACCGATCCGACCATCCTTGAAGCCGTCCTGGAAAAACTCAAGGAAGCCGGTGCTGAAATCACCACCGGTGCCGACTGGATCGAGCTGAACATGCACGGCAAGCGGCCAAAAGCCGTCAACGTGCGGACCGCTCCTTACCCGGCGTTCCCGACCGACATGCAAGCGCAGTTCATTTCCTTGAACGCGATTGCCGAAGGCACCGGTGCCGTGATCGAAACCATTTTCGAAAACCGCTTCATGCACGTGTATGAACTGCACCGCATGGGCGCCAAGATCCAGGTCGAAGGCAACACCGCCATCGTCACCGGTATCGACAAGCTCAAGGGCGCGCCAGTGATGGCTACCGACCTGCGCGCGTCGGCCAGCCTGGTCATCTCGGCGCTGTGCGCTGACGGCGACACGCTGATCGACCGCATCTACCACATAGACCGTGGTTACGAGTGCATCGAAGAGAAACTGCAGATGCTCGGCGCCAAGATCCGCCGCGTGCCGGGCTAGTCGCAGTAGCGGTAACCACCGTCACTGTGGCGAACGGGCTTGTCGAGTCGTCGTACCGGCCGCGTAGCGCCCTCCAAGACGGGACTGCTATGCAGTCCAGCGTTGGGCAAGCCCGCTCGCCACGGGATGGTGTTTTGCTGTTAACTGAGTGTGTCCCTGCTGAATTTGTTTCAAATCGAGGCTGTAATGGCCTCGATCTGTGTCTGGCGCCGTCTGCGACCGGACAGCAATAGCCTGATGAAGGACTGACGTTTCCCATGTTGACCATCGCACTGTCCAAGGGCCGCATCCTTGACGACACTTTGCCGCTTCTGGCTGAAGCGGGCATCGTGCCGACCGAGAATCCGGACAAGAGCCGCAAGCTGATCATCCCCACGACCCAGGACGACGTTCGCCTGCTGATCGTGCGTGCCACTGACGTGCCGACTTACGTTGAACATGGCGCGGCCGACCTCGGTGTCGCGGGTAAAGACGTGTTGATGGAATACGGCGGCCAGGGCCTGTACGAGCCATTGGACCTGCGTATTGCCCTGTGCAAGCTGATGACCGCCGGCCGTGTCGGTGACGTCGAACCCAAAGGCCGCCTGCGCGTGGCGACCAAGTTCGTCAACGTTGCCAAGCGTTACTATGCCGAGCAAGGTCGCCAGGTCGACATCATCAAGCTCTACGGCTCGATGGAACTGGCACCGCTGATCGGCCTGGCCGACAAGATCATCGACGTAGTCGACACCGGCAACACGCTGCGTGCCAACGGTCTTGAGCCTCAGGATTTCATTGCCGACATCAGCTCGCGACTGATCGTCAACAAAGCTTCGATGAAAATGCAACACGCCCGTATCCAGGCGTTGATCGACACCCTGCGCAAGGCAGTGGAGTCTCGACACCGCGGTTGACTCACCTGCGCGGCCCTAGGTCGCGCCCGTCTATCCGCCTCATAGCCAGAATTCTCAGGTGCCCAAGCGGATCGACTGCTAACGTTCGGCGCCTGAGCATTTTTGCCAATCCTATGAGGCCCTCGCTATGACCACGTCCACTGCAATTGCCCGACTCAACGCTGCCGACCCGGATTTCGCCCATCATCTGGATCATCTGCTGAGCTGGGAAAGCGTGTCCGACGACTCGGTCAACCAGCGGGTGCTCGACATCATCAAGGCCGTGCGCGAGCGCGGTGATGCGGCGCTGGTGGATTTCACCCGCCAGTTCGACGGCCTCGACGTCGCGTCGATGTCCGACCTCATCCTGCCGCGCGAGCGCCTGGAGCTGGCCCTCACACGCATCACCGCGCCGCAGCGTGAAGCGCTGGAAGTGGCAGCGGCACGCGTACGCAGCTACCACGAAAAACAGAAACAGGATTCCTGGAGCTACACCGAGGCCGACGGCACCGTGCTGGGCCAGAAGGTCACGCCGCTGGACCGCGCGGGGCTGTACGTGCCGGGCGGTAAAGCCTCGTACCCGTCGTCGGTGTTGATGAACGCTATCCCGGCCAAAGTGGCGGGCGTGACCGAAGTGGTCATGGTCGTGCCAACGCCGCGTGGCGAAATCAACGAGCTGGTACTGGCTGCCGCGTGCATCGCCGGGGTTGACCGCGTGTTCACCATCGGCGGCGCTCAAGCTGTCGCGGCCCTGGCCTATGGCACCGAAAGCGTGCCGAAGGTCGACAAAGTGGTCGGCCCAGGCAACATTTATGTCGCCACCGCCAAGCGCCACGTGTTCGGCCAGGTCGGTATCGACATGATCGCCGGCCCTTCGGAAATCCTGGTGGTGTGTGACGGCCAGACCGACCCGGACTGGATCGCCATGGACCTGTTCTCCCAGGCCGAGCATGACGAGGACGCCCAGGCGATCCTGGTCAGCCCCGACGCCGAGTTCCTCGACAAGGTCGCCGCCAGCATCGACAAGCTGCTGCCGACCATGGACCGCGCCGAGATCATCGAGAAGTCGATCAATGGCCGTGGTGCGCTGATCCTGGTACGCGACATGGAGCAGGCCATTGAGGTGGCCAACCGCATCGCGCCGGAGCACCTGGAGTTGTCCGTGGCCGACCCACAAGCGTGGCTGCCGTCGATTCGCCACGCTGGCGCGATCTTCATGGGCCGCCACACCAGTGAAGCCCTGGGCGACTACTGCGCCGGCCCGAACCACGTGCTGCCGACCTCCGGCACCGCGCGTTTCTCGTCGCCGCTCGGCGTGTATGACTTCCAGAAGCGCTCCTCGATCATCTTCTGCTCGCCACAAGGCGCTTCCGAGCTGGGCAAGACCGCCTCGGTGCTGGCCCGTGGTGAATCCCTGAGCGCTCACGCCCGCAGCGCCGAATACCGCATCCTTGAAGAGGGGAACTGAGACATGAGCAAATTCTGGAGCCCCTTCGTCAAGAATCTCGTGCCGTACGTGCCCGGCGAGCAGCCGAAGCTGACCAAGCTGGTCAAGCTCAACACCAACGAGAACCCCTACGGCCCATCGCCCAAGGCACTCGCGGCAATGCAGGCCGAGTTGAACGACAACTTGCGCCTGTACCCGGACCCCAACAGCGACCTGCTCAAGCAGGCGGTGGCCAAGTATTACGGGATCGACGCCGGCAAGGTCTTTCTCGGTAACGGTTCCGATGAAGTCCTGGCGCACATCTTCCACGGCCTGTTCCAGCACGACTTGCCGTTGTTGTTCCCGGACATCAGCTACAGCTTCTATCCGGTCTACTGCGGGCTCTACGGCATCACGTCTGAACCGGTGCCGCTGGACGAGCAGTTCCAGATTCGTGTGGCCGACTACGCGAAGCCCAATGGCGGGATCATCTTCCCCAACCCGAACGCGCCTACCGGCTGCGTACTGGCGCTGGACGCGGTTGAGCAAATCCTCAAGGCCAGCCCGGACTCGGTGGTGGTGGTCGATGAAGCCTATATCGACTTCGGCGGCGAAACCGCTATCAGCCTGGTGGACCGTTACCCGAACCTGCTGGTGACCCAGACCCTGTCCAAATCGCGCTCACTGGCCGGTCTGCGTGTAGGCCTGGCGGTGGGGCACCCGGACCTGATCGAGGCGCTGGAGCGGGTCAAGAACAGCTTCAACTCCTACCCGCTGGATCGGCTGGCGATTGTCGGCGCGGCGGCGGCGTTTGACGACCGTGAGTACTTCCAGAAGACCTGCCAATTGGTGATCGACAGCCGTGAAAAGCTGGTGGCGCAACTGGAAGCCAAGGGGTTTGAAGTACTGCCGTCTGCGGCCAACTTCATCTTTGCTCGGCATCCAGGGCACGACGCTGCCGGGCTGGCGGCCAAAGTGCGGGAGCAGGGGGTGATTGTGCGGCACTTCAAGCAGGAGCGGATTGCCCAGTTCCTGCGGATCAGTATTGGCACGCCTGAGCAGAACCAGGCGCTGATTGATGCGTTGGGCGAGCTCTAAGCCACACTGAAGCTGAAAAAATGTGGGAGCGGGGTTGCTCGCGAATGCAGGGGTTCAGTCACTGATGTGCTCAATGACACACTGCATTCGCGAGCAAGCCCGCTCCCACATTCGTGTTGCGTTAACAGTTAGATCAGCGGCTCATCCGGCTTTTTGTTCTTCCAGCCATCATTGCCCGGCAGCAGCAGGTTCAAACCAATCGCTACCACCGCGCACAGGGCAATGCCCTTGAGGCCGAAATCATCCGGGCCGGTGCCGGTGCCGACCAGCACACCGCCAATCCCGAACACCAGGGTCACCGACACAATCACCAGATTGCGCGCCTCGCCGAGGTCGATCTTGTGGCGGATCAGCGTGTTCATGCCCACCGCCGCAATCGAGCCGAACAGCAGGCACAGAATGCCGCCCATCACCGGCACTGGGATGCTTTGCAGCAGTGCGCCGAACTTACCGATAAACGCCAGGCTGATGGCAAATACCGCCGCCCAGGTCATGATTTTCGGGTTGTAGTTCTTGGTCAGCATCACCGCGCCGGTCACTTCGGCGTAGGTGGTATTCGGCGGGCCGCCAAACAGGCCGGCGGCCGTGGTGGCAATGCCGTCACCCAATAGCGTGCGATGCAGGCCAGGTTTCTTCAGGTAGTCGCGCCCGGTCACGCTGCCCACCGCAATTACACCGCCGATATGCTCGATCGCCGGGGCCAGGGCCACCGGGACGATGAACAGAATCGCCTGCCAGTTGAACTCCGGCGCGGTGAAGTGGGGCAGGGCGAACCAGGGCGCAGCGGCGATCTTCGCCGTGTCGACTACACCAAAGTAGAACGACATGGCAAAGCCCACCAGCACACCGGAAATGATCGGCACCAGGCGGAATATGCCTTTGCCGAACACCGCCACGATCAACGTGGTCAGCAGCGCCGGCATCGAGATCAGCATCGCCGTCTGGTAATGGATCAGCTCGCTGCCATCCCCGGCTTTGCCCATTGCCATGTTGGCGGCAATCGGCGCCATGGCCAGGCCGATGGAAATGATCACCGGGCCGATGACCACCGGCGGCAGCAGCCGGTCGATGAAACCGGTGCCTTTGACCTTCACTGCCAGGCCGAGGAAGGTATAAACGAAACCGGCCGCCATCACCCCGCCCATGGTCGCCGCGAGGCCGAACTGGCCCTTGGCGAGAATAATCGGGGTGATAAACGCAAAGCTCGATGCCAGGAATACCGGCACCTGCCGCCCTGTTACCACCTGGAACAGCAACGTGCCCAGGCCAGCGGTAAACAGTGCGACGTTTGGATCAAGACCTGTGATCAGCGGCATCAACACCAACGCGCCAAATGCTACGAAGAGCATCTGTGCGCCAGACAGGATCTGGCGCCAAAGCGGGTCGTTGAAATCATCCTGCATGCTCACGCGTCCTTCTGCTTGGTGCCGAAGATCTTGTCACCGGCATCGCCCAGGCCTGGGATGATGTAGCCGTGTTCGTTCAGGCGCTCATCGATGGACGCGGTGTAGATCTGCACGTCCGGGTGGGCCTTCTCGACGGCGGCGATGCCTTCGGGCGCAGCCACCAGCACCATGGCGCGGATGTCTTTGCAGCCGGCTTTTTTCAGCAGGTCGATGGTGGCGACCATGGAACTGCCGGTGGCGAGCATCGGGTCGATGATCATCGCCAGGCGCTCGTTGATTTCCGGAACGAGTTTTTCCAGGTAGGTGTGAGCCTGCAAGGTTTCCTCATTACGGGCCACGCCGACGGCGCTGACTTTGGCGCCCGGGATCAGGCTGAGCACGCCCTCGAGCATGCCGATACCGGCGCGCAGGATCGGTACCACGGTGATTTTCTTACCGGCGATTTTCTCGACCTGGACGGGGCCGGCCCAACCAGGAATCTCGTAGGTTTCCAGGGGCAAATCTTTGGTTGCTTCGTAAGTGAGCAGCGCTCCGACTTCCTGAGCGAGCTCACGGAAGTTCTTCGTGCTAATGTCGGCACGGCGCATAAGGCCGAGTTTGTGTCTGATCAGCGGGTGGCGGATCTCGCGAGTGGGCATGGGAAAAGCTCCGGCGGCGGGCAAAAAAACCGGCCTAGATTAATCTATCCGAGGGTGTTGTCCTATAGACATCTAGTACGTTAGTCCATTAAGGCTTGATCGTTGCGCCTCACATGCGTACCTTTGCCCGCTTTTCTTGCCACAGCACCCCCTTGGAGAGCGCCATGTCCGCTGATCTCGAGCATATCCGTCAAATCATGCGCGAGGCTGACTGCCTGTACACCGAAGCGCAAGTCGAAGAGGCGATCGCCAAGGTCGGCGCGCACATCACCCGCGAAATGGCCGACACCAACCCGGTGGTCTTTTGCGTGATGAACGGTGGCCTGATCTTCGCCGGCAAATTGCTGACTCACCTGCAGTTCCCGCTGGAAGCCTCCTACCTGCACGCCACCCGTTATCGCAACGAAACCAGCGGCGGCGACCTGTTCTGGAAAGCCAAGCCGGAAGTCTCGTTCATCGACCGCGACGTGCTGATCATCGACGACATCCTTGATGAAGGGCACACGCTGGGCGCGATCATCGACTTCTGCAAACACGCCGGCGCGCGCAAAGTGCACACCGCCGTGCTGATCGACAAAGACCATGACCGCAAAGCACGTCCGGACCTGAAAGCCGATTACGTCGGTCTGCCATGCATCGACCGCTACATTTTCGGTTACGGCATGGACTACAAAGGCTACTGGCGTAATGCCAATGGGATCTTCGCCGTCAAAGGAATGTAAGCCATGGTCCGCTTTCTTGATCAAACACTCTTCACCGAACTGGCCGAGAAAGCGGCCGCCAGCCCCCGTGGCCGGCACCATCATAACCTTCATCAGATGGAAGAGCCTTGCCATCGCCTGGCCGTTGGCATGCAACCCGACACCTATGTGCCGCCGCATCGGCACCTGAGTGCGGATAAAGCAGAGACCCTGATGGTGCTCAAGGGCACCCTGGGCCTGCTGGTTTTCAGCGAAACCGGTGAGGTGATCGCCAAGCGCGTCCTGCGGGCGGGCGGCGAGTGTGCAGGTGTCGACCTGCCGCCCGGCGTATTTCACGGCCTGGTGGTGCTGGAGCCCGACAGCGTGATGTTTGAATGCAAGGCCGGGCCGTATCGACCCGTAGGCGAGGGCGAGTTGGCTGACTGGGCGCCACACGAAGGCGATGCCGGCGTTGCCGAGTATCGACGCTGGATGCTCGCCCAGTTCGATTGAGCTACAGTGCTCGGCCATCTCTCTCGGAGCGGCCCATGAGCCTGTTGAAACGCACCTGCGCCGCCCTGGCGTTGACCCTCAGCTTGCCGCTGGCTGCGGCGCCTGCGCCGATGCACAGCCAGTTCCTGCCGCCCGACGACCTCACCTTGCGTGCCGCCACGCCCGATCAGCAGCAACTGCTGCAAATCACCGAATATGCAGTGGTGGTCGGCAATCAGCGTCAATCGACTCAGCAGCCGATCCCGGTGACGTCGCCGCTGATGATTCGCCTCAAGGGCAAACCCTTGAACAAAGGCGCGACCATCGCCCAGGTGGTGCTCAATTTTGACGCCGAAAGCAAAAGCCTGAAAAAGCCGGTGTTCGATGAGAGCAGTAAGACCCTGACCTTGTCTTACCCGGTGGCCCAGTACCGCGTGATCGTCGACCTGCTGCGCAACGACACGGTGTATGTGCAGTTCCTCAGCTATGCCAACGGGCACATTTGGGCCGACCTGCACACCGGCGCCGTTCGCGCTAAATAGTGGGACCGCAGGTATCTACACAACTGCTGGCGAACACAAAATCTGCAGCAGGCGAGCTTTTGTGGCGGCCTTTTATGCTGCGATGGTGGCGGGTCAGTGGGCTCAACTGTCACTGATGCACCGCCATCGCAGGCAAGCCAGCTCCCCCATAGGTTCTTGGTCGCTTCCGAAGCGTGTGTGCCGCAGGTAAACTGCGTTTCCCGTGTAATGTCTGCAGGCTGGAGTCGGTAATGCGTAAAGATAAGAAACAGGTGATTGGTGACGAGATTGGCGACGACCAGATCAAGTTGTTCCTGGACTTCGAGCCGGTTGACGCGACTTCACCGTCCCTGCACAAACTGATCAAAGCCTACCGTGGCTTGCGCATCGACGACTTCGCGCGGTTCCTGGGCTTTTTCAAGGAGGCCGGCCTGGATCTGGACGGCAAGGACGAGCATGGCCAGACCTTCGTTGACCTGATCAAGGATCAGCGTAACGCCGCCGAGTACATTGAGCTGATCGACAACGCTCGCGGCTGATTATCCAAGCCACAAAAAAAACGCCCCGTTCTCATGCCGAGAGCGGGGCGTTTTTTATTGCGTCAAAGCCTTAAGCGTAGCTTTCGGCTTCGTTGCTTTGCTCAACCAGTTCCAGGCTGATGTTGTTCTGCGTATTGATCTTGCGATACAGCTCGGCATCGGTCTCCAGGACTTTTTCGCGCGCCGGGAAGATCTCGTGCAGTTTGGCCGCCCACTCGCCCGCAGCCTTTTGCGGGAAGCAGCGCTCGATCAGTTCCAGCATGATCGACACGGTCACCGAAGCACCTGGAGACGCGCCCAGCAGGGCGGCCAGCGAGCCGTCTTTGGCTGCAACCAGCTCGGTGCCAAATTGCAGCACGCCGCCTTTTTTCGGGTCTTTCTTGATGATCTGCACCCGCTGACCGGCCACTTCCAGGCGCCAGTCTTCGGCTTTCGCCTCAGGGTAGAAGCGGCGCAGGGATTCCAGGCGCTGCTCCATGGATTGGCGCACTTCGCTGACCAGGTACTTGGTCAGGTCCATGTTGTCGCGAGCCACGGCCAGCATCGGGCCGATGTTGCCGGCGCGAATCGACATTGGCAGGTCCAGGAACGAGCCGTGCTTGAGGAACTTGGTGGTAAAGCCGGCGTAGGGCCCGAACAGCAGGGATTTCTTGCCATCGACCACGCGGGTGTCCAGGTGCGGCACGGACATCGGCGGCGAACCTACCGCGGCCTGGCTGTAGACCTTGGCTTGGTGGTGCTTGACCACCTCCGGGTTGTCGCAACGCAGCCACTGGCCGCTGACCGGGAAGCCGCCGAAGCCTTTGCTTTCTTCGATGCCCGAGGCTTGCAGCAGCGGCAGGGCCGCGCCACCGGCGCCGAGGAACACGAACTTGGCGTCGACTTCACGGCTGTTGCCGCTGTTGACGTCCTTGATGCTCACGGTCCAGCCCGCGCCGTTGCGCTTGAGGCCAGTGACGCGCTTGCAGTACTTGACCTGAGCATCCGGTGCGCTGGTCAGGTGCGAGAGCAATTGATTGGTCAGGGCGCCGAAGTTGACGTCGGTGCCATTCATCACGCGGGTGGCAGCGATTTTTTCGTCGAGCGGGCGGCCCGGCATCATCAGCGGCATCCACTCGGCCATCTCGCTGTGGTCTTCGGTGTAGTGCATGTCCGAGAACGCGTGGTGCTGGCTGAGGGTTTCAAAGCGCTTCTTGAGGAAGGACACGCCTTTGTCGCCCTGCACGAAGCTCAGGTGCGGCACCGGGCTGATAAAGGATTTGGACGAGCCAAAGGTGCCTTTTTTGGTCAGGTACGCCCAGAACTGCTTCGACACCTCGAACTGGGTGTTGATGTGCACGGCTTTCTTGATGTCGATGGAGCCATCAGCGGCCTGCGGTGTGTAGTTCAGCTCACACAGCCCGGCGTGACCGGTACCGGCGTTGTTCCACGGGTTGGAACTTTCCGCGGCACCCGAATCCATCAGCTCAACGACTTCCAGCTTGAGGCCGGGGTCGAGCTCTTTGAGCAGTACGGCCAGGGTGGCACTCATGATGCCGGCCCCTACCAGTACTACGTCGACTGCTTCGTTATGCGCCATTTAACGCGTCTCCAAAATCTGCAGCACCAAATTGACGGCATGGCTGCCAGGAGTGACGGGGCGGTTCACGTGTTGCCCCAGATTACCCATGGCCAGGATCGCCATGTCCGATTCGCAATTCTTTGCAACTTCAGCACACGCTTCCTGCCGGGCTAATCTGCCTATGAACGCATTCATAGGCGCCTGTGGCAATTCGACTTATGGTCAAAGCGTGCGATTTGTGCAACCAATCCGTAGCGGACAGGCTCAAGCTCCGGTGTTTGAGGAGTGCTCGGTCCTGTGTGGTTGGGCTGTTCCAGACGCTGATGGTGCTTGTACAAACGCCAAACTATTCATTTGCTCGCCACACTCTTGTGAAGTTGTGAAAACCCGTTTTTTCACGCTCTTTTGAAGACGTGAACCTCAAAAAAGGGCTGCCCCAGCCTGGCACCTGACCCGCAAACCTCTGCCGACACGCGGCAAAACGGGCAAACAACTCAAGTGGCCGAGCGCAATGGCAGCTCTGGCAGATTCGGTAAGGCGGGTGGGTTGCAAAGAAAACAGCAAGCGCGCCAGCTTCACTCGATCTGTGTGGGCGGCTCTCTGTGGGCGATTCATGGGTTAATACCGAGGCATTAACGATGCTGCGAGGCCCGATCAGGAGACGTCCTTATAATCGGGGGGAGATTGTAGCGAAGAACGCCGGGGAAATGGGCGTGTTTTATGACTTTTATTCGTGTCTCGGTCAGGAGGCCAACGCATGCCGGGGTTGTGCGTGCATAACCTTCGGGCTGACCCGCGCGCTTGCCGGCAGCGGGCGGTGCATCCAGCCCAGATGAGTCTCCGAGACTTCCACCCAACCTTCGCCGACAGGCGGCAGGCTGCACTGCTTGAACGCCAGGCAATGGCCGTGCGCATCAAGCAGCGCATAGTGGCGATGACGGGTGTGTTGCATGAACAATGACTTGAGAAGGCGCATGGCTTTGTACCTGTTGCGTTACATGCTTGAAGGTTGCCAGTGTGGCATGACATTGGAATGACGGATTTATGCGAAATTGTAATTTGAACGTGCCTTCAGCTGCCGTTCAGGATGGCTGGTGAGTGGCGCGCATGCACCGTTATACTGGCGCCCTGTTTGCATCTAGTCCTGGAGAAATGAGTATGTTGCAACGCCTGTTGTTCGGTTTGATCACTGTGACCAGTTTGACCCTGGTTGGCTGCGCCAACAGCCCGCAACAACTCAGCCCGCAACCTAAAGTCACTGCGCAGCTGGCGCCTGTCGGTCACGGCCAGCCGGTATCGGTGCGTGTGGTGGACGGTCGTCCGTCGCCGACGCTGGGTTCGCGTGGTGGGCTGTACCCTGAGACCGCGCTTATTTCGGTCACCGGTCAAGACGTGCTGCCCAAGCTGCAGGCCCAGGCCGAAGCCGCCGTGCGCCTGTTGGGCTTCACACCGGCCAACTCGCCGGGCGCGCCTCAGCTGACCATCACCCTGGCCGAACTGAAATACCAGTCGCCCAAAGAAGGCTTGTACGTGACTGAAGCCTCCATTGGCGCGACGTTCAAGTCCGACGTCAGTGCCGGCACCCGTCGCTACAGCGGCCGCTACGGCGCATCGCTGAATCAGCGTTTCGGCATGTCGCCCAATCAAGAGACCAACACCAAGCTGGTCAGCGACGTCCTCAGTGACGCCCTGACTCGCCTGTTCAAAGACCCAAGCATCGGCCAACTGCTCAGCGCGCAGTAACCCTGCATAAAAAAACCGGGCTCAGCGATGAGCCCGGTTTTTTTTCGCCTGTCGCTTCATGCTGCGGTTTCGACATAAAAGTCCAGCACACTCACACCGGTGAGCAGGTCCAGCTCCGGCAGGTCGGCGTGCTGGTGCCCGCCCAGCGCGCAATACACCAGCCAGTGGCGATCCTGGACGTTGAAGGCGAGTGCGCCAACCAGCGCCTCTTGCTCATCGTTTGGGGCGATCAAATACAGCCGATCCTGGTTTTGCGCATGCAGCATGACAAGCTCCCGGGTGTTCGAAGGGCAACAGCGTGGCTTGTTAAGGTGACGTTCAGGTGACGCTGTAAATTAATGGATACATTGATCGTACTTGGGGGACGGAACGTTTCAGCGGCAAGAGGCCAATATCACTCAGGTTTGTATCTGAATTGATACCAGCACACTGTACGACTGAGGTTTGCGATGGCGCTGCCTGCACTGCTGATCAATGTTGTGGCTCTACTGGTGGCCTGCCCAGGCGCAGCGCTGCTGTTCATCACCCGTTTGCGCGAGCAGCGCGCACTGGCCGATCTGACCGCGCAAAGCGAAGATCGCGCGATTGACCAGCCGATGTTGTTTCTGGATGTGCGCACCGAACGGGCGCATCGTCTGGCTTATCGCCTAGGGTTTGCCTGCCTCGGGCTGGCGCTGGCCACGTCCTGGCTCAGTACTCACCTCTAAAAAACACCACAAAACAAATGTGGGAGCGGGCTTGCCCGCGAAGGCAGGGGCTCAGTCGATACATCCTTGACTGAACCCGCGCTTTCGCTTGCAAGCCCGCTCCCACATTTTGCTTCGGTGTTTACAGTGCAATCCCGGCTTTAACCCGATATTGATTCCTCACCGGCGTCGCGTACTGCACCACCAGATACGGCCGGTGCTCGGCCGGGCATTCATTCAAGCGCCGTTCCCACTCCGCTTGCGCCTTGGCCAGCTCGTCGGCCGGGAACACCTCGGCCGCCGTCGGCACCTGCAATTGCGGGTCGGCGTCGCTCCACTGCGCGTACGCCAGGTAATGCACCGGGAACAGGCGATAGCCGCCGAGAATCTGCCGGTCCATTTCCACCGCCAGCAACTTGGTGTCCTCGAAACGCTCGGTGATCGGCGGCGCAAAGTTCACATGCACACGGCCCTTGTAGCCGGTGATGCCCAGGGCGATGCTCACATCATCCTCGCCCGGCGCCTTGCTGTAGGTGCCGGTGGTGGCGCGGATATACAGTTCGCGGGCCTTGGCCGTGTCGCAGGGGTCGTATTCGTAGCTGATCGACACCGGCGTCAGGTTCAGCGACTGGATCACCTCGGCAAACGGCTCATCCTTGCGGCTGACGTGAAACATCTTGAGGATCGCCGACTCGGTGCGATCGTCGCCATCCTTGGCCCGGCCTTCGGCCTGGGCGATCCAGATCGACTGACAGTCGTTGCGGATCGAATGGTTGATGTAGGCCGACAGCAGGTTATACGCCGCCATCTTTTCCTTTCGCCCGGTGATCGAGCGGTGCACGATGAAGCTCTTGTTCAGGCGCATCAGGTCGCTGACAAACGGCTTTTGCAGCAGGTTGTCGCCAATGGCAATGCGCGGCGTCGGCAGGCCGGCGTGGTACACGGCGTAGTTGACGAAGGCGGGGTCCATCACGATGTCGCGGTGGTTGGCCAGAAACAGGTAGGCGGTGCCCGACTTCAGCTGTTCGACGCCGGTGTACGTCACCCCGTCGGTTGCGCGGTCAATGGTGTGGTCGACGTAATATTCGACTTTGTCCTGCAGCGTGGCCACGGTGGTGACACCGGCGAACTCGCGGCGCAGCTTGCGGGCGATCATCGGCTTGAGCAGCCAGCCCAGGGCGCCGGCAAAGCGCGGGAAGCGGAAGTGGGTCAGGATGTCCAGAAAGGCCTTGTCACTGAACAGACGCGCCAGCACTGCCGGGACTTCGCTGTCGTTGTAAGGTCGGATGGTATCGAATTCGCCCATCATGCTCTCTTGTTAGAAACGGCTAGTGTAAGTAAAGGAAATATCAGGGTGCGGCCGCAATATTGGCTCTGCCGTGAATAGCCCTGTAAATAGACCGGCGATTATACGCACAAGTCACCTGGGAGACCGCGATGCTGGAAACCGAGTCGTACGATTGTCCTTATTGTGGTGAGCCGGCTGAGGCCGTGCTGGACCTTTCCGGCGGCGATCAGTCATACATTGAAGACTGCCCGGTGTGTTGCCGGCCAATAATCTTTGATCTGCAGGTACACGATGACGAATGGATGCTCACGGTCCGCAGCGAAAACGAGTAACAGGTGCGCCCATGCAGCGAATCTATGAACCGGAAAACCTGATGGAAGGCGAGTTGCTGCAACAAATGCTCGCCAGCGAGGGCATCGAGGCGCACCTGGTGGGGCGCCATTTGCTCGGCGGTACCGGCGAATTGCCGATTTTCGGCCTGCTGGGCCTGGAGGTGGACAACGACCAGGCCGTTTACGCCCGTGAGCTGATTACGGCCTACATCGGTGCGCAACCATTGCCCGGCGATGAACCCGACAGCTTTCCCGACGTATTGGTCTGTTAGGCTGTCGGTCGGTTTACCCAAGAGTCGTGTTACCCCATGTGTGGACGTTATGCCCTGTTTCGCTGGAACCCTACGTTTGCTGCCTTGCCGGGCTTCCCGGCCGACCAGCAGGCGCAGTGGAACATCTCCCCGAATGATTCGGTGCTGATTCAGCGCTTGAGCGAAGGCCAGCGCACCCTGGCGCGCGCGCGCTGGGGCCTGACGCCGCCCTGGCTGACTGACCTTTCCCGCACCCCGGCCCACGCCCGCGCCGAAACCCTGGCCGAGCAACCGATGTTCCGCGAAGCCTTCCGCCAGCGCCGCTGCCTGCTGCCCGCCAACGGGTTTTACGAATGGCGCGGCACCCAGCGCAAGCGCCCGTACTGGCTGACGCCGGGCGAGGGCTCGACGCTGTTTTTTGCGGCGATCTGGGAAGCGTATCCGGTGCAGGAACAGGTGTGGCTGAGCACCGCGGTGGTGACCCAGGCGGCGCAGAGTCAGCGGCGGCCGTTGATCCTGGATGCGGCGGGGCAGGAGGCGTGGCTGAATCCGCAGACGCCGTTGCCGGTGTTGCAGGGTTTGCTGGCCAGTGAGCCGGCTGCGTTGCGCGAGCGGGTGTTGGCCAATATGGTCAATGATCCGAAACTGAATGGGCCGGAGTGCCTGACACCGGGCTGAAGTCGGGCTCACTCCATGCCAGCTCCTACATTTGAAGGTGTTCACACATCAAAATGTGGGAGCTGGCTTGCCTGCGATAGCGGCCTGAAGACCACCGCCAAATCCTAAACCTTAAACTGATTGATCAAGCGCCGCTGCTGCTCCGCCAGCTTGGTCAACTCCGCACTGGCTGCGCTCGATTCATCCGCGCCGCCCGCCACTTCATTGGCCACCTGGCCGATATTGATCACATTGCGATTAATATCCTCGGCCACCGCGCTCTGCTCCTCGGCGGCGCTGGCGATCTGGGTATTCATGTCGTTGATCACCGACACCGCCTGAGTGATCGTCTCCAGCGCCTCGGCCGCCTTCGCCGCATGCTGCACGCTTTCATCGGTGCGGTTCTGGCTGTCTTCCATCACCTTAACCACATCGCGCGTGCCTTGTTGCAACTGCTGGATCATGGTCTGGATTTCTTCGGTGGCCTTCTGCGTCTTCTGCGCCAGGTTGCGCACTTCATCTGCCACCACCGCAAAACCACGGCCTTGCTCGCCGGCCCGCGCTGCCTCGATGGCGGCGTTAAGCGCCAGCAGGTTGGTCTGCTCGGCGATCCCGCGAATCGCTGTGAGGATCGCGTTGATGTTCTCGCTGTCCTTGGCCAGCGTTTGCACCACGCCCACCGCTTTACCGATTTCCTGCGCCAATGCGCCGATAGACGTCGAGGTATCACGCACGATGCGCATGCCCTGGCTTGCGGCTTGGTCAGCGTGGCTGGCGGCTTGCGCGGCCTGGGTGGCGTTGCGCGCCACGTCCTGGGCGGTGGCCGTCATCTCATGCACGGCGGTGGCCACCTGGTCGATCTCGACCATCTGTTTGTGCACGCCCTGATTGGTGCGAATCGCGATGTCGGCGGTGTGCTCCGACGAATCGCTGACCTTCTGCACCGAACTCACCACCTGGGTGATCATGCCCTGCAGCTTGATCAGAAAAGTATTGAAACCGGTGGCAATCGCGCCCAGTTCATCGGCCCGGTCACTGGTCAGGCGGCGCGTCAGGTCGCCTTCGCCCTGAGCGATGTCATTGAGCATGGCCACCATTTGCTTGAGGGGGCGGGCGATGCCGTGGCCCACCAGCCAGATCACCAGCAAGCCGAGGCCGGCAATCAACAGGCCCACCATGGCCATGCCGAAGGTGTCGGTCTTGCGCTGGGCTTGCAGGTCGCTTTGCAGTTTTTGCGAATCGGCCATCACCGCGCTCAGTGGCAGTTGCAGCATCAAGGTCCAGCGCGCTTCGGCCTGGCCGATGTTGAAGGGCAGGAACAGCTCGATGTGCCCGTGTTCCTTATCGATGTCGTAGCGCACTTCTCCGACTTTCAGCTGGCCGAGATTGGCCAGCGCGTTGCTGTCGAGCAAGTCAGCGGCTTTTTCGCCCAGCTTGCTCGCGTCCTTGGTGTAGGCCACCAGGCGACCGTTACTGGAAATCAGCGCCAGTTCGCCGGCGCCGTTGTAGAGGTTCTGGTCGGCGCGGGTGAGCATGTCCTGAATGAAGTTCACCGACAGGTCGGCGCCGACGATGCCCTGGAAAGTGCCATCGATCATGATCGGTTCGATAAACGAGGCCAGCATCACCATCGCATTGCCGACCTTGTAAGGCGCAGGGTCGATGGCGCAGGGCTTCTTGCTTTCTTTGGAGCACAGGTAGTACTCACTGGCGCGCACGCCGGTGGCGAGGATGTTCTGGTCGTTGACGTCGGCGAGTTTGTCCAGGCCCAGGCTGCCATCGGCGTTGCGGTACCACCACGGCAGGAAGCGCCCGTCGGCGGCCATGCCGACGATCGGCGTGTTCACGTAGGCGGCGTCGTTATGGTCGATCGCATTGGGTTCCCAGCCGATATACGCGCCAAGGATTTTCGGGTTGCGCACCACGGTTTCGTGCAACAGGTTGATCAGTTGTTCGCGGCCCACTTGCAAGGCCGGTTCGCCCTTGGCGTCTTTCATGCCGAGCAGTGCGTTGGCCGTGGCCAGGCCTTTGGCGGTCACCAAGGGCGCTTCCAATTCACGCTGGATCAACGTGGCCTGGGTGTGCGCCAGGGCGGTGAGCCGTTGCTCGATGATCTGCTCGAACTGCGCCTGGGTGCGTTCCTGCACCAGTTCCTGGGTGCGCGCGCCGGCGAACACCGCGTAGAGCACCAAAACGGCGACCACACTCAGCACGATGGCCCCGGTCAGTGCTGCGACAGAAAACTGAATCGACTTGAATTTCATGAAAGCTCCGGGCGCAGGGGCAGGTGGGCTGCCTTTGTGTATCGGCCACGGGCTCGGGAGGCTTAAGGCTCGGCGGGTGAAATAGTGCCGGATGTCGCAAATGGACTGTTGGCCGCCGCTGTGGGCAGGTGGGATGTATCTGAAAGTTAGCGGTTACACGTCTGTTGTATCTGGCGCCGATACACATGAGCGCCTAGGATACGCGCCATGTTTTCAGGGAGCGTGTTCATGAAGAAGTCATTGGCGGTAAGTGGGTTGGTTGCGGCGATGCTGCTGGCGGGTTGCCAGTCGGTTAACACCACCAGCGGCGGCGCCGTCGGGGTAGAGCGCAAGCAGTATATGTTCAGCATGTTGTCAAGCCAGGAAGTCGACCAGATGTATGCCCAGTCCTACCAGCAGACGCTGGGTGAGGCGAGCGGCAAAGGCATGCTCGATAAAACCAGTGCCAACGCCAAGCGCGTGCAGGCCATCGCCAATCGACTGATCGCCCAGGCGCCGACCTTTCGCCCGGATGCGGCGCAATGGAAGTGGGAGGTGAACCTGATCAAAAGTGATGAGATGAACGCCAACTGCGGGCCTGGCGGCAAGATCTTCGTGTACAGCGCGTTGATCGACAACCTCAAGCTCACCGATGACGAACTGGCCGCGGTGATGGGCCATGAAATCGCTCACGCCTTGCGCGAACACGGCCGTGAAGCCATGTCCAAGGCCTACGGCATCGAGATGGCCAAGCAGGGCGCCGGTGCCTTGTTCGGTCTGGGCCAGGACAGCCTGGCGCTGGCCGATACGGTGGCCAACTACGGCATGACGCTGCCCAACAGCCGCGCCAATGAAAACGAAGCCGACCTGATCGGTCTGGAGCTCTCGGCTAGGGCCGGTTACAACCCGAACGCGGCCATCACGTTGTGGAACAAGATGGCCAAGGCGTCGGAAGGTTCTCCACCGGAGTTCATGAGCACGCACCCGGCCTCCGACAGCCGGATCGCCTCATTGCAGGCGGCGATTCCGAAAGTAATGCCGCTTTACCAGCAGGCCAAAAAATCCTGAGTTAACGCGGAACCCTGTGGGAGCTGGCTTGCCTGCGATGCAGGCGGGTCGGTCCTTCAGAAATACCGAGTTGATGCTATCGCAGGCAAGCCAGCTCCCACATTGGATGGGGTTTACAGGTCTAGATCCAGCCGCTGCTTTGCATGGCCTTGTACACCGCCACCACCGCCAGAACGAAGAACGCCGTAGCCGCCAGTCGACGAATCAGGGTCAGCGGCAGTTTCTCCGCGGCGAAATTCCCCGCCAGAACCACCGGCACGTTGGCAATCAGCATGCCCAGGGTGGTGCCGATAATCACCAGCCACAGCTCAGGGTATTGCGCCGCCAGCATCACCGTGGCGATCTGCGTCTTGTCACCGATTTCGGCGAGGAAGAACGCAATCAGCGTGGTCAGAAACGGGCCGAACTTGCGCGTGGTACTGGCTTCGTCATCGTCGAGTTTGTCCGGCACCAGGGTCCACAGCGCCGTAGCGCAGAAGCTCGCCGCGAGGATCCAGTGCAACACCGCATCCGAGAAGAAACTGCCGAACCAGGCGCCCACGGCACCGGCAGCCGCATGGTTGGCCAGGGTCGCGGCGACGATGCCGGCGATGATCGGCCAGGGCTTGCGGAAGCGAGCAGCAAGGATGAGCGCGAGCAGTTGCGTCTTGTCGCCGATTTCGGCCAAGGCAACGATTGCGGTAGGAACGAGTAATGAATCCAGCATCAGGTAAGTTTCCAGGGGCGGGTCGACACGGCTATGACACGTACAGCCTTCCCGCCCCGGGTAAGGTGTGCGTGTCATAGGTCTTGTCAAACCCCGGTCCGTCTGTGCGGACTCCTGGGTCGCATACGCCATGATCTGCTGACCAAGTATGTTGACGTATGCCGGACGAGCGTGGCGCTCGTGGGAGACTACTCCCCTAGGACGGAGCGGATTCTGCCTAGGCAAAACCCATTCGGCAAGCCTTCTTTTTCAAAAAGCCATCAGCCGCGTTTGGCACGATAAATGCGAAAACCGTTGCCTTCGGCCTTGATTGCACACACGCCCAAGTGCTCTTCGATCAGTGGTTGGTACTTGAGGAAACTGTTGGCCACCAAGCGAAGTTCGCCGCCTTTTGCCAGGTGTTTCGCCGCTTTTCGCAGCAAGTTTTCCGTGGCGAAATAATCGGTGTGCACGCCGACATGGAACGGCGGGTTGCTCAAAATCGCGTTCAAACCCATCGGCGCAGCGTCGATGCCGTCACCGGTCAACACCTCGGCCTCCAGGCCATTGGCCGCCAAGGTCAGGCGGCTGCTGGCGGCGGCGAACGCATCCACGTCAAGCATCGTCACCGTGTTGTGCGGGTAGCGACGCTTGACCGCAGCGCCCAGCACGCCGGCGCCGCAGCCAAAGTCGAGCAAGTGCCCGCTGGGCAACTTGTCCAGGTGTGCAAGCAACAGCTCGGTGCCGCGATCCAGGCGACCGTGGCTGAACACGCCCGGCAGGCTCACCACCTTGAGCGGCCCTTCGGCCAGCGGTACTTCAAACACCTGCGCCAGGCTTTGCAGTTCGACCGCCTGCGGGGCATTGGCCACGGTGACCTGCCACAGCTGGCAGTGCCGCGCGTTGTCGAGCTTGCGGGGCTTGCCGAACGGAATCATCTGCTTGGCGGCGCTTTCGATACCGCCTTTTTTCTCGCCGACCAGAAACAGCTCGGCGCCGGGCAGGCGTGCGGCCACGGCGTTGAGCAGGTAATCGGTGAGGTCCTTGGATTTGGGCAGGAAAATCACCGCCGCATCAAACCCGCGTTCGGGCACGTTCACGCCGAAATGGCTGCGTTCGGGGAAGCGTGCGTCGAGCGCCGCCTGGTCGCCGGCATGCCAGCTCCAGCCGTGGGCATTGGGCAGGCGGCCGAGCAAATCGTCGGCGGGCAAACCTACCAGCAGCAGGTTGCCTTGAAAAAGTTCGGCCTGACGAAGCAGTACTTCACTGCGCGGATCCATGGTCTGCTCCTTGAAAAGGGGCGCAGTTTATCAACTGACGACGCGCAGCGGGGTGCCGTTGAAAAAGCCGCGGGCGTTTTCCGCCAGTTGGCCAACGATGCGCTGCCGCGCTTCGCGACTGCCCCAGGCGTTGTGGGGCGTCACGATCAGGCGAGGAATGTCGCCGGCCAGCAGCGGGTTGCCGTTTACCGGTGGCTCCACGCTCAGCACATCGGTGGCCGCACCGCCCAGATGGCCGCTGCGCAACGCGTCCGCCAGGGCTTGTTCGTTGATCAAGCCACCGCGCGCGGTGTTGACGATAAACGCGCCGGGCTTGAGCAGCGCCAATTCGCGAGCGCCGATAAAGTCGCGGGTGTGTTCATTGAGCGGGCAGTGCAGGGTCAGCGCGTCGACTTGCGCGAGCAGTTCATCCAGTGGCACGCGGTCAGCGCGGGCAGGGCGGCCCGGAATCGCGCCGAGCACCACGCGCATGCCGAAGGCTTCGGCCAGGCGCGCGACGGCGCTGCCCAGTTCGCCGTGGCCGAGCAGGCCGAGGGTTTTGCCCTCCAGCTCGACAATCGGGTAATCCAGCAGGCAGAACTGTTTGGCTTGTTGCCATTTGCCCGCGCTGACGTCGCGTTGGTAGTCGTTCAGGCGCGTCGCCAGATTCAGCAACAGCATGATCGTGTGCTGCGCCACCGACGGCGTGCCGTAGCCCTGGCAGTTGCTCACCGTAATGCCATGGGCGCGGGCTGCGGCGAGGTCGACGTTGTTGGTGCCGGTGGCCGATACCAGGATCAGCTTGAGTTCGGGGCAGGCTTGCAGCGTTTCGGTATTCAGCGCGATCTTGTTGCTGATGACCACTTGAGCGCCTTGCAGGCGTTCGACCACATTCTGCGGCGTGGTGTGCGCGTACAGCTGCAGGTCGCTGAAGCTGTTGCGCAATTCGCTGAGGTCCAGGTCCCCCAGGTCCAGGGACGGGTGATCAAGGAAGACGGCGCGGCGATTGTTCGTCATCAACTGTACCTTTTGCGACAGGGTTCGAAGGCGTAATCTGCCGAGCCTATCAGATGAAATAATCAGTTACTTAATGGAGTGAGCATGTACGCCGCCGAGTTTTTGACCGTAGCCTTGATTCACTTGTTGGCGGTGGCCAGCCCCGGCCCGGATTTCGCCGTGGTGGTGCGCGAGAGTGTGACCCATGGCCGTCGCGCCGGCACCTGGACCGCTTTGGGTGTGGGCTCGGCGATTTTCCTGCACGTGGGCTATTCGCTGCTGGGGATTGGTTTGATCGTGTCGCAGTCCATCGTGCTGTTTAACGCACTGAAGTGGGCGGCGGCGGCGTACTTGTTGTACATCGGTTTCAAAGCGTTGCGTGCGCAGCCGGCCAAGCCGGTTGCCGAGGGCGAGTTGCGGCCTGAAGTGGGTGAGCGCACTCCGCGTGCGGCGTTTACTGCGGGGTTTGTGACCAATGGTTTGAACCCCAAGGCCACGCTGTTTTTCCTGTCGCTGTTTACTGTGGTGATCAACCCGCACACGCCGCTGGCGATCCAGGCTGGGTACGGTGTGTACCTGGCGGTGGCGACGGCGTTGTGGTTTTGCCTGGTGGCTATGTTGTTCAGTCAGCAGCGGGTACGCGCGGGATTTGCGCGGATGGGGCATTGGTTTGATCGGACCATGGGGGCGGTTTTGATTGCGATTGGTGTGAAGCTTGCGTTTACGAGTATGAAGTGAGGGGTGGGCTTTGGTTTGTGCTGTGGGAGTGAGTGCATATCCGTTGCTGCGGTAACGGCCACTTAGGGTTCCGCTCTTACAGCGGGTCACTTTTGGCAAACGCCCCAAAAGTAACCAAAAGGTCTCTGCCCCACCACTCGGTGCCTCGCCCAGGCTCGGCATGCCCTCACTCCGGCTTGAATCCGTGGGCCGCCGCGACGGGCCATCCATGGCCCAACGCGGCTAACCCGGCGTCCTGCCGGGTTACCCACGGATTCAAGCCTGCGTTCGGCCAGCGTGGTTGACGGGGCCTGTCAGATCAAAAGCAAGATCAAAAGCAGAGCACGGCGGCCTAGTAGCCGACCTGAGTGGTTGAAGCAAAAGCAGGGCAACAGCACAGCAACAGCACAGCAACACACTTCTATCTGATGCACTGAGATCCAAATGTGGGAGCGGGCTTGCTCGCGAAGGCGGTGTGTCAGCTACACATGAGTTGACTGATCCACCGCCTTCGCGAGCAAGCCCGCTCCCACAAGTTGACCGAGTTCAGCCTCCACCACCACTCTGCCTTTGCTTTTCTGTGGGAGCTGGCTTGCCTGCGATGCAGGCACCTCGGTCTATCAGGCACACCCAGTAGATGCCATCGCAGGCAAGCCAGCTCCCACCTTTGATTGAGTTCAGCCTTCAAGATCAGGTCGGCTGTCAGGCCGCCTCGCCTTCGCTTTTGATCTAACCACTCAGGTCGGCTACTAGGCCGCCGTGCTCTGCTTTTGATCTTGATCTGCTTTTGACTTTGACCTTAGGCGCCCCGTTAAACCACGCTGGCCGAACGCAGGTTTGAATCCGTGGGTAACCCGGCAGGACGCCGGGTTAGCCGTGTTGGGCCATGGATGGCCCGTCACGGCGGCCCACGGATTCAAGCCGGAGTGAGGGCACACCGAGCCTAAGCGAGGTGCCGAGTGGTGGGGCAAGAGCCCTTTGGTTACTTTGGGGCTTTTCCAAAGTGACCCGCCGTAAGGGCGGAACCCATACCCGCCATCACCCAAATAACGGATATGGTCCCAGCCCTGCAACCACCCCAAGTCCCAGCCCTACCACCTCGCCGCAAACAATCCCGGCCCCCACGCTGAACTCACACACCACCTAAATGGTGGCGCAAAGCTAGCATTCATCGGCCTCTGCAAATCATTCCTTTGGCTGATTTAGCTGACACATAAGCCCTCTAAAGTGCAGGTCTTCAAGCCAACACCGTGCAGTCAGATAAGGGATTCGTATGTTGCAGACCCGTGTTATCCCACCCGCCGAAGGCGCTTACCGATACCCACTGTTGATCAAACGCCTGCTGATGTCCGGGACCCGCTACGAAAAAACCCGGGAAATCATCTACCGCGACAAACTGCGTTACACCTACCCCACCCTCATCGAGCGCGTTGCGCGCCTGGCCAATGTGCTGACCGAGGCCGGGGTCAAGGCCGGTGACACCGTCGCCGTGATGGACTGGGACAGCCACCGCTACCTCGAATGCATGTTCGCCATCCCGATGATCGGCGCGGTAATCCACACCATCAACGTGCGCCTGTCGCCCGAACAGATTCTCTACACCATGAACCACGCCGAAGACCGCTTCGTGCTGGTCAACAGCGAGTTCGTGGGGCTTTACCAGGCCATCGCCGGCCACCTGACCACGGTCGACAAAACGCTGCTGCTCACCGACGGCGACGAAAAAACCGCCGAGCTGCCCAACCTGGTCGGCGAGTACGAAACCCTGCTGGCGGCCGCCAGCCCCACGTACGACTTCCAGGACTTCGACGAAAACTCCGTCGCCACCACCTTCTACACCACCGGCACCACCGGCAACCCCAAAGGCGTGTACTTCACCCACCGCCAACTGGTGCTGCACACCATGGGCGTTGCGACGATCATGGGCAGCGTCGACAGCGTGCGCCTGCTGGGCACCAACGACGTGTACATGCCGATCACGCCGATGTTCCACGTGCACGCCTGGGGCCTGCCGTACGTGGCAACCATGCTCGGTTTGAAGCAGGTCTATCCGGGCCGCTACGACCCGGAATACCTGGTGGAGTTGTGGCGCAAGGAAAAGGTCACTTTCTCCCACTGCGTGCCGACCATCCTGCAAATGGTGCTCAACGCTAAGGCGGCGCAAGGCGTGGATTTTGGCGGCTGGAAAATCGTCATCGGCGGCAGCGCGCTCAATCGCACGCTGTATGAAGCCGCCAAGGCGCGCGGTATTCAACTGACTGCCGCGTACGGCATGTCCGAGACCGGGCCGTTGGTGTCGTGTGCCCACCTCAACGAAGAACTGATGGCCGGCACCGAGGACGAGCGCACCACCTACCGCATCAAGGCCGGCGTGCCCGGGCCGTTGGTGGAAGCGGCGATTGTCGACAGCGAAGGCAACTTCCTGCCCGCTGACGGCGAGTCCCAGGGTGAGCTGGTGCTGCGCGCACCGTGGCTGACCGAAGGCTATTACAACGAGCCGCAAAAGGGCGCCGAGCTGTGGGAGGGCGGCTGGATGCACACCGGCGACGTGGCCACGCTGGACGCATTTGGCGTGATCGACATTCGCGACCGCATCAAGGATGTGATCAAGACCGGCGGCGAGTGGATCTCCTCCCTGGCCCTCGAAGATCTGGTCAGCCGTCACCCGGCGGTACGCGAAGTAGCGGTGGTGGGCATCGCCGACCCGCAATGGGGCGAGCGTCCGTTTGCGTTGCTGGTGGTGCATGATGGCCAAGTGATAGGTGCTCGCGAGCTCAAGGAACACCTCAAGCCTTTTGTCGAACTGGGCCATTTGAGCAAGTGGGCGATTCCAAGCCAGATTGCCGTTGTTACTGAAATTCCCAAGACCAGTGTCGGCAAGCTCGACAAAAAACGTATCCGTATAGACATCATTGAATGGCAGGCCAATAACAGCACGTTCCTGTCCACCCTCTGATGCCTCTCGCCGCGTCCGATCGGGCGCGGCAATGCTCTATCTCAAGCCTTCACTTGTGATTTGCCAATTTTCAGCCATCCTTGCCGCGCCGGCCTTCGTCGGCGTGGCGAAAGGACTGTGGCAGACGGGTTGGTGATGCAAATCACACTTTAGAGGGATCAAGCGGTACCCCCTGCTGGCTATAGTCCATCTCAGAGTTTTTCAAGGATGTTGCGCTTCGGGCCATGGGGGCTCGGTTGCCGTTCGGCATTGGAATCGTTGTATTCCGGCCGGTACATGCATCCAGAAGAAAGAACTCACTGCCATAACAATAATGCACATGGAGTAGCGTCGATGACCTCAGTAAACCAGTTCTGGCGCCGGGCAAGACTGCCCCTGGCCGTCAGTCTCGCTTCTACGCTCGCCGGGCCCGCATTCGGCGTCAGTTTCAACATTGGTGAAATCGAAGGTAGTTTTGACTCCTCCCTGTCGGTGGGGGCGAGCTGGTCGACTGCGGGTCGCAATAAAGACCTGATTGGTGTCAACAACGGCGGCAAGGGGCTTTCGCAAACCTCCGATGACGGCCACCTGAACTTCAACAAGGGTGATTCCTTCTCGAAGATCTTCAAGGGTATCCATGACCTTGAATTGAAATACGGCGACACCGGCATTTTTGTGCGTGGCAAATACTGGTATGACTTCGCGCTGCAAAACGAAGACCTGGACTTCAAGAATGTCAGCAACAACAACCGCAAAGAGGGCGCCAAGTCCTCTGGCGGGCAGATCCTCGATGCGTTCATTTATCACAACTACACCGTTGCCGATGAGCCAGGCAGCGTGCGCTTCGGCAAGCAGGTAGTGAGCTGGGGCGAAAGTACGTTCATTGGTGGCGGTATCAACTCGATCAACCCGATCGACGTGTCTGCATTCCGTCGTCCGGGCGCCGAGATCAAGGAAGGCTTGATTCCGGTCAACATGTTCTACGTGTCCCAGACCCTCACCGACAACCTCTCCGCAGAGGCGTTCTACCAGTTGGAGTGGGACCAGACCGTGGTGGATAACTGCGGCACGTTCTTCTCCCAGCCAGACGTGATTGCCGACGGTTGCAGCAATAACCTGCGGGTCTTGAACAAGCGTTCCACCATCCCTGGCGCGGCCTTGCCGACATTGAATGCTCTGGGTGTGGACGTTAACAATGAGGGCGTGCTGGTAAAACGTGGCGGTGACCGTGATGCACGGGACAGCGGCCAGTTCGGCGTGGCCATGCACTACAACTTCGAACCGCTGGACACCGAGTTCGGCGCGTATTTCATGAACTACCACAGCCGTGCGCCGATCTTCAGCGCGACAGGTGCGCCCAACTCGGCCTACACCCGTCCACTGGGGCCGTTGGCGGCATTGCGTCCGCTGATCGTGGCGGGCAGTTCCCAGTACTTCGTCGAGTACCCGGAGGATATCCGCCTGTATGGCTTGAGCTTCTCCACCACGTTGCCGACCGGCACCGCCTGGAGTGGTGAGTTGAGCTACCGGCCGAACGCGCCGGTGCAACTGAGCACCACCGATATCCTGTACGCGGGCGTTACGCCGATTCCGGGCTATGGCAATGCGTCGGTGCTCAAGGGCACGCCGGGCCAGGATCTGCACGGCTACAACCGCAAGGAAGTGACCCAGTTCCAGACCACCTTCACGCACTTCTTTGACCAGGTAATGGGCGCGACCCGCCTGACCACCGTGGGCGAAATCGGCGTGACCCATGTGGGCGGGTTGGAAAGCAAAAACACTGCGCGTTATGGCCGCGATCCGGTGTTCGGCCCTGGCACGCTACCGGGTGGTTTCTGCAACGCGCTGAACAATTCGACCGCTCAGGGGGCGGGCCTGCCGAATGCATCCGGCCTGAACACCAATTGCAACAACGACGGCTACACCACCGCGACGTCCTGGGGTTATCGCGCCCGGGCGATCTGGGAATACCCGGATGTGTTTGCCGGTGTGAACCTCAAGCCCAACGTGGCCTGGTCCCATGACGTCAAAGGTTATTCGCCAGGCCCTGGCGGCAACTTTGAAGAAGGTCGCAAGGCCGTCAGCCTGGGCGTCGATGCCGAGTACCAGAACACCTACACCGTCGGCCTGAACTACACCAACTTCTTTGGTGGCCGGTTCACCACGGTGGATGATCGCGACTTTATCGCCTTGAGCGCCGGCGTGAACTTCTAAGACTTTCTTTTTCAGATGCATGCATTTCAGGAAGAGCCAGAACATGAAAATAACTAAAAGTCTGTTGCACGTGGGTGTGCTTGGGCTGTCGATCATGGCGGGTAGCGTCATGGCAGCAGTTTCGGCCGATGAAGCCGCCAAGCTGGGCACGACCCTGACCCCGATGGGCGCAGAGATGGCCGGTAACGCGGCCGGTACCATCCCCAAATGGTCGCCGCTGCCCACCAATGCCGGCGCCGTGGATGCCCGTGGTTTCCTCGCCAACCCGTATGCCAGCGAGCAGCCGCAGTTCACGATCACCGCGCAGAACGTCGAGCAGTACAAAGACAAGCTGGCGCCGGGGCAGTACGCGATGTTCAAGCGTTACCCGGACACCTTCAAGATGCCGGTCTACCCGACCCATCGCGGCGCTACCGTGCCGGCTGATGTGTTCGCCGCCATCAAGAAGAACGCCACCAACACCAACCTCGTGTCTGGCGGCAACGGCCTGGAAAATTTCGAAACCGCGGTTCCGTTTCCGATCCCCAAAAGCGGCGTGGAAGTGATCTGGAACCACATCACCCGCTATCGCGGCGGCAGCGTGACGCGTCTGGTCACCCAGGCCACGCCGCAAACCAACGGCTCGTTCAGTCTGGTGTACTTTCGCGATCAGTTTGTGTTCCGCGACAAGATGAAGGACTACGACCCGAAAAACCCGGGCAACGTGCTGTTCTACTTCAAGCAGCAAGTGACCGCGCCGGCACGTCTGGCCGGTGGTGTGCTGTTGGTGCACGAAACCCTCGACCAGGTGAAGGAGCCGCGTTCGGCGTGGGTCTACAACGCCGGCCAACGCCGTGTTCGCCGGGCGCCGCAAGTGTCCTATGACGGGCCGGGCACCGCCGCCGATGGCCTGCGTACCTCCGACAACCTCGACATGTACAACGGCGCACCGGACCGCTACGACTGGAAGCTGGAAGGCAAGAAAGAAATCTACATCGCCTCCAACAGCTACAAGATCGACGATCCGAAGCTCAAGTACGTCGACATCATCAAGGCCGGCCACATCAACCAGGACCTGGCACGTTATGAGCTGCGTCGCGTCTGGCACGTGGTCGCAACCTTGAAGGAAGGCCAGCGCCACATCTACGCCAAGCGTGACTTCTTCATCGACGAAGACACCTGGCAAGCCGCTGTGATCGACCACTACGATGGCCGTGGCCAATTGTGGCGCGTGGCTGAAGCTCACGCTGAGAACTACTACGACAAACAAGTGCCGTGGTATGCCCTCGAAACCCTCTACGACCTGCAGTCCGGCCGTTACCTGGCCCTGGGCATGAAGAACGAAGAGAAGCAGGCGTATGACTTCGGCTTTACCGCCACCACCAGCGACTTCACCCCGGCGGCCCTGCGCCAGGATGGCGTGCGTTAAGCAACACTCACTCGACAATGTGGGAGCTGGCTTGTGTAAAGCTGGCTTGTGTGGGAGTCGGGCTTGCCCGCGATGCAGGCGCCTCGGTGTATCAGTTACACCAAGTTGATGCTATCGCAGGCAAGCCAGCTCCCACACAAGCCAGCCTTGCGCAAGGCAGCTCTCACATTTTTTGTCGTAGTTCTTTTTCAGGTAAATGTTGCAAAGATCTACAACCCTGCCGCTTTTACCGCTAGTCTGCGGACATCTGCAATGCCGACAACAGCCTTCTACAAGAGCCCGGCGATGACTGATCTGTCCCGAATCCAAGGGCCTGCAAGCGCAGTAATTCCGACCCTGGAAGCGCGCTTCTACAGGCCACCTTTGCCTGACGGCTATGTGCTGCGCCCGCGCCTGTGCGAACGGCTGAGTGCTGGCCTGGAGGGGCGATTGCTACTGGTCAGCGCTCCGGCGGGGTTCGGCAAGAGTTCGCTGGCGGTAGAGTTCTGCCAGAGTTTGCCGGCGCATTGGCAAAGCCTGTGGCTGGGCCTGAGCCCACGCGATAACGACCCGGGCCGTTTCCTCGAGCGCCTGCTCGACGGTTTGCAACAGTATTTCCCGCAACTCGGCGCCCAATCCCTGGGCCTGCTGAAAATGCGCCAGCGTCACCAACCCTTTGCCTTTGAAGAATGGCTCGACGGCCTGCTCGATGAGCTGACGTTGCACTTGTCCACGCGTGCGCCCTTGTTGCTGGTACTGGATGACTACCATCTGGCTCAGGGTCCGGTGCTGGATCGTTGCCTGCAGTTTTTCTTGAATCATTTACCCGATGGGCTGGTGGTCATGGTCACCAGCCGCCAACGTCCCGACTGGCACCTGGCGCGCCTGCGGCTGTCCCGGCACCTGCTGGAGCTGCACGAACAGGACCTGCGCCTGACCCACGACGAATCGCTGGCCGTGCTGGATCGGCACAGCAGTTCGTTGCGCGGCGAGGCGCTGGACAACTTGATCCGGCGCAGTGAAGGATGGGTCGCCGGCCTGCGTTTCTGGCTATTGGCAATCGCCGAAGCGGGCAATGAAAGCGCGTTGCCGCACAGCTTGCACGGTGGCGAAGGGCTGATTCGTGATTACCTGCTCGAAGAGGTCATCGACTGCCTGCCGGTTGAAGTGCAGGCGTTCCTGTACGACACGGCGCCTCAGGATCGTTTCTGCAGCGAGCTGTGCGACGCCGTGCGCGAGGCCCACGACAGCGCGGAAATCCTGCGCTATTTGCAGGCCCATCAGGTGTTTCTGGTGCCGCTGGATGAACAGGGCCACTGGTACCGTTACCACCATTTGTTTTCCGATTTGCTGCGCACGCGCCGCGTGAGCAATGCCACCTTGCCGATTGCCAGCCTGCACTTGCGGGCCTGTCGATGGTTCAACGCCCAGGGTTTTATCGACGAAGCCGTAGAGCAGGCATTGCGCGCCGGCCACCTCGATGTGGCGGCAAACCTGGTGCAGAACCTGTCAGAGGAGCAACTGCTGGCCGAGCAGAATGTGGGCATGCTGCTGCGCTGGAAGATGGACTTGCCCGACAGCCTGCTGATCAGCACGCCGCGCTTGATCGTGCTCTACAGTTGGGCGCTGGGGTTGGCGTGCCAGTTGGATGCGGCAGAAGAATTGTCAGGCTACCTCAGTCGCTTCCTGCCGGCGCCGTCGGCCACTGCGCAAAAGTCGATGCTGGCCCAATGGCTGGCGCTGAGCGGGATCATCGCCCGCGGGCGAGGTGATCGTGAATTGACCCAGCGTTATTGCAGCGAGGCGTTGGAAAGCCTGCCGCACAAACGCTATGGCCAGCGCCTGATGTGCCTGTCGACCCTGTCCAACCTGGCTATTGTCGATGCCGACCTGTGGCGCGCGCGTGGCCTGAATCGCGAATCCCTGGAGCTGGCGCAGCGCGTCGGCAACCCGCTGTTCGAGGCCCTGGCCCATTACGACCGCGCGCGCGTGTTGCAGGCGCGCGGCGAAATTCTGCGTTCTCTGGACGAAGTGCGCCAGGGGCTGCAACGCCTGCAGGGCCTTGCGCCTCAACGGCTGTACGCCGTACGCGCGCGGCTATCGCTGTACGAAGGTTACCTGCTGCTGGTGCGTTATCAGTCAGACGCTGGCCTTGCCCGCTTGCGTGCCGGCCTGAGCGAAGCGCGCGCCTGCCGCGATATCAGCGTGCTCATCGGGCATTGTGTGATCGCCAATTTCGAAGGGCGGCGCGGTGATTTCGCCAAGGCCTTCGCCGAACTTGCCGAAGCCGAGCGCTTGATGCATATCTGGGACGTGCCGCCGATCTATTACCTGGCGATGATCACCCTGATCAAATGCGAATTATGGCTGGCCCAAGGCCGCACCGACCTCGCCGACGCCTGGCTGACCCGCCTGGGGCAGACCTATAACGGTGAGCACGCCGCCGCCGCACCGGAGTTTCATCCGCACCTGGCGCAACACATCGGGCTGCAGCAGGCCGCACTCGATGCGATCCGCCATCAACCGGCTGCGGCCCTGCAGCGCCTCGAAGAGCTGGCGCAGCAGGCGCATAACAGCGGGCGCCAGATGATTGCCCTGATGGCCCTGACCCAGCAGGCGCATGTATTGCTGGAGTGCGGCCAGGAAGCCAAGGCGCGGCCGATCGTGGCCCAGGCGCTCGAGGCGGGCGTTGGTGGCGCACTGCAACCGTTCCAGCGTCTGCTGGAACGTTATCCTGACTGGATGCGCGAGCAACTCGGCAAGACCCCGCATGCGTTGTTGAACCAAAGCCTGTTGGCGCTGCTGCCGGTGGTTGCCGCCGCCGAGGCCCTGCCCACGCACGAAACCCTCAGCACCCGCGAGCTGGCAGTGCTGCAACTGATCGCCCAGGGCTGCTCAAACCAGGAGATCAGCAACCAGTTGTTTATCTCCCTGCACACGGTGAAAACCCACGCCAGCCATATCAACAGCAAGCTGGGCGTGGAACGCCGAACCCAGGCAGTAGCGCGGGCGCAGGAGATGGGGTTGTTGGGGTAGGCAGCAACGCATTTGTGCCAAAATCGCTGACTTACAAATGATCGAGTTCGCTCTGATGTCTCAGCTACCAGCCCTGATTCGCGAAACCTTCCCCGTCGGCCCGTTGCAGTGCAACTGCACCATCATCGGTGACCCGATCACCAAAAAAGCCATCGTGGTCGACCCCGGCGGCAATCACGAGCTGATCCTGGCTCGCCTGGAGGCGTTGGGCCTCAAGGTGGTGAGCATCATCCATACCCATGCGCACCTCGATCACTTCCTGGCTTCCGGCCAATTGAAAGAGAAAACCGGCGCCACTTTGCATCTGCACAAGGATGATAAATTCCTGTGGGATAACCTGGAAATGCAGTGCCAGATGTTTCGCGTGCCTTATACGCCGGTGCCGTCGCCGGATCGCTGGTTGGAAGATGATGAGGCGTTGGCCTGTGGTTGCGGCGTGGCCTTGCACACGCCAGGGCATACGCCAGGTTCGATGAGCTTCTGGTTTGCCGATGCCAAGTTGTTGATTGCCGGCGACACGTTGTTCAAGCGCGGCGTAGGGCGGACCGACCTGTGGGGTGGGGACCAGGCGACTATCGTGCGTTCGATCAAGCAGCGTTTGTACACCCTGGATGAGGGCGCGACGGTGGTTACCGGGCACGGGCCGGACACCCGGTTGGGCGATGAGATGCGTGAGAATCCGTTTGTGCGGGCGTAGGGAATAACCAAGGGTGTGAGGCTGTTCTATACAAAGAATCGTCGTCGCAGCTCGCGTTCAGCCTGGGTCTGCTACGGTTTCCTTAGCGGTGATGCTGGCCAGCCTTTGTCACAGCAGGGGCGATGGCCACGGAATTTTTACCGTTTGTCGCGTTCAAAACCCGGCACAGGTCCATTGCCAATGTCCTTTGCACCACAGAATGCAAAAGTAGGAGCTCCCTTCATGTTTACTCCGCGTCGTCTTCTTGTTGTTGCCACCGCCGTAGCCCTGTTGTCCGGCTGCGCCTCGCCCAATCCTTATGACGGCAGCCAGGGGCAGGCAAATGATGGTTCGCAAGGCGGTATCAGCAAAACCGCCAAGTACGGCGGCCTGGGTGCGCTGGCTGGCGCATTGGCCGGTGCAGCCATCGACCATAACAACCGTGGCAAGGGTGCACTGATCGGTGGTGCTATCGCCGGTATCGGCGCCGCCGGTTACGGCTACTACGCCGACCAGCAGGAAAAGAAACTGCGTGAAAGCATGGCCAACACCGGTGTTGAAGTGCAGCGCCAGGGCGACCAGATCAAGTTGATCATGCCGGGTAACATTACCTTTGCCACCAACTCGGACGCGATTGCCAGCAGCTTCTATACGCCACTGAACAACCTGGCGAACTCGCTGAAGCAGTTCAACCAGAACACCATCCAGATTGTCGGCTACACCGACAGCACCGGCAGCCGCCAGTTGAACATGGACCTGTCCCAGCGTCGTGCACAGAGCGTGGCCAACTACCTGACGTCGCAGGGCGTGAGCCCGACCAACCTGAGTGCGCGCGGTGCCGGCCCGGATAATCCGATTGCCAGCAACGCCGACGTGAATGGCCGTGCGCAAAACCGTCGCGTAGAGGTCAACCTCGGCCCGATCCCAGGTCAGCAATACGGCCAACCAGGTCAGCAGCAACAACAGCAACAAGCGCCACAGCAGAACAACCAGTTCCAGGGCAACCCGTACCAGCAGTACCAATAAACGCGGGCCACTAAAAAGGGCGCCGTGCAGTCAGTGCACGGCGCCCTTTTTTGTGGCTGCGAATGACATCAGTCGATGTATTCGAACACTTTTACGATCTTCTGTACGCCGGACACACCCTGAACCAGGTTGGACGCGCGCGTGGCTTCCGCCTGGGTCAGCAGGCCCATCAGGTAAACGATGCCGTTATCGGTGACGACTTTGATGCGCGAGCCCGGCACGGCGCTGTCGGTAAGCATCTGCGCCTTGATTTTGGTGGTCAGCAACGCATCGTTACTGATGGCCAGCAGGGTAATAGGGTCCATGACCTGCAGTTCATTGTGGACCTTCTTGACCCGCTGGACCGACGAGGCGGCTTGTTCTGCCTGGGCCTTGAGCTCCGCACGCGGCGTCTGGCCGGCCAGCAGTACCACGCCGTTGAAGCTGGTAACCACAATGCGCGAGGCACCATTGCCCAAGTCTGTAGCGGCCTTGGCGACGTTGACCTTGACCTTGGTTTCGATGAGCGAGTCGTCGATTGTGCTGCCGAAAGTACGTGTGCCCCGGTCATCCTGAATCGGTGTGTCACGTGTCGCGGTGATTGCCGTGCTGCAGCCGCTGATGGCAAGGCACAGCGTAATGGCCAAAAGGCTGAGGCGGTTAACGGTCATTCTTCACTCCCGAACAGTTGGCTGTCGATCAGATCGCACAGGCAGTGGATCGCCAGCAGGTGGACTTCTTGAATGCGTGCAGTGACATTGGCCGGGACGCGGATTTCAACGTCCTCCGGCAACAGCAGCGAGGCCATGCCGCCGCCGTCACGACCGGTCAATGCTACGACAATCATTTCGCGATCATGTGCGGCCTGGATCGCTTGAATAATGTTCGCCGAGTTGCCGCTGGTGGAGATCGCCAGCAGCACGTCGCCGGGTTGGCCCAGGGCGCGAATCTGTTTGGAGAAGATTTCGTTGTAGCTGTAGTCGTTGGCGATCGAGGTGATCGTCGACGTGTCGGTGGTCAAGGCAATGGCCGGCAGGCTCGGGCGCTCGCGCTCGAAGCGGTTGAGCAGCTCGGAGGAAAAGTGCTGGGCATCACCGGCCGAACCGCCGTTGCCGCACGAAAGCATTTTGCCCTCGTTGAGCAAGGCATTGACCATGACCTGACTGGCTTGCTCGATGTGCGGTGCAAGTACGTCCATCGCCTGTTGCTTGGTGTCGATGCTGGCTTGGAAAAGCTGGCGAATTCGGGATTGCATGTCCATCTGTGTGACCTTAAGTAGCGCGGCTGTTTGGCACAGGAATGTGCAGCCCGCAAAGCAAAGAGCAAAAGTGTGTGGTGAAGATGTCCGGTGAATCAGCTGTCGAAGGCATCTTTAAGCCAATTCAGATCAGCGGGGCCAGACGGTGTGCTTTCTATGGCAACCACATCGAAACGGCAGGGGGAGTCAGCCCAGCGATGCTCTTTTTGCAGGAAAAACTGCGCGGCGAGTATCAGCTTCTGACGCTTGCGCCCGTCGATACTGGCGAGCGCGCCACCCCATTGTGCGTGTTTTCTGTAGCGGACTTCGACGAATACTACTGTATCGCCGTCAAGCATGACCAGATCAAGCTCACCGCGTTTACACAACCAGTTCTGCGCCAGAAGGCGCAGACCCTGTCGTTGCAGATACTGGAGGGCTTGAAGTTCGGCATCCTTGCCGCTTTGTGCGCTGGACCGCTCGGGCATCAGCGCGAGGTGTCCGGCAGGCGCTGGATGTCACCACCAACGAATTTCGCCCACGGCATCTGGCGGTCGACACGCTGGTTGGCGCTGATGCCCAGGCTGCCCGAGAGGCCGTCGACGCGCGTATCCGGCAGCGCCTTGAGTTGACCCAGGCGCGGTGCCAGGCGGTAGGCGTCGGCGCCCATCGCGTACAGGCGGCCCAGGCTGCCATTGGCTTGTGGCCATTGCGCGGCAACCTGGTTGCGCAGCGGGTCGGTGGTGTTGAGCAGCCAAGGGGTTTCGCAGAACATGACGTTGGTCATGTCCAGGTACTGGTTCTTGTCGCCGCTGGCGCTGAACACATGGGACGTCGCATACACAGGCACGTCGCCGGCGTACTGGAAGTTCAGGGTCGGCTTGATCTGCTGGGCCAATTGCGGCGTCACCGCCAGGAAGATGAACTCGATGTCCTGGCGGCGCGACGGTTGCGCCGCTACGTCAGTGCCAACGGCGCTTTGCAGGCTCTTGGCGCGACCTTCGCTTTTGCGCAGCTGGAACAGGTCGGCAATCTGCTGGGCGAGGGCGACCGGCTGGTCAACGTACTCGACGCCGACGACGGTGCCGCCATTGGCTTCCCAATCCTGGCGGAAGGCTTTGTAGACACGCTCACCCCATTCGCCACGCGGCACCATGGCGGCGGCGCGGTGCAAGCCGTCGGCGCGGGCACGGCGCGAGACTTCGCGGGCTTCGTCTTCAGCGGCCAGGCCGAACTGGAACAGCTGTGGCGGGTTTTCATTCAATTCGCTGTAGTTCAGCGCCAGCGTCGCGATCGGCAGTTGCGGGCGAGCTGCGAGTTGTTTGACCAGCGGTTTTTCCAGCGGGCCGACGACCAGTTGTACGCCGGCGGCCTGGGCCTTGGCATAGAAGTCGTCGAGGGAGGTCAGGCGCGAGCTGTCATAGAACTCGATGACCGGCGGTTTCTGCCCGGCTTGTTCAGCCTGGTAGTGAGCCGCCATGAAGCCTTCGCGCAGCGCCTTGCCGACCGCAGCCAGCGGACCGTCCTGCGGCAGTAGCAGGGCGATCTTGTTCAGCGGCTGGCTGGCCAGTTCCTTGAGCTTGGTCAGCGGCGTCGGCAGTTGCACTGCGGCCGGGTGCTCAGGGTTCTGCGCGCGCCAAGTGTCGATCGCGGCTTGTTGTTGCTCCAGGGTGCCGGCGCCTTTGACGGCTTTGGCCAGGCTGATCCAGCCATCAAGCGTCGGGTTACCGCTGGCTTGCAACTGGTCAGCCGGCAGCGCGGCAATCAGCGCCCAGATAGCTTCGTGGTTGCTGTTGGCAGCGTCGCCCGTCAGCAGCGCAGCCATGGCGACACGCTCTCGCGCGGCGGCCAGGGTCTGCCCATCGGCCTCATAGGCGCGGGCATGCACGGTGCCGGTGCGGATCTGCTGATCGGTCGGCAGCTCCTTCAGGCTCTGCAGGCTGGGATGGTTCAGGGCTGCCAATGCAGCCTTGGGCTGATTGCGCGCCATGGCCAGTTCGGCGGCCAGGGTGCTGGCAAACACTTGCGCGGCCGGCTTCAGGACATCCAGGGGCACCTGCGCGAGAATCTGCGACGAACGCCCAGGGTTGTTCTGGTGGTAGGCCAGGTCAGCCGCACTCAGGCGCAGCATCGCGGCCTTTTCTGGCGTGTTGGCGGAGGTAGCCTGTTCGAGCAGTTGCTCGATACTGGCATCCGGGGTCCGGGGGAGGTCGCCAAGGCTGGACGAGGGCGAGCTGGCGCAGGCAGCCAATAAGGCAGCGAGGCAGAGGGCGGAGAGCAGCCGCAGGCAAGCGATCATGTAAGTGTTCCTGATACCGATCAAATTAGCGTGGAATTGTACCCAAGCACTGGCCCAGGCGCGATGTTACTGGCGTGAAACCGTCGATTTAGGTCGTGCAAATGCTGCCAACAGCCATCGACGGCCGACCTTGAGGGCATATTATCGAGGCGCCTACGCGCTACAATGCGACTTTTCCCAACCATCGAGGTGTGCGTTTTGACTGCTCCAGGTCCTTTGAATTCCACTGCAGGCTCGCTTTTTGTCGTGGCGACGCCCATTGGCAACCTGGACGACATCAGTGCCCGGGCGCTGAAAGTGTTGCGCGACGTAAAATTGATCGCGGCGGAAGACACACGGCATTCCCAGCGGTTGATGCAGCATTTTGGTATCAGCACGCCCTTGGCCGCCTGCCACGAACATAACGAACGCGAAGAAGGCAGCCGTTTTATCACGCGCCTGCTGGCCGGCGACGATGTGGCGCTGATCTCCGATGCCGGTACGCCGCTGATTTCCGATCCCGGCTACCACTTGGTCCGCCAGGCGCGAGCCGCTGGTATCAATGTAGTGCCTGTTCCGGGAGCGTGCGCGCTGATTGCTGCATTATCGGCTGCCGGGTTGCCGTCGGATCGTTTTATCTTTGAGGGCTTCCTGCCGGCCAAGACCGTTGGGCGCCGCGCGCGGCTTCAGGCACTTAAGGAAGAACCGCGTACGTTGATCTTCTATGAAGCCCCGCACCGCATCCTTGAATGCCTGCAAGACATGGAACTGGTGTTTGGCGGCGAGCGCCTTGCGCTGCTGGCGCGTGAGCTGACCAAGACGTTCGAAACCCTCAAGGGCCTGCCGTTGGAAGCGTTGCGTGCCTTCGTCGAAGGCGACAGCAATCAACAGCGTGGCGAGTGTGTGGTGCTGGTGGCCGGTTGGGCGGCGCCGGAGGATGAGGATGCTGTGGGCAGCGAGGCCATGCGCATTCTCGATTTGCTGCTCAAGGAAATGCCCCTCAAGCGTGCTGCAGCGCTGGCCGCTGAAATTACCGGCGTGCGCAAGAATGTGCTGTATCAGGTCGCGCTGGATAAACAGAAAGCCGAATAGTTCCGGGGGCGAACCGGCATTCCGTCCGAACGTGATGGCATTGCTGCGCTTTTAATACTTGTCCTCAGCCCGCCGTGCCGTTAACCTGCGCGGCGGAGAGTCGATTGGACAGTCGCTGCCTTCTATGAAAATTAGGGGGGGGAGGAAAGTCCGGGCTCCATAGGGCGAAGTGCCAGGTAATGCCTGGGAGGCGTGAGCCTACGGAAAGTGCCACAGAAAATAACCGCCTAAGCACTTCGGTGCCGGTAAGGGTGAAAAGGTGCGGTAAGAGCGCACCGCACGACTGGCAACAGTTCGTGGCTAGGTAAACCCCACTTGGAGCAAGACCAAATAGGGTCCCAAGGCGTGGCCCGCGCTGGGACCGGGTAGGTTGCTAAAGATGTCCAGTGATGGCCATCGTAGACGAATGACTGTTCAAGACAGAACCCGGCTTACAGATCGACTCTCCACCTTTTTTCCTTCTGTCCGAATCTCGTGCAGAAACCCGGTAGTAACGCAAGAATCCCTCCCTGCCAAATCATTGGCAGATGCATCTTCGTAATACCAAAAAAATCTTACTCTTAATAAATTACTTTAACTTTAAGCCATAGCTCCATGAGCTATTTGCGGTTGTTGAGTCAAAAACATCGCCGAACTCGCGTTTCTCCTCCTTTTACACTCCTAAATCTCCGTTCTGTAAGGCTTTTCCTTGAATCCGCGCCTTGACGGTGTGGTGGGCGCATTCCTATAGTGTGCGCAAGTGGCGGAAAGTGGCACAAAGTGGGTTTTTTGAACGTAAAACGCTAAAATTTGGAGAAACGCATCTGTGTTTCGCGGAGCTAACGCTATCAGTCTCGATGCAAAAGGCCGTCTCGCCATGCCGAGCCGGTATCGTGACGAGCTCATTTCGCGAAGTTCAGGCCAGTTAATCATCACGATTGATGCCGTTGACCCTTGTTTGTGTGTTTACCCGCTCGATGAGTGGGAGTTGATCGAAACCAAGTTGCGCGCTCTGCCTTCATTGCGTGAAGAAAACCGCCGCCTGCAGCGTTTGCTGATTGGTAATGCCGTCGACCTCGAACTCGATGGCAGTGGGCGTTTTCTGGTGCCGCCGCGCTTGCGCGAGTACGCCAAGCTGGATAAGCGCGCAATGCTGGTGGGCCAACTGAACAAGTTCCAATTGTGGGACGAAGATGCCTGGGATGCTGTTTCTGCAGCGGACCTGGCTGCTATTCAACAACCGGGCGCGATGCCTGATGAACTGCGTGATTTGATCCTGTGACTATTGATAGCGGCTTTAACCACATCACCGTACTGCTTGACGAAGCCGTTGAGGCTCTCGCCGTACGCGCGGATGGCTGCTATCTGGATGGCACTTTCGGCCGGGGCGGGCACAGTCGGTTGATACTCAGCCAGCTCGGGTCCGACGGTAAGCTCCTCGGGTTCGACAAAGACCCTCAAGCGATTGCCACCGGGCAAGCGCTAGCGGCCGAAGACGGCCGCTTTGTCGTTGTGCAGCGTAGCTTTGCCGAGCTGGGTGCGGAAGTCGCCGAGCGCGGCATGGCAGGCAAGGTGGCCGGGGTTTTGCTCGATCTGGGCGTGTCTTCGCCGCAGCTCGATGACCCGGAGCGCGGCTTCAGTTTCATGAACGACGGCCCGCTCGACATGCGCATGGACCCCACCCGTGGTGTCAGTGCCGCGCAGTTCATCGCCACCGCGCCGGTGGAAGAAATTGCCCGCGTGTTCAAGGAATACGGTGAAGAACGCTTCGCCGGGCGCATGGCCCGCGCTGTGGTCGAACGCCGTGAAATTCAGCCGTTCGAACGCACCGCTGACCTGGCCGAAGTGCTCAAAGTCGCCAACCCTGCCTGGGAAAAGGGCAAGAACCCGGCGACCCGTGCGTTCCAGGGCCTGCGCATTCACGTCAACAACGAATTGGGCGATCTGGAAGCCGGTCTCGAAGCCGCGCTGGAAGCCTTGGAAGTGGGCGGTCGCCTGGTGGTGATCAGCTTCCACTCCCTGGAAGACCGCATCGTCAAACTGTTCATGCGTCGTCTGGTCAAGGGCGAGTCCGATAACCTGCCGCGGAACTTGCCGGTGCGTTTCGAAGCCTTTGTGCCGAAAATCAAAATCCATGGCAAAGCGCAGTTCGCTTCCGAAGCCGAACTCAAGGCCAACCCTCGTTCCCGTAGCGCCGTCATGCGCGTTGCGGAGAAGTTGCGGTGAGCAAGCTTTTCGCCAAGCCCCTTCCGGGCGGCAGCTTCTTTATGTTGCTGCTGTTTATCGGCGTGCTGGTGTCCGCGATTGCGGTGTCCTACAGCGCCCACTACAACCGTCAATTGCTCAATACCCTGTACGGGGAATTGAGCGTGCGTGATAAAGCGCAGGCGGAGTGGGGCCGGTTGATCCTCGAGCAAAGCACCTGGACCGCCCATAGCCGCATCGAAGTGCTGGCGACCGAGCAGTTGAAAATGCACATTCCGGGCGCGGCCGAAGTTCGGATGGTGGCGCCATGATGAAACTTGAAGGCGCACTCTACCCTTGGCGCTTCCGCCTGATGCTGGGTTTGCTGGCGTTGATGGTGGGCGCGATTGCCTGGCGGATTATCGACCTGCAAGTGGTTGACCGTGACTTCCTGATCGGCCAGGGCGACGCCCGGAGCCTGCGGCATATCCCGATTCCTGCACACCGCGGTCTGATCACCGACCGTAATGGCGAGCCTCTGGCCGTCAGTACTCCGGTAACCACGCTGTGGGCCAACGCCAAGGAATTGCAGGTCGCCAAGGACAAGTGGCCGGAACTGGCCGCCGCCCTGGGCCAGGACCCAAAAGCCTTGTCCGAGCGCCTGGAAGCCCAGGCCAATAAAGAATTCATCTACCTGGTTCGCGGGCTGACCCCTGAACAGGGCCAGCAGGTGCTCGACCTTAAAGTCCCCGGTGTCTATGGCATCGAGGAGTTTCGTCGTTTCTACCCGGCCGGCGAAACCACCGCGCACATGGTTGGCTTCACCGACATCGATGACCACGGCCGTGAAGGCGTGGAACTGGCCTACGACGAATGGCTGGCTGGGGTTCCCGGCAAACGGCAGGTCATCAAGGATCGACGCGGCAGACTGATCAAGGATGTCCAGGTCACCAAAAACGCCAAGGCCGGTAAGCCCTTGGCGTTGTCGATTGACCTGCGCCTGCAATACCTGGCCAACCGCGAGCTGCGTAACGCGATCATCGAGAACGGCGCCAAGGCCGGCAGCCTGGTGATCATGGACGTGAAGACCGGCGAGATCCTCGCCATGGTCAACCAGCCGACCTACAACCCGAACAACCGTCGCAACCTGCAACCGGCGATGATGCGTAACCGCGCAATGATCGACGTGTTCGAGCCGGGTTCGACCATGAAAGCCATCTCCATGAGTGCGGCCCTGGAAACCGGGCGCTGGAAACCGAGCGACAAAGTCGAGGTTTACCCAGGCACCTTGCAGCTGGGCAAATACACCATTCGTGACGTGTCCCGCACTGAAGGTCCGGTGCTGGATTTGACAGGTATTCTGATCAACTCCAGTAACGTCGGCATGAGTAAAGTCGCCTTCGATATCGGCGGCGAAACCATCTATCACCTGGCGCAGAAAATCGGCCTGGGCCAACCCACCGGGCTGGACTTCCCAGGCGAGCGCGTGGGCAACCTGCCGAACTATCGCGACTGGAAAAAGGCCGAGACGGCCACGCTTTCCTATGGCTACGGCCTGTCGGTGACCGCGATCCAGCTGGCTCACGCTTTCTCTGTATTGGCCAACAATGGCCGCATGGTTCCACTGAGCCTGATCCACGTCGACGAAGCCCCGAAAGCCACCCAGGTGATCCCGGAAAACGTCGCCAAGACCATGCAAGGCATGCTGCAACAAGTGATCGAAGCGCCGCGCGGCGTGTTCCGTGCCCAGGTGCCGGCGTATCACGTGGCAGGCAAGTCCGGTACCGCACGTAAAACGTCGGTCGGTACCAAAGGCTACGCCGAGAACTCGTACCGCTCGCTGTTCGCCGGCTTCGGCCCGATGAGCGATCCGCGTTACGCCATCGTTGTTGTGATCGATGAGCCAAGCAAGGCCGGCTACTTCGGTGGCCTGGTATCGGCGCCGGTGTTCAGCAAAGTGATGTCCGGCACCCTGCGCCTGATGAACATTACGCCGGACAACCTGCCGCCGACTCAACAAGCGAACGCCGGACCACCGGCCGCTGCTGCCAAAGCCAATGGAGGGCGCGGCTGATGTCTCTTAGCTTGAACAAGATTTTTGCCCACGCCGGACGCGATCTGCTGATTCGCGAGTTGAGCCTGGACAGCCGTAACGTACGCGCCGGTGACCTGTTCCTGGCCGTGCCTGGCGGCAAGTTCGATGGCCGTGCGCACATCGCCGATGCCCTGCAACGTGGCGCGGCAGCCGTGGCGTACGAAGTGGAAGGCGCTACCGTGCTGCCAATCACCGACGTACCGTTGATTCCGGTCAAAGGCCTGGCTGCGCAGCTCTCGGACATCGCCGGGCGCTTTTATGGCGACCCAAGCCGTCAACTGAACCTGATCGGCGTGACCGGCACCAACGGCAAGACCAGCGTGACCCAATTGGTCGCCCAGGCGCTTGACCTGCTGGGGCAGCACTGCGGCATTGTCGGCACGCTCGGTACCGGCTTTTATGGCGCGCTGCAAAGCGGCCTGCACACCACGCCAAACCCGATTGCCGTGCAAGCGACCCTGGCCGACCTGAAAAAGGCCGGTGCCAAGGCGGTTGCCATGGAAGTCTCTTCACACGGTCTGGACCAGGGCCGTGTTACCGCTCTGGCGTTCGATGTGGCGGTGATGACCAACCTGTCCCGCGATCACCTCGACTACCACGGCACCATGGAGGCGTACGCCGCCGCCAAGGCCAAGCTGTTCGCCTGGAATGACCTGAAATGCCGTGTGGTGAATCTCGATGACGCTTTTGGCCGCCAGTTGGCAGCCGAGGACAGCGAATCGCGCCTGATCACCTACAGCCTGGAAGACTCCAGCGCGTACCTGTATTGCCGCGAAGCCCAATTCAATGACGAAGGCGTGCTCGCCACGTTGGTCACGCCGCAGGGCGAGCACCACTTGCGCAGCACCTTGCTCGGCCGTTTCAACCTGAGCAATGTGCTGGCTGCCATCGGTGCGTTGCTTGGCCTGGATTACGCACTGGATGAAATCCTGCGTGTGTTGCCCAAGCTCGAAGGCCCGGCCGGTCGCATGCAGCGTTTGGGCGGGGGTTCGCAGCCGCTGGTAGTGGTCGATTACGCCCACACCCCGGACGCTTTGGAAAAAATCCTCGAAGCCCTGCGCCCACACGCCAAGGGCAAGTTGCTGTGCCTGTTCGGCTGCGGCGGCGATCGTGACCGCGGCAAACGTCCGTTGATGGCCGAGATCGTCGAGCGTCTCGCCGATGGCGTGCTCGTCACCGACGACAACCCGCGCAGCGAAGACCCAAGCCAGATTTTCGACGATATCCGTGTCGGCTTTAAAGACGCGTCCAAGGCAACTTTCGTGGCCGGTCGCGGTGCCGCTATTGCCCAGTTGATCGCCAGCGCCAGTGCTGACGACGTGGTGGTGCTGGCCGGCAAAGGTCACGAGGACTATCAGGAAATCAACGGCGAGCGCCATGCCTTCTCCGATCTGGTCGAGGCCGATCATGCCTTGACCGCCTGGGAGGTCGCCCATGCTTAAAGCGATGACGTTCAGCGAACTGACCCAGGCCCTGTCGGCCCCCGTAGTGTCGAGCGATTGCAGCTTCGACGGCGTCAGTATCGACAGCCGTAACATCAAGCCCGGGCAATTGTTTGTCGCCTTGGCCGGCCCGCGTTTTGATGGTCACGACTACCTGAACGATGTCGCCGCCAAAGGTGCCGTGGGTGCATTGGTGCAGCGTGAAGTGACCGATTCCACCCTGCCGCAATTGCGGGTTGCAGATACCCGTTTGGCCTTGGGCCAGTTGGGTGCATTGAACCGCGCCGCCTTCGATAAACCGGTTGCAGCCATCACCGGCTCCAGCGGCAAAACCACGGTCAAGGAACTGCTCGCCGGTGTCCTGCGTACGCGCGGGCCGGTGCTCGCCACCCGTGGCAACTTGAACAATGATCTCGGCGCGCCGCTGACCCTGCTCGAGCTGGCCCCGGAACACACGGCGGCAGTGATCGAGCTGGGCGCGTCGCGCATCGGCGAAATCGCCTACACCGTGGCGCTGACCAAGCCTCACGTGGCGATCATCAACAATGCCGGCACCGCCCACGTTGGCGAGTTCGGTGGCCCAGAGAAAATCGTCGAAGCCAAGGGCGAAATCCTTGAAGGCCTCGATGCATCCGGCACCGCAGTATTGAACCTCGACGACAAGGCCTTCGACACCTGGCGTGTACGTGCCGCCGGTCGCAAGGTGCTGACGTTTGCCGTGGCCAATGCCGCCGCTGATTTTTACGCCTCCCACATCACCGTTGACGCCCGAGGGTGCCCGTCCTTCACCTTGCACACCCCGCAAGGCGACGAGCATGTTCAATTGAATCTGCTCGGCAACCACAACGTTGCCAACGCCTTGGCCGCCGCCGCCGCCGCGCATGCCCTGGGTGTGTCGCTGTTTGGTATTGCTACCGGCCTGGGCGCAGTGCAGCCGGTCAAGGGCCGCACCGTTGCGCAACTGGCAACCAACGGCATGCGCGTAATCGACGACACCTACAACGCCAACCCGTCCTCCATTAATGCCGCTGTTGACCTGCTGAAGGGCTTTGCCGGGCGCAAGGTTCTGGTGCTGGGTGATATCGGCGAATTGGGCGACTGGGCAGAGCAAGGCCACCGCGAAGTCGGCGCCTACGCCAGCGGAAAAGTCGACGCGCTCTATGCCGTCGGCCCGAACATGGCACACGCCGTCGATGCCTTCGGCCTCGGCGCGCGGCATTTCGCAACCCAGGCCGAGCTGATCCAGGCGCTGGGCGTGGCTGAACAAGACAAACACACAACCATTTTGATCAAGGGATCGCGCAGCGCGGTGATGGAAAACGTCGTCGCGGCCTTGTGTGGCTCAAGTACGGAGAAACATTAATGCTGCTGCTGCTGGCTGAGTATCTGCAACAGTTCCACAAAGGCTTCGCGGTCTTTCAGTACCTGACCCTGCGCGGGATTCTGGGTGTGCTGACCGCGCTGTCTCTGTCGCTGTTCCTGGGGCCGTGGATGATCCGCACCCTGCAGAACCTGCAAATTGGTCAATCGGTTCGCAATGACGGCCCGCAGTCGCACCTGTCCAAATCCGGCACCCCGACCATGGGCGGCGCGCTGATCCTCTCGTCCATCGGCATCAGCACCTTGCTCTGGGCCGACCTGCATAACCGCTACGTGTGGGTGGTGCTGTTGGTGACCTTGTTGTTCGGCGCCATCGGCTGGGTCGATGACTACCGCAAAGTGATCGAGAAAAACTCCAAGGGGCTGCCAAGCCGCTGGAAGTATTTCTGGCAGTCGGTATTCGGCCTTGCCGCCGCGATCTTCCTTTACACCACCGCGCCAAGCGCAGTTGAAACCACCCTGATCATTCCGATGCTCAAGGACGCCAGCATTCCACTGGGCATCGGCTTCGTGGTGCTGACCTACTTCGTGATCGTCGGCTCCAGCAACGCGGTCAACCTGACCGACGGCCTCGACGGCCTGGCGATCATGCCGACGGTGATGGTCGGCGGTGCGCTCGGCATCTTCTGCTACCTGTCGGGTAACGTGAAATTCGCTGAATACCTGCTGATCCCGTACGTACCGGGCGCGGGCGAACTGATTGTGTTCTGCGGCGCGCTGATCGGCGCCGGCCTGGGTTTCTTGTGGTTCAACACCTACCCGGCACAAGTCTTCATGGGCGACGTCGGCGCGCTGGCGCTGGGCGCAGCCTTGGGCACCATCGCGGTGATTGTTCGCCAGGAAATCGTGTTGTTCATCATGGGCGGTGTGTTCGTGATGGAAACCCTGTCGGTGGTCATCCAGGTGGCTTCCTTCAAATTGACCGGGCGCCGCGTGTTCCGCATGGCGCCGATTCACCACCACTTTGAACTCAAGGGCTGGCCCGAGCCACGCGTGATTGTCCGTTTCTGGATCATCACCGTGATTCTGGTACTGGTCGGCCTTGCCACCCTGAAACTGAGGTAGAAACGAGTGTCCCTGATCGCTTCAGACCACTTCCGCATCGTTGTCGGCCTCGGCAAAAGCGGCATGTCCCTGGTTCGCTTCCTGGCGAACCGGGGCACGTCGTTTGCCGTCGCCGATACGCGGGAAAATCCACCGGAGCTGGTCACGCTGCGCCGTGACTACCCGCACGTGGAAGTGCGTTGTGGCGAGTTGGATGTCGAGTTTCTGTGCCGCGCCGATGAGCTCTACGTGAGCCCCGGCCTGGCCCTGGCGACACCGGCTTTGCAAGCCGCTGCCGCACGTGGCGTGAAGCTCTCCGGCGATATCGACCTGTTCGCGCGCAACGCGAAAGCGCCGATTGTGGCCATCAGTGGTTCCAACGCGAAAAGCACCGTGACCACCCTGGTCGGCGAGATGGCGGTTGCGGCCGGCAAGCGCGTGGCCGTGGGCGGTAACCTCGGCACGCCGGCGTTGGACCTGCTCAGCGACGACGTCGAGCTGTACGTGATGGAACTGTCGAGCTTCCAGCTCGAAACCACTCACGACCTGGGCGCCGAAGTCGCCACCGTGTTGAATGTGAGTGAAGACCACATGGACCGCTACAGCGGCCTGCCGGCCTATCACCTGGCCAAGCACCGGATCTTCCGCGGTGCCCGGCAAGTGGTGGTCAACCGCCAGGACGCCCTGAGCCGTCCGCTGATGGGCGAGGGCCTGCCGTGCTGGACCTTCGGCCTCGGCAAACCGGACTTCAAAGCGTTCGGCATCCGCGAAGAGAACGGCGAGAAATACCTGGCCTTCGAATTCCAGAACCTGATGCCGGTGCGCGAGCTGAAAATTCGTGGCGCGCATAACCAGTCCAATGCCCTGGCGGCGCTGGCACTCGGTCACGCTGTTGGCCTGCCGTTCGACGCCATGCTCGCAAGCCTGCGCACATTTGCCGGGCTTGAGCACCGTTGCCAGTGGGTGCGCGACCTCAACGGCGTCAGCTATTACAACGATTCCAAGGCCACCAACGTCGGTGCTGCCCTGGCTGCCATCGAAGGCCTTGGCGCCGATATCGAAGGCAAGCTGGTGCTGATCGCCGGTGGCGATGGCAAAGGCGCCGACTTCAAGGACCTTAAAGGCCCGGTGGCTGCCCATTGTCGCGCCGTGGTGCTGATGGGCCGTGATGCTGAGTTGATCGCCGCTGCCCTCGGTGACGCCGTGCCGCAAGTACGCGCGACGTCCCTGGACGACGCCATCGCTCAGTGCAAAGCCCTGGCCCAGCCGGGTGATGCCGTGCTGCTGTCGCCAGCGTGCGCCAGTTTCGACATGTTCAAGAACTACGAAGAGCGCGGCCAGCTGTTCGCTCGCGCCGTGGAGGCCTTGGCATGAATTTCAGAAATATCATCAAACCGTACCCGTCCCCGATCATTACCGGCCGTGGCGTCGACCTTGATTTCCCGATGCTCGCCGGTTGCCTGGCGCTGCTGGGCCTGGGCCTGGTGATGATCACCTCGGCGTCCTCCGAAGTGGCCGCCGTGCAGTCGGGCAACACCCTGTACATGATGATCCGCCACTTGGTGTACCTGGTGATCGGCCTTGGCGCGTGCATCGTCACCATGATGATCCCGATCGCCACCTGGCAGCGCCTGGGCTGGATGATGCTGATCGGTGCGTTCGGCCTGTTGATCATGGTGATCCTGCCCGGCATCGGCCGCGAGGTGAACGGCTCGATGCGCTGGATCGGCTTCGGTGCGTTCAACGTGCAGCCGTCGGAAATCGCCAAGGTGTTCGTGGTGATCTACCTGGCCGGTTACCTGGTACGCCGTCAGAAGGAAGTGCGCGAAAGCTGGATGGGCTTCTTCAAGCCATTCATCGTGCTGCTGCCAATGGCCGGTCTGTTGCTGATGGAGCCCGACTTCGGTGCCACCGTCGTGATGATGGGCGCGGCCGCCGCGATGCTGTTCCTCGGTGGCGTCGGCCTGTTCCGTTTCACCTTGATGGTGGTGCTGGCCGTGGCCGCCGTGACGGTGCTGGTGCAGGCGCAGCCCTATCGGATGGCCCGTCTGATTACCTTTACCGACCCGTGGTCCGATCAGTTCGGTTCCGGCTACCAGCTGACCCAGGCGCTGATCGCCTTTGGTCGCGGCGAGTGGCTGGGTGTGGGCCTGGGCAACAGCGTGCAGAAGCAGTTCTACCTGCCCGAAGCGCACACCGACTTCGTGTTCTCGGTACTCGCCGAAGAGCTCGGCGTGGTCGGTTCGCTGTGCACCGTCGCGCTGTTCGTGTTCGTGTGTGTACGCGGCATGTACATCGGCTTGTGGGCCGAGAAGGCCAAACAGTATTTCGCCGCCTATGTGGCGTACGGCTTGTCGTTCCTGTGGATCGGCCAGTTCCTGATCAACATCGGCGTGAACGTCGGCTTGTTACCGACCAAGGGCCTGACCTTGCCGTTCCTCAGTTACGGCGGCAGTTCGTTGGTGATTTGCTGCGCGTGCCTGGGGTTATTGCTGCGCATCGAGTGGGAGAGTCGAACCCACCTGGGCAGCGAAGAGATGGAATTCAGCGAAAGCGATTTTGCCGAGGAGCCGAACCATGGGCGCTAACGTGCTGATCATGGCGGGCGGCACCGGGGGCCACGTGTTCCCGGCCCTGGCGTGCGCGCGTGAATTCCAGAACCGCGGCTACACCGTGCATTGGCTCGGCACGCCGCGCGGCATCGAAAATGAATTGGTGCCCAATGCCGGCTTGCCGCTGCATTTGATCAACGTCACAGGCTTGCGTGGCAAGGGCAAGTTGTCCCTGCTCAAGGCGCCGTTCGTGTTGCTCAAGGCGGTGTGGCAGGCGCGCAAAGTCATGCGTGCAGTAAAGCCGGTATGCGTGCTGGGGTTTGGCGGTTATGTGACTGGCCCTGGCGGTGTTGCCGCCAAGCTGGCTGGCGTGCCGGTGATCGTGCACGAGCAGAACGCCGTCGCCGGTACCGCGAACCGCCTGCTGGTGCCGTTGGCCTCGCGTGTGTGTGAAGCGTTCCCGAACACCTTTGCGACCTCGGACAAGTTGCGCACCACCGGCAACCCGGTGCGCACCGAACTGTTCATGGCCATTGCCCGTGAGGCGCTGGCCGGGCGCAAGGCGCATCTGCTGATCCTCGGCGGAAGCCTGGGTGCCGAGCCGCTGAACAAATTGCTGCCCGAAGCGCTGGCCCAACTCCCCGTGGAGTTGCGCCCTGAGATCTTCCATCAGGCCGGCAAGAATCACGATGAAATCACCGCTGCCCGCTATCGCGAGGCCGGTGTCGAGGCGAATGTGCAGCCCTTCATCAAAGACATGGCCCACGCCTATGGCTGGGCCGACCTGGTGGTCTGTCGCGCTGGTGCGCTGACCGTCAGTGAACTGGCCGCCGCCGGTCTGCCGTCCTTGCTGGTGCCTTTGCCCCACGCGATTGACGATCACCAGACCCGCAACGCCGAATATTTGGCCGGGGAGGGCGCTGCCTTCCTGCTGCCGCAAAGAACGACTGGCGCCGCCGATTTGGCCGCACGCCTGACCGAGGTTTTGATGCAACCGGAACGACTCAACAGCATGGCGAGCACCGCAAGCCGCCTGGCCAAACCTGACGCAACCCGCACCGTGGTCGACATCTGCCTGGAGGTGGCCCATGGTTGAGAATCAGAAA